>DASXHM010000182.1:0-4303 GCA_036488495.1 Myxococcales bacterium | reverse complement strand
CACCACCACGCTGACGACGCTCAGCAACCTGAACCACAGCACGACGTACGTGCAGAAGTCGTTCAACCTGACTTCGTTCGCGGGGCAGTCGGTGACCATCAAGTTCACCGGCACCGAGGACACTTCGCTGCAGACGAGCTTTCTCATCGACGACACTTCGCTGACCGTCGTGCGCTGAGAAAGTAGAAGGCCTGAACGCGGCGGCTGGGAGAAATCCCGGCCGCCGTTTTTTTTGCCCCGCGCGCTTCGCGCCAGTCGCTTGGGGCCGGCTTGCTTCTTCCAGGGCGCAGGGTTACGAGAACGCCCTCCTTCGCCCTTCGGAGAACAGCGTGGCCTCGTCGATCGAGATCCTCTACCTGCGCTACCCGATGCATTCGAACATCAGCGTCATCGAGGTGGGTCCGGGCATCGCGCGCATCGACAAGGAGGCCGAGAGCTACTTCGTGCTCGGCGCCAAGGACGGGCCGCTCGCCGGCAAGCGCATCGAGATCCCCGCCGGCAACGTGGCCGCCATCCAGTGGTCCGTCGAGGGCGCGGGCGCGTAGTTGGAAAAGACCGAGCGGCTCCTCGATCTGGTCGCGCTGCTCCTGGACGCGCGCGAGCCGGTGCCGTTCGCGCGGCTGCGCGAACTCTTCCCCGGCGAATATGGCGGCTCGGTCGAATCCGCCCAGCGCAAGCTCGAGCGCGACAAGTCCGAATTGCAGAAGCTCGGCGTTCCCGTCGAATACGTCGAACCGTCCGGCGACGACTACGAGCACGGCGGCTACCGCGTCGATCGCAAGGCTTACTTCCTGCCCGACCCGAAGTTGCTCCCGGAGGAGGCGGCGGCGCTCTATGCGGCGGGCGCGCTCGCCTTGGAAGCACGCCATCTCCCGTTCGCCGAAGACCTGCGGCACGCGCTCGGCAAGCTCTCTTTGGTGGAGAGCTTCGGGACCGGGCCGATGGCGGCGCGGCGACTCCTCGTGGTGCGGCCCGGCCGGACTGAACACCTGAAGGAGCTGGCGGATGCGGTCGCCCGGCGAAAGCGCGTGCACATCGAATACGACGCGCCTCCGTCTCTCGACGGCCGGCCGGGCGAACACACCGAGCGCGACGTCGACCCGTGGGGCCTCGCTTTTCGCGGCGGCGCCTGGCGGCTGGTCGGGTATTGCCACCTGCGGCAGGCCGAACGCGTGTTCGTCGTCGATCGGATTGCGCGGGCAGAAATCAATCCCCGCGCGCCGTCGACCGCCGACTTCGAGCCGCCGCAGGACTTCGACGCGGGCGCAGCCGCCGGGCGCAAGCCGTGGCAGTGGGCAGGGCCGCCGTTGGAGGTGCGCCTCGAGTTCGCCGACGACGCGCGGCCGCTGGTCGAGCGCATCTTCGGCGGAGCCGAGCTGCGGATCACCTTTCTGCAGGGCTTGTTGCCGGCGGTCTTGCAGCACGGCGACAAGGTCTGGATCGCCAGGCCCGAACAGGCGGTGAAGGAGGCGCGAGCGGCGCTCTTCCGCATCCTGCAGGTCCACGACGGCGAGCCTTCGCCGCTGCGGACCGCCACTCCACCCGCCGCCGAGGCCGCCCCCACGACGCCAAAGGAACGGGAGCGCGCGAGCCCGCACGAGCGGCTTCGCCGGCTGCTTCTGGTCGTCCCGGCCGCGCGGAAAAAGCCCGGCATCCCGCTTTCCGAGCTTGCCGCGAAGCTGGGCATCTCCGCGGAGGAGCTGCGCGAGGACATCGATCTGCTCGGCTTCGTCGGCCGGCCGCCGTTCTCGCCCGACGATCTGATCGACATCGGCGTCGACGAGCGCGACCGGGTCTGGGTGTCGCTCGATCAGTCGTTCGAACGCCCACCGCAGCTCTTGCCGCTGGAGGCGCTGGCGCTGGCGGCGGCCTGCGAGGAAGTGGCGCCCGCCGACGCGGCGGTGCGCGAGGCGCTGCGCAAGCTGACGGAAAAGCTGACTCCCTCCGCGCGCGCTCTCTACGGCCAACTGGCGCGGCGGGTGGTGACCGCGGCTCCGCTCGCAAAAGGTGCGCAAGCAGCGCTGGAAACGCTTCGCAGCGCCGCCGAGCAACGCGAGGAGGTGGCCCTGCGCTACGAGAGCTCAACGGAGGAGCGCCTCTACCATCCGCAGGGCGTCGTCGACCACGGGGGAGCCTGGTACGCAGTCGGCCACGACGTGGGGCGCGGGGCCGAGCGCACCTTCCGGGTCGATCGCATCGTCTCCCTGCGCAAGACCGGCCGCGGCTTCGCCGACCCGGGCCCGCTCGATCCGGCGCGCTTCCAACGGGCGACGTTGTTCCTGCCCACCGGACACGAGCAGCCGGTGGTGCTCCGCTTCTCGAAGGACGCCGCGCCGTGGGCGCTGTTCCGCTACGGCACGCGGGCGCAACCCTTGCCTGATGGAGGAGCCGAAGTCTGGATTGCCAGCTCGGGAAGCTCGTATTCGATTCAGCTCACACTTTCGTTCGCGGGTGAAGCCGAGCTTGTCTATCCTCTGGAAGCCCGCGCGGCGCTGCGAGAAGCGGCGGCGCGGGCGCTTTCGCACTACCCGCCGGAGGCGTGATGTTCATCCTGGCAGTCCTCATCGCCGCGCAGGCGCAGCTCCCCTCGCCGGTGCCGGTCCCGGCGCAGAAGCCGGTCGATCCGCCGGAGCTGACCTACTCGCACCGGTGCGCGGTCTGCCACGGCCCGGACGGCCGCGGGAAGACTCCCCACGGCATCGAAGCGAAAGCGCCCGACTTCACCACCGACGCCTGGCAGAAGAGCGTCACCGACGAGCAGATCCTGCACACCATCACGAGCGGCAAGGAAGGCACTCGCATGCGCGCGTTCGGTGGATATCTGTCGCCCGCCGAGATTGCTTCGCTCGTGCCGTACTTGCGAGCGTTCGGCCGGACGCAGAGCCAGCCCGCCGGGCGTTGACAGGCGGGGGAAACGCTCCTAGAACGCGGCCCCTTTCTGGGGAGGCCCTTCGTGAGCGAGAGGCGCGTGTCGGAGAACAGACGCACCACCATCTACACGGAAGCCATGCAGGTCTTCCAGCACGCGGCGGACCTGATCGGTCTCGACCGGCGCGTGCGGATGGAGCTCGAGGAGCCGGACTACGAGCACATTTTCTACGTCACGGTGAAGCTGCACACGCGGCTCCTGCCGCTCGGTAAGGACGCGAAGGAAGCCGAGAAGTACAAGGACCTGGGAGAGAGCGAGCTGTTGCCCGATGGCCTCGAGCCCCTGCTCGACGGCAGCTTCGTCTTCAAGCGGCGCGCGCTGATCAACGCCAACGTGCAGATGCGCGACGGCGTGGTGCGGCTCAAGGGCAAGGGCCTGTACAAGGTTCTGCCCGGGCGGCCCGAGCGGTTCAAGGCCTATCGCGTACAGCACAACCAGGCGCGTGGCCCGTACAAAGGCGGAACCCGCTACCACCAGGACGTGTCGCTCGATCTGTTCAAGACGCTCGCCGCGGAGATGACCTGGAAGACGGCCATCGCGGACGTGCCGTTCGGCGGCGGCAAGGGCGGCATCCGGGTCGATCCGCGCAGCCTTTCTTCCGAAGAGCTGGAAGCGCTGACGCTGCGCTACATGTACAAGCTGAAGCCGCTGGTCGGGCCCGATCTGGACATTCCCGCGCCGGACGTCGGCACTGACGGCACCATCATGGGCCTCTTGCTGCGCCAGTACACGGACGGCGAGCGCGAGCGGCACAAGCTTCGCGGCATCGTCACCGGCAAGGACACCCGCATCGGCGGGTCGGAAGGCCGCGTCAAGGCCACCGGCCAGGGCCTCGCCTACACCATCCAGGAATGGTTCGCGGACCGCGGTGCCACGCCTTCGGGATCCACCTTCATCCTGCAGGGCTTCGGCAACGTCGGTTCCAACGCGGCCGAGATCCTGACCGGGCTTGGCTCGAAGCTGCTCGCCGTCAATGACGCCGGCGGGACCATTTTCAATCCCACCGGCATCGACATCCAGGAGCTGCTCGCCTACGTCTACGACAACCCGTCCAACCTGCGCCGCACCGTGGCCGGCTATCCCAAGGCGCAGCAGATCAACAAGCTCGATCTCTGGGACGTGGAGGCGGACATCGCCATTCCGGCGGCGCTGGGCGGGGAAATCAACGGCCCCGTCGCCGAGCGGCTCAAGGTGAAGCTGGTCGCCGAAGGCGCGAACGGCCCCACCACCCCGGAGGGCGATCGGGTGCTGGCGAAGCGCGGCATTGAATTGATCCCGGACATCATCGGCAACGCCGGCGGCGTCACCGTCAGCTACTACGAGTGGATCCAGAACAAGCGGATGGAGCACTGGAGCGAGACGGAAGTGAACGGC
>DASXHM010000139.1:0-20615 GCA_036488495.1 Myxococcales bacterium | reverse complement strand
GCATGTGGCGCCGGTGCGCAAGGAATTGGGAATGCGCACGCTCTTCAATCTCCTTGGCCCGCTTTCAAACCCTGCCGGCGCGCGGCGGCAGCTCCTCGGTGTCTATGCGCCGGAATTGGTTCCGGTGCTGGCGCGGACGCTTGCGGAGTTGGGCTGCGACCGCGCTTTCGTGGTGCATGGCGCGGGCGGGCTCGACGAAATCTCCACCAGCGGACCGACGGCGGTGTGCGAGGTGCGCGGCTCGACGGTGCGGGAGTTCAGCGTAACCCCGGACGAGCTGGGGCTTCCCCGCGCGGAGCTGTCGGCGCTGCGCGGCGGCGATGCGACGGAGAATGCGGAGATGCTGCGCGGGGTCTTGCGCGGAGAGCCCGGTGCGCGCAGGACGGCGGTCGTGATCAACGCTGGAGCGGCGCTGGCGGCGGCGGGAGTGGTGGAAGAAATCCGGGACGGCGTGCGGCTCGCGGAGCGAGCCATCGATTCGGGCGCGGCGCTCGACAAGCTCGACCGCTTTGTCGCGGCGACCCGGAGGGCGACGGCATGAGCGGCATCGTAAGCGCGAGGGCGACCGCATGAGTCACCTCGCCCGCCTGGTCGAAGGGTCCGTCGCCGATGCGCGCGAGCGGCAGAAGCTGCCGTTGCCGGAGGCGCCGCAACTGCGCCCCGTCCCGCGCCAGGGATTGATTGCCGAAGTGAAGCGCGCCAGCCCGTCGAAGGGCGCGATCAATCCGGGACTCGATCCCGCTCAGCTCGCGCAAGCCTACGAACGCGGCGGGGCGGCGCTCATTTCCGTTCTCACCGAACAGCGCAGCTTCGGCGGCTCGCTCGCGGACCTGCGCGCGGCGCGAGCTGCGACGCGCTTGCCGGTCTTGCGCAAGGACTTCCTGGTCGAGGAGTTCCAGATCCGCGAGGCCCGCGCCCACGGCGCCGACGCGGTGCTGCTCATCGCCGCCGCCGCCGAAGCCGCCAAGCTGCGCGAGTTGCGCCTGCTCGCGCGGGAGCTCCGGCTGACCGTGCTGTTCGAGGTGCACGAAGCGTCGGAGCTGGATGCAGCCGCGCTCTGCGAGCCCGACCTGCTCGGCATCAACGCGCGCGATTTGAAGACCCTGGAAGTGCGTCCCGACACCTTCGAGAAGCTCGCCAAGGACGCGCGCAGCATCGCACCGCTGGTGGCGGAGAGCGGCGTCAAGACCGCCGCCGATGCGCGCCGCTACCGGGCGCTTGGAGCATCGATGCTGTTGGTCGGAGAGGCGCTCTCCTCCGCGCCCGATCCGGAAGCCGCGGCGCGCTCGCTGGTGCAGGCATGAGCGGCCGGATCAAGCTCTGCGGCATCCGCACCGTTCCGGACGCGCTCCTCTGCGCCGAAGAAGGCGCGGACGAGCTCGGCGTGATCTTCGCCGAGAAGAGCAAGCGCAAGGTGACGGCCGAGATGGCGCGGGAGATCCGCAACGCCGTGCCGCGGACCATTCCCATCGTCGGCGTCTTCCTCGACGCAAAGCTCGACGACGTCCTGCGCGCCGTGCGCGAGGCAGACTTGCAGGCGGTGCAGCTCCACGGCGGTTGGACGACGCATGAAGCCCTGCCGTTCTACGCCGCGCTGCAGGTGACCGGCGATGGCTCGCTCGAACCGCGCCCCGGTGCTGCCCGCATTCTCCTCGACGGACCGGCGGGCGGTTCGGGCAAGAGCTTCGCGTGGTCGCTCGCCACCGAGGCGCGCAAGCGATTTCCAAACGTACCGCTGTATGTCGCGGGCGGGCTCCACGCCGGCAACGTTGCAGAGGCCATCCGCGAGGCGCAGCCGGACGGCGTCGACGTCGCGAGCGGCATCGAAGACGAGCGCGGCTTCAAGTCGAAAGAGCGGGTGCGCGCGTTCGTGCGCGCCGCGAGAGAGGCATTCCGATGAAAGAGATGCAGCCCATCTTCGCAGAACAACCGCACACGCCGCCGGACGCGCGCGGACGCTTTGGCGCGTACGGAGGCCGCTTCGTGCCGGAGACGCTGATTCCGGCGCTCGATGAATTGCTCGCCGCCTGGACGGCCGCGCGCGCCGACCCTGCCTATCGCAAAGAGCTCTCGCACCTGCTCGAAACCTATGCGGGAAGGCCCACGCCGCTCTTCCGCGCCGACCGTCTCGCAGAAGCGCTCGGCATCCAAGGCAAGGTGTATCTCAAGCGCGAGGACCTGCTGCACACCGGCGCGCACAAGCTCAACAACACGCTCGGGCAGGCGTTGCTCGCGCGGCGGATGGGCAAGAAGCGCGTCATCGCCGAGACGGGCGCGGGGCAGCACGGAGTGGCCACCGCCACCGTCTGCGCGCTCTTGGGCCTGACCTGCATCGTCTACATGGGCGAAGAGGACGTGCGCCGGCAGAGCCCGAACGTCGCCCGCATGCAGCTCCTCGGCGCCGAAGTGCGTCCGGTCGGCGCCGGCGCGCGCACTCTGAAAGACGCGATGAACGAGGCCATCCGCGACTGGGTGACGAACGTCCGCGACACCTATTATTGCCTGGGAAGCGCGGCCGGGCCGCACCCGTATCCGTTGCTCGTGCGCGAGTTGCAGAAGATCATCGGCGAGGAGATTGCGGCGCAGTCGCTCGCCGCGGAAGGCCGGCTGCCGGATCAGGTGGTGGCGTGCGTCGGCGGCGGATCGAACGCCATCGGCGCGCTGCATCGCTTCGTGCGCGAGCCGAAGGTGGCCATCTTCGGCGTCGAGGCCGGTGGCCACGGGCTCGACTCGGGAAAGCACGGCGCGTCGCTGAGCAAGGGCCGTCCAGGCGTCCTGCACGGATCGCGCTCGTATCTCTTGCAGAACGAAGACGGCCAGGTGACGGAGGCGCACTCCATCAGCGCGGGCCTCGACTATCCCGGTGTCGGTCCGGAGCTGTCGGCGTTGCGCGACGCGGGGCGCTTGCAGGTGTTGAGCGCGACCGACGACGAAGCGCTGCAGGCGTTCCAGACGCTGGCCCGGAGCGAAGGAATTCTCTGCGCGCTGGAGTCGGCGCATGCGGTCGCGGCTTTGAGGAAGTTGCCCAAGGCCGGCTTCACCGTCGTCAACCTGTCGGGCAGGGGAGACAAAGACTTGAACACCATCCTCGCGGCGCTCGGTGACGAGCTCAAGCATCCCGGAGCCGTCAAGGCGGAGAATCCCGGAGCCGTCAAGGCGGAGAATCCCGGATCCGTGAAGGCGGACAAGAAATGAGCCGCCTCGGCGAAGCATTCGCGCGGGCAAAGCGTGAAGGGCGCACCGCGCTCGTCTGCTACGTGATGGGTGGCGACGGCGACACCGCGAAGCTGCTCGAGGCCGTGGACGAGGCGGGCGCGGACGTGATCGAGCTCGGGCTGCCGTTCTCGGACCCGATTGCCGACGGGCCGGTCTTGCAAGCCGCCGCGACGCGCGCTCTGGCGTCGGGTGCGACGGTGCGCGGGGTGCTGAAAGCTGCGGCGTCGGTGAAGCTGCGGGCGCCGATGGTGGCGATGGGGTACGTGAATCCAATCGAATCGATGGGTGCGGTGCGCTTTGCCGAAGCGCTGCGGGAGGCGCGGATGGACGGCGCCATAGTGCCCGATCTGCCGCTCGAGGAGGCGCAGCCGCTCCGGGAGGCGCTCGCGGCGCTCGACCTCGACCTGGTGCCGCTGGTGGCGCCCACCACCGGGAAAGAGCGCGCGACAGCCATCGCCAAATCGGCGCGCGGCTTTCTCTACAACGTCAGCGTCACCGGAGTGACCGGCGCGCGCACCGCGCTTCCGGCCGATCTGGTCGAGCGCCTCGCCGAGTTGCGCGCGCTGTCGCCGGTGCCGGTGGCGGTGGGCTTCGGCATCTCCAAGCCGGAGCACGCCGCGCTGCTCAAGGGAAAAGCCGATGGGGTGGTGGTTGGGACCGCGCTGGTCGCGATGCACCACGAGCACGGTGTCGCCGCCGCCGCGGAGTTCGTGCGCTCGCTACGGGCGGCCCTGACGTAGCTTGCGCAGCACCTTGCGGACCGCCTTGCGGGCGAAGGCCGCCGACACTTGCGGAGCGCGCGAGAGCGCCTGACGCTGCGGCACCGGCCCGTCGAGCAGATTCAGCAGCACGTCCGCCGACGCCTGCCAGGTGCGCGCCTGCGCAGCGGCCTTCGCGCGGGCTCGGGCGGCGCGGTTGCGCTCCGGATCGCAGAGCGCCACCAGCGCATCCGCCAGCGCCCGCTCGTCGCCCGGCGCAGCCAAGAGCGCCCAACCTTGCCGCTCTCCCTCGAACGCAAGCACATCGCCCGCGGTGCACACAGCCGGAAGCGAGGCCCACAGGCAGTCGAGGAGCCGCGAGCGAAACGCGAGCTCGGCTTCCAAGGACGGCTTGTGCGCCGACACCGCCACATCCGCATCGAGAAGCCAGGCGCCGCGCTCTTCGTACGGCACCCACTCGTCGATGAACTGCACACCTGGCCCTGCGGCTGCGCGCGCTTCTGAAGCTGCGGCCGTCATGTGGATGGACGGATCGCCAGGACGAACACCCGCGAGCATCCCCAGCCGAAAGCGCGGCAGCCGATTCCGCGCGATGGCAGCCGCGCGAACGGCAAGCGCAGGGTCCATCCAATCCCAGAGCCCCCCGGACCACAGCGCCACCGGATCGTCCGCGGCAGCGCCGATGGCCTCGCGCAGCGGCGATCCCTTTCGCGACGGCGGTGTTTCCGGCAACCCGAACGGCACGATGGCGAGGAGCCGCCGCGCTTCCGGATCGTCCCGCAGCGTCTCCGGCTGAAGCCGCCCGCAGGCGCCCATCCACCCGAGCCAGAGCGCCCGCTGCGGCGCGGAGGCGCAGAGCACGTGGTCGGCGCGGCGAAGCAGGTAGAGGAGGCGGCGGCGCACCATCGACAGCGAGACGCGCTCCTCGTCGGTCGCGTCCGGACCAAAGCGCGCAAGCTGCTCGAGCTGCACCGGATCGTACAGGTCGAGCACCAGCCGCCCCGAGAAGCGCAACAGCTTGTCGATGCGAAAGCCGAAGCCCTGCGAGATGAAGACGTCGGCGCGGCGCAGCTCGGACAGAGACCCGGTGCGAAATGGCTCAGACGGAAGCGTCTCGGCGCCGGGCGCGACCAGCACCACGTCGTGCCGCGCCGCGAGCCTGCGCGAGAGCTCGACCGCGCGAATGCCCGGACCGGCCATCCGCGCGCCGACGATGTCCTCGCAGTGATAGACGATCCGCATTCAAGGTCTCGCGCAGAGCCACTCCAGCGCCTCGATATATCCCTTCGGGCCCTTGCCGCGGATCTGGTGCGCGCAGACATCCTCGATGACGCTCGTGGCCCGGAAGGGCTCGCGGTTCTTGATGTCGGAGAGATGCACCTCGACGACGCGCAGCTTCGTCCCGGAGATGGCGTCGCGGATGGCGTAGCTGTAGTGGGTGAAGGCGCCGGGATTGAAGACCACCCCCTGCGCCCAGCGCCGCGATTGGTGCAATTCGTCGATGAGCGCGCCTTCGTGGTTGGACTGGAAGGTGCGCAGGTTCGCGCCCAGCTCGCGGGCGCGGGCGAGCACCATCGCTTCCAGCTCGGCGAGGGTGGTCTTGCCGTACACCTCGGGCTCGCGCTCGCCGAGGAGGTTCAGGTTGGGTCCGTTCAAGAGGAGGACGTTCATCGAACCTCGGTCTTCATCGAGAGGGCTGCCGCCAGGGCCGCTGCGCATTCGGACGGCCCCACCTCGCGCAGGACCGGCTCCCCCAAAGCGTCCAAGACCACGAAGCGCAGCTTGCCCGCGCGAGCCTTTTTGTCACGGCTCATCGCCGCTAGCGCTGCTTGCCGCTCTCGTGCATCGAGTGAGGCGGGCGCCGAAACGCGCAGCCGCTCGACCAACTTCTTCGCGCGCTGAAGCTCCGGCATCGCCGGGCACAACTCGAGCATTCCGCGCAGGCCGAGAGCGACCGCCTCGCCGTGGGTGAAGCGCGAATAGCTCGTCGCCGCCTCCAGCGCGTGCCCGACGGTGTGGCCGAGATTCAAGAAAGCGCGCTTTGCGCCTTCGCGCTCGTCCTCTTCGACGATGCGCGCCTTGAGCCGGAGCGCGCCTTCCACGAGCGGCGCCAGCGCCACCGCGTCTCCTTCGGCGGCGCGATCGAGCGTGGCTTCGCAGCGCGCGAACAGGTCGCCTCCTTCGAGGAGCGCGCACTTCACCACTTCCGCAAGCCCGCTCCAGCGTTCGCGCGGGGGCAGGGTGGCGAGCAGATCGGTGTCGCAGACGACGAGCCGCGGCTGGTGGAAGGCGCCGGCGAGGTTTTTTCCGGCGCGCAGATTTGCCCCGGTCTTCCCGCCCAGGCCCGCGTCCACCTGCGCGAGCAGCGTCGACGGCAAAGACACCCAGGGAACTCCGCGCAAGTAGAGCGCGGCAGCCAGGCCCGCCAGGTCGGTGAGGACGCCGCCTCCCAGCGCAACCACGTATCCGTCGCGGTGCACACCGCGCTCCGCCAGCGCCTCGCACATCGCCTCCACTTCGGCGAGCCGCTTCGTCTCTTCGGAGACTGCGCGCGCGATCGGCGGACCGAATCCAAAGTGCTGGATGCGGTCTCGATGGAGCCGCAGCACGTTCGCGTCGCAGAGAAATCCGGCCACGCCTTGCAGGCCGGCCGCCTCGCACAACTCGGGAAGCTTTCGCAGCGCGCCCGCCTCGACCAGGCAGGTCGTGCGAGCGCCGGAGGGAAAGTTCACCTCAAGCGTGGGCACGCTGCGCCTCCAGCGCGTCGACCGCCGCTCGGGCCTGCGCGGCGAGCAGCTCGGGCGAGAGCCCCGGAACCACCTCGACCACCGCGTCGGCGATGCGCGCGTAGAGCGGGTTGCGCTCTTCCGCGAGCTTCGCCAGTTTCGCCGGCGCGTCGCCGGACAGGAGCGGCCGTGCTCCCGAGGTCGCGCGGGAGAGGCAGAGCTCCACCGGCGCCCGCAGCCAGAGGAGATGCCCGCTCGACCGCACCGCCAGGCGAACTGCACGGGTCAACAGCGCACCGCCGCCGAGCGAGATCACACTGCGCGGACCACGCACCGCCGCCCGCACCGCTTCTGCTTCTCGCGCGCGAAATCCAGGCTCGCCTTCGTCGGCGAAGATCTGCGCCACGCTCTTGCGAGCGGCCTTCTCGATCTCCTGATCCAACTCGACCACCGGCAAGCCCAACGATCGGGCGAGGAGCGGCGCCAGCGTGCTCTTCCCCGCACCGGGAAGGCCGCACAAGAAGACATGGCCCTGCAGCGGACGCGCTCTGCGCCAGGCGAGCCGATGCGCGGCATACAGCTCGTCCATAGAGTCGCCGCCCAACTTCTCCAGGAGCGCATCCGCAACGCACAGCGCGATGACCGCTTCGCCCACCACCGCGGCCGCCGGCACCGCGCAGGTGTCGCTGCGCTCTACGTGTGCCTCGTCCGGCTCGCCGCTGAAGAGATCGACGCTGCGCAGCGCCGCTGGCACGGTCGCGATGGGCTTCATCGCCGCCCGCACCACCAGCGGCTCGCCGTTGGTGACGCCGCCCTCCAGGCCCCCCGCGTGGTTGGTGTCGCGTCCGACGCCGCCGCCGACGCGGAACATGGGATCGTGCACTTGCGAGCCGAACAATTCGCCGGCGCGCCAGCCGTCGCCGAGCTCGACCGCCTTGATGGCGGGGATGCTCGCGAGAGCGCGCGCGAGGCGCCCGTCCATCCGCTGGTCGTGCTGCGTGTAACTGCCCAGGCCGGGCACGAGCCCGGTCACCCGCACTTCGAAGGTGCCGCCGATGGTGTCGCGCTGCTTTTGCGCCTGTTCGATGGCTTCGCGAAACGAGCTCTCCGCGGCCGAATCGAGGCAGCGGACCGAGCTTTGGTCAGCCCGCAGCGCCAATGCCTCCGCATCTTCCCGCAGCTCCGGACCGGCGAGGCCGTCGCCTGCGTGCGCGGTGCCGATCGAGGTCACCCAGGAGCCGATCCGCACGTCCAATTCATCGAGGAGCCGGCGCGCCAGGGCGGCAAGCCCGACGCGCATGGCGGTCTCCCGCGCGCTCGCCCGTTCGAGCGAATTGCGCAGGTCGCGGTGGCCGAACTTGATCGAGCCGGTCAGGTCCGCGTGGCCGGGGCGCGGCAGCGAGACGACCTTGCCTTTCTCGTCCGAAGGCCCGACCGCCATTCGCGTTGCCCAGGCCTTTGGGTGGTCGGCGTTCTCAATCATCAGCGCGAGCGGCGAGCCCAAGGTGCGGCCATGGCGCACGCCGGCCAGGATCTGCGGCTTCTCCGGCTCGATCGCCATCCGCCCGCCGCGCCCGTAACCGAGCTTGCGCCGTTGCAGGTCGCGTTCGATGTGCGAGGCGAGAATCCACAGCCCTGCCGGAAGGCCGTCGAGAATGCCGACCAGGGCCGGGCCGTGAGATTCACCCGCGGTGAGAAAACGGAGCCGATTCATGCCAGCGCCGCCTCTCGCAGCTTGGGATACAGCTCTTCCAAGTCGTTGCGGCCGAGCCAGATTTCCAAGGACGCGATGGCCTGGTGGACCAAGACCGCAAGTCCGTCGATGGCGCGCAGCCCGCGCGCCCGGGCCGCGCGCACGAGCGCAGTGTCGCCGGTTGCGCCGCGATAGACGAGGTCCACCACCACCGCGTCCTTGGGAAGCTGCGCCACGTCGAACGGCAACGACTCGTCGTGGAGCCCGATGGTGGTGCAGTTCACGACCAGCCGCGCTTCGCGAATCACTTCCGGTTCGGCGAGCCGCGCCCCGAGATCGCGCGCCAACGCCTCGGCCCGCGAGCGCGTGCGATTGACGATCGAGCAGCCCGGCAACGCAAACGCGGCCGCCCGCGCAGAGCCGCCGGCGCCGAACACGACATCGGGCCCGCCCGCGGACGCCTCCTGGTTGAGCGCGCGCAAAATCCCTGGCACGTCGGTGTTGTGGCCGGTGAACACCGCGTCCACGCAGTTGACCGCGCGGATTCGTTCGGCAGCCGCGTCGAGCCGGTCGCACAGCTTTGCCGCCGCCTCCTTGTGCGGCACCGTCACGTTGAAGCCGGCCGCCCCGAGCGCGCGAAGCCCCGCGAACGCTGCCGGGACGTTGGTGACGAGGCACGGCGCGTAGACCGCGTCGATGCCGAGCAGCTCGAAAGCGCGGGCATGGATTTTCGGCGAACGCGAGTGGGCGACCGGATCGCCGATCAAGACGTAGAGCGCGCGGGTCACGAGAGCTCGACTTCCGCCCCGAGCTTGCGCAACAGCGCATAGAAGCCGGGAAACGAGACGTCCGCCCACTCCGCGCCTTCGATCACTACCGGCTCTTCGCAGGCGAGCGCGGCGACCGAGAATGCGAGTGCGATGCGGTGGTCGAGGGCGGAGTCGACGGTGGCGCCGCCGCGCAGCTTGCCGCCGCGGAGCTTGAGACCATCGGGTAGCTCTTCCACCGTGGCGCCGATGGCTTTCAAGCCCTGCGCCATCTGCGCCAGCCGATCGGATTCCTTCACTCGCAACTCGGCGGCGCCGCGGATGACCGTCTCACCTTCGGCGAGCGCGCCCAACACCGCCAGGATGGGTACTTCGTCGATGGCCCGCAGCACCAATTCGCCGTCGAGCGAGGCGCCGCGCAGGTTCTTCGATTGCAACGTGAGCTTCGCCGAAGGTTCGAGGAGCGCGCCTTCATCGAGCTTCAAGTCCGGCTTTGCGCCGAACACCGTCAGCGCGTCGAGAAACCCGGCCCGGGTGGGGTTGACGCCGACGTTCTCGAGCTCGATCGAGCTGCCTTGCGGCGCGATGGCGGCGAGCGCGAGCAAGAATGCCGCGCTCGACAAGTCGCCCGGGACGTCAATGGCAAACGGCGACAGCTTCGCCGGCCCGCGCACGCTGACGGTGTTGCCGTTCTGGGTGATGGCCGCGCCCATCCGCCGCAGCATGCGCTCGGTGTGATCGCGGCTGCGCAGCGGCTCCTTGAAGCTGGTTTCGCCCTCGCAGAAGAGGCCGGCCAGGAGGACCGCGCTCTTCACCTGCGCGCTCGCCACCTGCGATTCGATCGCTGCCGCGTACAGGGCAGACTTTCGCACCCTGACCGGCGGCTTGCCGGAAGTCGTTTCAATCGCGGCGCCCAACGTCCGCAGCGGTTGGGCCACCCGCTCCATCGGGCGATTGGAGAGCGATGGATCGCCGATGAGCGTGGCTTCGACGCCGGCGCCGGCGAGAATCCCGCACAAGAGCCGCAGCGTGGTTCCGGAGTTCCCGCAGTCGAGCGGCTCGGCGGCTCCAAGCAGCCCGCGCAGACCTTGTCCTACGACGATGGCGTCGTCCGGACCCATGTCCGCATCGTGCTCCGGCAGCGGCTTTGCGCCCGAAGGCCGCGCGGGCGCGACGAAGGATCCATGCGCCGATGCATTGCCCTTCCAAGGCGTGCCGTCGCCGCGCAACAGCGGCACTCCCGACTGCGCGAGGCAGCGCGCAGTCGAGCGGACATCGCCGCCGGGAGCGAGACCAGCGATGCGGCTTTCCCCTTCGGCGAGAGCGGCAAAGAGCAGCGCGCGATGCGAGATGCTCTTGTCGCCCGGCACGCGCAGCCCGCCCGCCTGGACCGGCTTGCGCAGGGGAAAGACCTTGGCCTTCACCGCTGCGCCGCCACAGGCCTGTAGAACTTGCGGCCCATCGCGCCGGCGATCTTTGCGACTTCGCGCATCAGGGTGTCGAAGAGCGGGAGGTTCAGGCTCTGCGCGCCGTCGGAGAGCGCGCGATCCGGCTCGGGGTGCACCTCGATGATGAGCCCGTCGGCGCCGCACGCCACCGCCGCCCGCGCCATCGGCAACACCGCGCTGCGAATGCCGATGCCGTGCGAGGGATCGACCACCACCGGCAGGTGCGACTCGCGCTTGAGCATCGGCACCGCGTTCAAGTCGAGCGTGTTGCGGGTCATGGTCTCGAAGGTGCGGATGCCGCGCTCGCACAGAATCACCTGCTTGTTGCCGCGGGAGACGATGTACTCGGCCGCCATCAGCAGTTCCTTGATGGTGCTGGACATGCCGCGCTTGAGCAGGACGGGTTTCCGCAGATCGCCCACCGCTTCCAAGAGCGAGAAGTTCTGCATGTTGCGGGCGCCGATCTGGAGCAGGTCCGCGCTCTCCGCCACCATCGGCAAGGTCTCGGTGTCCTTCACTTCGGTGACGATCTTGAGGCCCGTCTCGGCGCGTGCCTTCTCCAAGAACCGCAGGCCCTTGTCCTTCAGGCCTTGGAAGTCGTACGGGCTGGTCCGCGGCTTGAAAGCGCCGCCGCGCAACAGCGACGCGCCGGAAGCTGCGACGCCGCGCGCCGCGGTGAGGATCTGCTGCTCGCTCTCCACCGCGCAGGGCCCGGCCATGACGATCAGATCGGGGCCGCCGATGGGCACCCCCGAGACGTCGATGACGGTGTCATCGCGCTTCACCTCTCGCGAGACCAGCTTGTACGGCGCGGTCACCGGGATGCAGTCGGCGACTCCGGGCATCTCGCGGAAGTGGCCCGGATCGACGGGCCCTTTGTTGCCGGTGATGCCGATGGCGGTGCGCCCCGCGCCTTCGATGGCGTGCGGGGTGAACCCGAGCTCGCGCACCCGCGCTTCGATTGCGTTCTGGGCCTCGCGCGGGACATCTGGATGCAGGACGATGAGCATGGGGCGATTCTAGTCCGTTCCCAGCCGAAATTTGGCAGGCAATCTTGCACCGGAGAGCCAGGCGGCCGCCGGCATGCGCTTCTTGCCCTCGGGTTGGACCTCGATCAGTTGCCAGCCGCTACCCTGGCCGCACGCCACCACGGCGTCTCCGAGCAGCTCTCCCGGAGTTCCCTCTGCTCGAACCGGCCGCGCTTCGTGGATCTTGAGCACCGCGCCGTGCACGGTCGTGAAGACACCCGGCCAGGGGGTGAAGCCGCGCCGCCGCGCGTCCAATTCCTGCGCGCTCATCGTCCAGTCCACACGGCCCTCGTCGCGCGAGAGCAACGGGGCATGGGTGGCCCGGGCGTGGTCCTGGGGAATCCGCGGCAGCGCACCTCGCTCGAGGAGCGCTAACGCCTCCGTCAGCGCTTCCGCCCCGAGCGGCCCGAGCCGCGTGAGGAGCGACCCGCCGGTCTCGTCGGGCGCGATTGCGAGGCGCTTCTGCAACCGGATGTCGCCCGTGTCCAGACCTTCGTCCATCTGCATGATGGTGACGCCGGTTTCGGCGTACTGCCGTGCCACCGCCCATTGCGCGGGGGCGGCTCCGCGCAGCTCCGGCAACAACGACGCGTGAACGTTGAGGCAGCCGAGCCGAGGGGTCGTGAGCGCGTCGGACGGCAGGATGCGCCCGTACGCCGCCACCACCGCGACGTCCGCCTGCGCGGACGCAAGCACCGCGGCCAGCGCGCCATTCTTCACTTTCGCCGGCTGCTCGACGCGAATGCCGCGCTCGAGCGCCCAGACTTTCGAGGGAGGCGGCTTCAGCTCCGCGTGCCGCCCGACCGGCTTGTCCGGCTGCGCGACGACCAGGACCAGATCGCCCGCCCGGGCGCAGGCGTCGAGGATCGGCAAGGTGAAGTCGGGCGTGCCCAAAAAGACGATTCGCATGGCGGGCCCGGGAACCTAGCAGAGCCTGCGGCATCCATGCGGCCATGAAACTCTACTACGTGCCCGGGACCTGTTCGGTGAATCCCCACATCCTCTTGCGCGAGCTCGGCGCCGACTTCCAGCTCGACAAGGTCGACGCGAAGACCAAGAAGACAGAGGCCGGGGCCGACTACAACCAGATCAACCCGAAGAGCTACGTGCCGGCGCTCGACACCGGCAACGGCACCGTCCTGACCGAAGGCGCGGCCATCTCGATGTACCTCGCGGACCAGAAGGGCGGCGAGAAGATCGCGCCCAAGGCCGGCACTCCGGAGCGCTACAAGATGCAGGAGTGGCTGGTCTTCATCGCGACCGAATTGCACAAGAGCTTCGGGCCGCTCTTCCGCAAGTCGGCAGATCCCGCGCCGCGTGAGAACCTGACCAAGCGGCTCAACTTCATCGATCAGCACCTGGCGAAGAACGACTACCTGGTCGGCAACACCTTCAGCGCCGCCGACTCGTACCTGTTCACCGTCTGCCGCTGGGCGCCTCGCGTGGAAGTGACGCTGCCCCCGAACGTGCAGAAGCATTTCGACCGGGTGAAGGCGCGGCCGGCGGTCGCGAAGGTGCTCGAAGTCGAAGGCATCTAAAGCCGCCGCGAGGCTTCGGCCATTTGACGGCACGGCCGGGGCAAAGTACGCGCTTGTCGATGCGCGTACTTTGCCTCCTGCTCGTGCTCGCTGCCTGCAGGCCGGCCGATCCCAAGGATCCGAAGACCTGGGAGAAGCAGCTCGAGAGCCGCGAGCCGCAGGCGCGCGCGAAGGCCATTCAAGAGCTGCGCAGGCTGAACGACAAAGCGGCGGCGCCGAAGATCGCGCAGCTCTTGAACGACCCGCTCTGCAAGGAAGACGCGGCTCTTGCCCTGGAGGATCTGGGCGGACCCGCCGAAGTGCAGCCGCTCGTCAGCGCAATCGACACCACCGTCGGCGCGGGCAGCGATCTGGCCGCCCGGGTCGCGAATCGGACCAACGCCAAGATCGCCCTTGCGCTCGGCAACATCGGCGCGACCGAGGCCGCGCCGTCGCTCCTCCGCCTCGCTCGCGCCGCCGACGACAATGTCCGCCTCTCCGCCATCGAGGCGCTCGGCAAACTGCGTTCCCGGGAGGCGGTTCCGGAGCTTGCGCACGTGGTCGACGAGCCTTCGGCGCCACCGATGGTGGTGAAGAGGGCGCTCGCCGCGCTCGGGCAGATTGGCGATCCGGCGGGGATCCCCGCGCTCTTGCACGGCCTCGTCCTCGAGCGGCAGGGCGTGTCGTTTCTGCCGGAGAGCTCGTTTTCGCTGTTCGCCATCGGCAAGCCGTCGGTCGAGCCGCTCTTGAAGATCTTGCAGGACCAGGATGCCGCGTTTCTCGCCTGGGCGAAGGACAACGACCGTCCCCTCGCCGGCACCTATGCAAAAGCAGCGAAGGTTCTCGGCGATCTCGAAGACGAACGCGCGGTGCCGGTGTTGCTCGCGAAGCTGAAATACACGGATGCGGATCCGCAGCCGGGCACGGCGAAGCTGCTCAGCGATCTGGTCCGCGGCTTCGCGGCGCAAGCCTTGGGCAGGCTCTCTGCCAAGGAAGCTGCAGCACCCATCCAGGCGCTCATCTCGGTGAAGGACGAAGGCGATCTGCCGCAGTTCGCGAGCGAAGCGCTGGTGTGGATCGGCGACCGCTCGCAGGCGAAGGAGCTCTTGAAGAAAGCGCAGACCGCCGGCCCCCGCACGCGGCAGGCTTTGGCCGAGGCGGTGGGGCTCCTCGGCGAGCCCGCGCTTGCGAAAGAGCTGCAGTCGCTGGCGGCCCGCATCGCCGGAAAGGGCCTCTGCAGCAAGGAGCTGGCGGAGCTGGGGCAGCCGGAGAGCGAGAAGCCCTGCGAGGCGGTGGCAAAGCCGCTGCGAGAAGCGGCCGCAGCCCTGGTGGCGGCGAAGGAGTGCGAGACGCAGGAGTGCTGGATGACGAAGCTTGCCGATGCAGAAGGCGCGGTGCGCGCGAGGGCCGCGATCGAGCTCGGGCGCTCGGGCGCGGTCCAGGCGGTGACGCCGCTCGCGAAAGCCGCCGCTGCGGAAGATCTGCTGGTCCGGGCCGCGGCGATGCGCGCGCTCGACTGGCTCGCGAAGGATCCGCGCGCCCGGACGCAGCTCCTCGAGGCAGCCGCGACGCTGCAGAAACAGCTCGATCAGGACGAGGGAAAGACGCGCTTTTCCGCCGCCGACGAAGACCTCCGGCGCCTGGCATTCAAGCTCTCCCGGCTGTGATAGACAAAGAGGAGCTTGGCGAAGCTTTACGGCATCCCAGCGTCCCCCGGCGTCGCGATCGGGCGCGTGCACCCGGTCGACAGGCGGCGCGCGCGCGTGCCCCGCTACCACGTCCCGCCCGACCAGGTGGATGCGGAGACGGAGCGGCTGACCAAAGCGGTTCACGCCTCCGTCGAGCAGCTCCTGCAGATCCGCAAAAGTCTCGGCGAAGGCGAGCAGGGCGATATCCTCGACGCGCACCGGATGATGGCGGACGACCCGACCTTGCTCGCGGCCGCCAAGCTCTTGATCAAGGACGAGCTCCTCAACGCCGAATGGGCGATGCGCCGCTCGGTCCGCGAGCTGAGCGAAAAGCTCGGCGGCGATGCGTATCTGGCGGAGCGGCGCGCCGATCTGGACGAAGTGTGCGACCGCATCGTCCACAACCTGATCGGCGAGCAGCCGGCGCTCGCGGCCATCCCCAAGGAGCCGGTGGTGCTGGTCGCCTTCGACCTGCAGACGGCCGATGCCGCGGTGCTGCTGTCGTCCGGCAAGGTGATTGGCCTCGTCACCGATTTCGGCTCGAAGACCTCACACACCGCCATCCTCGCCCGCGCCTTGGAAGTGCCCTGCGTGGTGGGCGCGGAGCAGTGCAGCGAGATCGCTCAGGCTGGCGACACCATCGCGCTCGACGGCTCGACCGGAGAAGTGCTGGTGTCTCCCGAAGCGGAGGAGATCGAGCGCTTCGAAGCGGTCCGCACCCGGTTGCGCGCGCACGACCTTGCGCTGCAGGAAGCGCGGCATCTTCCCGCCGTCACGCTCGACGGCCGGACCATCAACCTGTACGCGAACATCGAATTCCCCGAGGAGGTGCCTTCCGTCCTCGCCCACGGCGGCGAGGGAGTGGGCCTCTACCGGACCGAATTTCTCTACCTGAACCGCGGAGAGCTGCCGTCCGAAGAGGAGCACGCGGACGCGTACACGCGCATCCTGCAGCAGATGCAGGGGCGTCCGGTCACCATCCGCACCCTCGATCTCGGCGGCGACAAGCTGCCCTTCGGGCATCGCTCGCACGAGCCGAACCCGGCGCTGGGACTGCGCGCCATCCGCTTCACGCTCCGCCACCCGCAGCTCTTCCGCACCCAGCTTCGCGCCCTCCTGCGCGCCTCCGTCGACGGTTCCTTGCGCATCATGCTGCCGATGATCGCGGCGGTCGGCGAATTGCGCGAAGCGCGCAAGCAGATCGAGCAGATCCGCCAGCAGTTGCTCCAGGAAGGCGTCCCCGTCGCGGAGCGCATTCCGGTCGGCATCATGCTGGAGACGCCCGCCGCCGCGCTCTCTGCCGACCGGCTCGCGAAAGAGTGCGACTTCTTCTCCATCGGCACCAACGACCTGATCCAGTATTCGCTGGCCATCGACCGCGGCAACCGCGAGGTGGCGTATCTCTACCGGCCGCTGCACCTGGGAGTGCTGCGGATGATCCAGGCTTCGGTCGAAGGGGCGCGGGCAGCCGGCATCGAGGTGGCGATGTGCGGCGAGATGGCGGGCGATCCGCTCTATGCGCTGGTGCTGCTCGCCTTGGGCCTCGACACGCTGTCGGTCAATCCGGCCGACATTCCCAAGGTGAAGCGCGTCGTCCGCGGCGCGGATCTGGCCGACGCGAAGCGGGTCCTGGAAGCCGCGATGTGCTTCACCGCCCACGAGGAAATCGAGCAGTACGTGCTCGAGCAGATGAAGGCGCGGTTCCCTTACCTCGGGTAAGGGCGGCGTGCTTGCGAACGGTATGGCAGGGCGTCATACTTCCGCCATGGCGTCCGGCGCACGGAAGGTGAAGGTGACCATCTCGGTGTCGAGCGATCTGCTCCGCCGGCTCGACGCGCGAAGGAAGAAGGGTAAGCAATCGCGGTCGGCTGCCATCGAGGCCGCCATCGCCGCCGACGACCGCGCCGAGCGGAAGCGAAAGCTGGACGAGGAAATCCGCGCCTACTACGCGGAGCCTGAATCGGCCGAGGACGTCGCGATGTCTAAGGCGCTCACCAGAATGGCAATTCAGGCGTTGGCGCAGAGCGAAGCCGGCGATGACGATTTCAGCGACTCGCCCGGTATTTCGGCCGCCGCGAAACCATCGAAGCGCAAACGCAAGTGAGGCGCGGCTCGTTGCATTGGGCGGACGTGGAGAAGCGCCGACCTGTCGTGATCGTCTCGCCCGATCGTCGGAACGAACGCGCAAGCGACGTGCTGATCGTCCCCTGCTCGACGTCGGTGCGCGCCATGAGCTGGCACGTCCGCTTGCAGCGAGGTGAGGCGGGCGTGTTCCGCGACTGCTACGTCGCCTGCGAACGCGTGGCGGTACTGCGCAAGGAATTCATCGATCCAGAAGAGCTCGGCGTGCTGTCGGCCGCCCGCATGCGCGAGGTCGAAGAGGCGCTCCTCTCCGCGCTTGGAATCGGCGATTGACATTTCCCGCCGTCGTCGTCCATTGTGCGCGCCCTTTTCGTTCCACGCCGGCCACACCGCCTGCGTGCCTCTTCGTTCCACGCCGGCCAGGCGGCCGGGACTGAGGACACACACATGCAGCTTCGCGACGCGCTCTTCTCCTCCGAATCCGTCACCGAAGGACATCCCGACAAGGTCTGCGACCAGGTTTCGGACGCGGTCTTGGACGAGTGCCTGCGGCAGGACAAGCACAGCCGGGTGGCGCTGGAGACGGCGGTCAAGACGGGCCTCGTCGTCCTCTTGGGCGAGATCACCACCAGCGCCCGGCTGAGCTATCCCGAAATCGTCCGCCGCACGGTCGAGCGGATCGGCTTCAACGACGGCGCGATGGGGTTCGACGCGCGCAGCGTCGGGGTGATGGTCGCGGTCGAGCACCAGTCGCCCGAAATCGCCATGGGCGTCGACTCCGACTCGAAGAAGGAGCAGGGCGCCGGCGACCAGGGAATGATGTTCGGCTACGCCTGCGACGAGACGCCGGAGTTGATGCCGCTCCCCATCGCGCTCGCGCACCGGCTCACCCGCGAGCTCGCCCGCGCCCGCCGGGGAGAGCTCAAGTTCCTCCGGCCCGACGGCAAGAGCCAGGTCAGCGTCGAGTACAAGAACGGCAAGCCGCACAAGGTGCAGGCGGTGGTCATCGCCGCCCAGCACGACGAGACCGTCTCCACCGAGCAACTCCGCGAAGCCGTCAACTCGGAGATCATCGACAAGGTGGTTCCGCGGGAGCTTCGCGCGGAAGGCATGAAGCGCATGATCAACGCCACCGGCCGCTTCATCATCGGCGGGCCGATGGGCGACTCGGGCGTGACCGGCCGCAAGATCATCGTCGACACCTACGGCGGCATGGGTCGCCACGGCGGCGGCGCTTTCTCCGGCAAGGATCCGTCGAAAGTGGACCGCAGCGCGGCGTACGCAGCGCGGTGGGTGGCGAAGAACGTCGTCGCCGCCGGGCTCGCGAAGCGCTGCGAAGTGCAGGTGGCGTATGCCATCGGCGTGGCCGAGCCGGTGTCCATCCTGGTGGAGTCCTTCGGCACCAACGCCATTCCCGAGGAGCAGATCGAAAAGGCGGTTCGCGCCACCTTCTCGCTCAAGCCTGCGTCGATCATCAAGGACCTGGACCTCTTGCGCCCCATCTACGAGAAGACCGCGGCGTATGGGCACTTCGGGCGCAGCGAGCCGGAGTTCAGTTGGGAGAAGACCGACCGCGCCGAGCAGCTTCGTTCTGCGGCGGGGTTCAAAGGCGCGAAGGGCGCCGCGTAAATCCGAGGATGCGAGCCTTGCGCCTCGAGAAGTTCGCCGAGGACGCAAGCGGCATCGCGCTGCGCGACATCGACATTCCCGAGGCGTCCGGCGCCGACGCGCTGGTGCGGGTGCACTGCGCGGGGTTGAACCCGAGCGACGTCCGCAACGCGCAAGGTCGGATGCCGCAGACGCAACTTCCCCGCACCACGGGGCGCGACTTCTGCGGCGAGGTCCAAGGGCTCGGGCTCGTCTTCGGCAGCGGGGACGCCGGCTTCACCCGCGACGGCACTCACGCGGAGTACGTCCTGTTGCCGAAAGCGGCGCTGGTGCCGAAGCCCGAGCGGCTGTCGGTCGAACAAGCCGCGGCGTGCGGCGTCCCTTACTGCACGGCGTACGAGGCATTGGTGCTCAAGTGCGCGCTGCACGCAGGCGAGACGGTGCTGGTCGTCGGCGGCGGGGCGGTGGGGCAGGCAGCGGCGCAGATCGCGCATTGGTTTGGCGCGCGCGTTCTTCTGGCGACGCGGCGCGACCCTTCGCAAGTGGCCTGCGGCGCCTTCGACGAAGTGCTGAAGCTCGAGGCGGCGAAGGGCGTGGACGTGGTCCTGAACACGGTGGGCGGCGCGACGTTTCTGCCCTCGACGCAAGCGCTCGGGAAGGGCGGTCGGCTCGCCTCCATCGCCGCGGATGCGCAGCGCAAGGAGGTGAGCTTCGATCTCTTCGCCTTCTACCGGCGCGAGCTGTCCTTCTTCGGCGTTGACTCTTTGGCCCACTCGCCGGTCGAGGCCGCGTCGATGTTGCGGCGAATGCTGCCCGGATTCGCCTCGGGAGCGCTTGTGCCGGAAGTGCCGGACCGTATGAGTTTGCAGGAGGCGCCGCGCGCGTTCGCCGACGTTCTCCACGGTGTATCCACGAAGCGCGTCTTCACTTTGTTCTAGGAGCCAAAATCATGGAGCTCTTCTACGGCAGGATGTCCGGCAATTCCTCGCGGGCGGTGTTCGGCTTGAACGAGTGCGGGGTGAAGTACGACGCGCGCCTCGTCGATACGCAAAAGGGCGAAAACAAAACCGGCGAGTATCGGGCGCTCAATCCGATGGGCAAGATTCCCGCGTTCCGCGACGGATCGTTTTCACTCTGGGAATCCAGCGCCATCAACTTCTACGTGGCGGAAAAGCACGCGCCGCAGTTGCTCGGCTCGAACAAAGCGGCGGTGCTGCGCTGGTGCTTCTTCCAGGCCGGGCATGTGACGCCCGCGTGCCTGCCGATTTTCCGCCACATCAACGAGAAGGTGAAGGCGTTCTGGAAGACGGAAGGCGACGCGCAGGCGGCCGAGGCGGGCAAGAAGGAGCTCTCGCGCTATCTGCCGGTGCTCGACGAGGCGCTCAAGGGGCGCGAATGGCTGGAAGGCACGTTCAGCCTCGCGGACGTGGCGTACGCGCCGCACTTCCACCTCATCCGAGAAGGCGGCTTCGACTTCTCGCAGTACGCGAACCTGTCGAAGTGGCTGGACCGACTGCTCGCGCGGCCGGCCTGGGCCGCGGCACGCGAAACCGTCTTTGGCGGCTGAGCAGCCACGCCGTTCACGTCGACTCCAACGAAGCGCGGACCACCCCTCGACGCGCGGACTACTCGTCGCGGCCGCGGGCGGCGGGGTTCCGCCAGATTCCGTCGCGATCGTTCAGGTCGTCCTTCTCCTGCTTGCGCTCGCCGACCGGTCCGAGGTTTCCCGCCGTGTCGATCTTCGGCGGCGGCTGCGGCTCGCTCTTCGGGTCCGGAACGCCAATCCTCTCGCCCACGGGCTGGTTCTTGTCTGCCATGCACGTAAGCTGCGCACTCCAAAGCGCCGAGCGCAGGCCGCTCGCACGCCGGCCGCCCTGACGCCTGGCCGCCCGCCGCCCGAACCACTGGCGCAGCGCGTCCACATGCGGTAAGTGGGCGCGCTCACAACCCAAGGACAGACCAAAGATGGCCGTCGCCAAGAAGATGATCGCAGGCGGAAAGTCTTCGCAGCAGCACGACGTCAAAGACCCGTCGCTGGCAGAAAAAGGGCACGGCCGCATCGAGTGGGCAGGCCGCTCCATGCCGGTGCTCGCTTCCATCCGCGAGCGCTTCGCCAAGCAGAA
>DASXHM010000107.1:0-31712 GCA_036488495.1 Myxococcales bacterium | reverse complement strand
AACGCTTCTCCGATTTGCTCGCTCTCGCGCTCGACGCGGAAGGGCTCACCACCAGCGGCTATCCGGTCATCGCCGCTCCCGGCCCGATCGACCACGACGCCTCGAGCCGCCGCGGCAATGCGCAGCTTCGCCTCGAAAGCGGGGTCGGCTCCGGGTTCACCGCGTCAGCGCGCGCAGCGGGCTTCAGCGAGAGCGAGGACGGCGGCACCCTCGACACCACCGCTCGCGCGCGCCAGGGCGAAATCGCGCTCGGCCTCGACGGCCATGGTCTCGAAGCGCACCTCTACGGGCGGCTCGCGCGCTTCGATCAGGATCGCGCCACCATCGCGCCAAACCCCTTCGTCCGCGCCAGCGCATCGCTTGCTTCCATCCAAGGCGCGCCCGCCGACGACGAAGGGCTGAGCGCGGTGTTCCACGCCGAAGGGTTCAGCGCGGGTGTCGAAGCGCGGCGCGTCGCCGGTCGATCGGTCGAGCAGCTCTTTCCCACGCAGCCAGGCATCGTCCATCGAGAGACGGCCGGCGAGCAGCTCCTTGGGGGTATCTTCGCGGAGCAGCTTTTGCGGCTCGCGGATGTGGACCTGCAAGGAGCTCTGCGGCTCGACGGCTGGCGCAATCGAAGCAGCGGCCGGGTGGAGACGCTCTCGTCCGGCGCCGTGCAAGAGACGGAGCTTTCTGCGCGGAGCGACCTGCAGCTCAGCCCGCGCCTGGGCGCTTTGTGGAAGCCGCTCTCGTGGCTCGGTGTGCGCGCCGCCGGCTATCGTTCGTTTCGCGCGCCGACCTTGAACGAGCTGTACCGCCCTTTCCAGGTGGGTCCGGTGCGCACCGACGGAAACCCGCAGCTCGGGCCGGAGACGCTCACCGGCGCCGAAGCCGGCTTCGACCTCTTCGGGCTCGCGCATGCGACCGGGTTCTGGTCGCGCCTCGAGGACCCGATCGTGAACGTCACCGTCGGGCCGAACCTCGCGCAGCGGCGGAACCTGGGGGCTGCGCGCATCGCCGGCATCGAGCTGCGCGTGCAGTCTCCGAGCGTTGGTGGAGCGCGGCTCGACTTCGGCTGGACGTACGTGCGGACGCGCGTCATCGGCAGCTCCGACGACGGCCGCGAGCTGCCGCAGGATCCGCACCATCGGGTCAGCGCGGGCGTCATCTATGACGGGTGGGTCAGCGCGGAAGTGCGGCTCCGCTGGACGTCGGACCAATCCGAGGACGATCTCAACACCGAGCGGCTGCCGGGCTTCGCCACTTTTGACGCGTATGTTTCGCGCAAGCTTTCGCAAGCGGTGACGATCTTCGGCGCGGCGGAGAACGTCCTCGACCGGCGTTACCTGGTCGGGCTGCAGGGCGGAGTCGCGACGCTCGGGCAGCCGCTGTCGGTGCGGGGCGGGATTCGCCTCGCGCTCTGACATGCGCGCGATCAACCTTCGCAATCCGATTTGAGGTTCGGTCGCCCGATCATCGTGCGGGTGCTACAGTGAAATACGGATGCTGCAGTCGGCTGCCGTTCCGATCGGCGATTCGCGGCACCTGGACCTCCTCGCGAGCGTCCCGCTCTTGCGCGCGCTGCCGGAGCACCTGCGCCGCACCCTCGCCGAATCTGCCGAGGAGCGCAGCTATGCTCACGGCGAGGAGATCTTTGCCCGCGGCGATCCCGGCGACTGCATGTACGTCATCATCGAGGGCGAGGTCGCCATCACCCTTCCCGCCGCGCCACCCAACAAGCCCGTCGTGCTCCGCCATCTCTTTGCGGGCGACCACTTCGGAGAGCTCGCGGTGCTGGACGGCGGCGCGCGCACCGCCAGCGCGTCGGCGGCCTCGCAGGTGCGGCTGCTCCGGCTCTCGCAAGAAGCTTTCCTGTCGACCGCGCTCGGCTCGACCGACGCTTCGCACCTGGTGATGCGCGAGCTCACCGCGCGCCTGCGCAACACCACCTCGCTCCTCGCCCAGCGCGCAAGCCGGGACGTGGTCCGCGAGCTCGACGCGAAGCTCACCGGCAGCGAGCGGTTCGCCATCCGGGTCGCGCGCTGGAACGGAAGCTGGGCGTTCATCGCCGTCATCGTGCTGCTCAGCGGCGGCTGGATGGCGGTCAATGCCTTCAAGGGCGCCGCCTTCGACCCCTATCCCTACGTGTTCTTCAACCTCGTCCTCGCCATCCTCGTCGTCCTGCAAGGGCCTCTGTTGATGATGGCGCAGAACCGCGAGAACCGGCAGGAGCGCGCGCGCGCCGAGGTCGACTACCACGTGAATCTCAAGAACGAGCTCGCGCTCGAGCGGCTTGGCCAGGACGTGGATCACCTGACTCAGGAGCTCAAGTCGCTGCGCAGCCAGATCGCGCAGCAGCTCCTTTCGCAGTAGCCGCGAAGGCGGCTCGGCGCCGGCTTCCGACGCTGCAGTTTCAGGTCGTGAAACGCGCTGTAAGGGGGGCAAAATGAAAAAAGTCCTCGTCCTCGGAGGCGGCATCGGTGGATTGACCGCCGCGCACGAATTGCTCGAGCGCGGCGGCTACGCCGTTTCCGTCTACGACTATCGCAAGATCCCCGGCGGGAAGAGCCGCACCATTCCCAAGCCGAACAGCGGCGTTGGCGGCCGGCCGGATTTACCGGGAGAGCACGGCTTTCGTTTCGTGCCCGCTTTCTACCGGCATCTCCCTGATTCGATGAAGCGGATCCCGTTCGCGAACAATCCCAACGGCTGCTACGACAACCTGACAGGCACCACCCGGATCGAGATCGCGCCTTACGGAAAGCCGCCCATCGAGGTGCCTTCGCGCTTCCCGCGCAACCTGCAAGACCTGCTCTTGATCCTGAAGGACCTCTTCGATCCGCCGGCGATCGGGCTCTTGCCCGGCGAGCTCCAATTCTTCGCCGGACGCCTGTGGCAGGTGATGACGAGCTGCCGGGAGCGCAGGCTGCACGAATTGGAAAACCTGAGCTGGATGGACTTCACCGACGCCGCCAACAAATCGCCGGCCTATCGGACCTATCTCGCGGAGGGGCTTTCGCGCTCGCTCGTCGCCGCCCAGCCGAAGCTCGCGAGCGCCCGCACCATCGGCCAGGTGCAGGTGCAACTGATGTTCGGCATGACCGACGACCTCGTCTCCAGCACCGACCGCGTGCTGAACGGGCCGACCAGCCCGCAGCTTCTCGAACCGTGGATCGCGCACATCCGCGCGCTCGGCGGCACCTATACCTCGCGCGTTGCGTGCACCGACTTTGCCTGCGAGGGCGGCCGGATCGCAAGCGTTGGTCTCCTCGACCGCAACACCGGGCGCGTCTGGCGCGAGTCGGCGGACTACTACGTGAGCGCGCTGCCGGTGGAGGTGATGGCGCCGCTCGTCACCGACGCGATGATCGCGCCCGGCGCCGATCCGACGCTGGCCACCATCCGCGAGATCGCGGGCTCGGTGCGGTGGATGAACGGCCTGCAGTTCTTCCTCAAGAAGGACGTGCCCATCTCGAACGGCCACACCCTCTACGTCAATTCGCCGTGGGCCATCACCTCCATCTCGGAGGCGCAGTTCTGGAGCTCCCTCAAGCTCGCAGACTATGGCGACGGCACGGTGAACGGCATCCTCTCGGTGGACATCTCCGACTGGACCACGCCGGGCACCTTCGACCCGCGCCGCGCAGAGGAATGCAGTGAGAAGGAGATCGTCAGCGAGGTCTGGCAGGAGATCGAGAAGTCGTTGAACACGGCGGGCACGGTGGTGAGCTGGGACGACATCCACTCGTACTTCATGGACACCGACATCGAGATTCCGGTCGAGACCAGGCCGAGCAAGACCATCGATCTGGAACCGCTCTTCATCAACAAGGCAGGAAGCTGGGAGAAGCGGCCCGGCGCAGCCACCGGCATCGAGAACCTGGTGCTCGCCGCCGACTACGTGCAGACCAACGCCGATCTCGCCTGCATGGATTCGGCGAACGAAGCAGCCCGGCGCGCGGTCAACGCCATCCTCGCCCGCAGCGGTTCGGCGGCGAAACCGTGCCGGATCTGGGACATGGAGATGCCGGCCATCTTCGCGCCGCTCCGGGCGCTCGACACGGCGCGCTTCGAGCGAGGCGAGCCGTGGCAGGAGCCTCTCGATCTGAAACGGCCGTCAGCCGGATGGGAGACGCTGAAGGAGGTGCTGACGCACAGGCCGCGTCCATCGCCATCGCCTTCGCCTTCGACTCCGGCGCCGAAAGATCCCGCGCAGCTCACCTTGGCGGACGACGGCTACCATCTCGCGAAGTACCGCGAGGCGCCGAACCTCTTCTGGTACACGGAGTGGTGGTACTTCAACTTCTACGACAAGAAGAACGACCGCGCCGGCATGGTCACCTTCGCGGTGTTCGACGGCGCCGACGTCGACCTCTTGGGCACCGCCAGCCTCAATGCCGCCTTCTTCGACGAAGACGGAATCGGCACCCGGCTGGAGATCGACTTCCACACCATCTCGCGCTTCTGGGCTTCTGCGAGCCAGGCCGACGTCGACCTGGCCGGATCGCGAATCCGCGTGCTGCCGAACGGCGACTACGAGGTCAAAGCGCAGACGGAAGACGGCGCCATCAGCATGGGCCTCACCTACACCCCCGCGGACGAGCCGCAGCTCCTCGCCAACGGCGTGCACGCGAGCGAAGGCTGGGAGGTCAGCTCGTGGCTCGCGTGGATGCCGAGCGCGAAGGTGAACGGCTACATCACGGTGGGCGGCAATCGCTTCGACCTGGTGGACGCGACCGGGTACCACGACCACGACTGGGGCATCTGGTACGTCCCCGGCAACACCTGGGCGTGGGCCGCGTTCAGCGACCTTCAGCAACAGATCTCCTTCGATGTCGGGCTGCACGCCGCCTTCCAGAAGTCCACCGCGTACCTGCGCTTCGGGAACGTGCGCGTCTTCTTCCCGCAGGAGAACTTTCACTATGTGTTCTCCGACTGGCAGGAATGGAAGCTGCTCTGGAAGTACCCGCAGAAGGTCAACTTCACCGCAGTCGACGCGACCGGGCAGTATCAGGTGACGGTTGCGTGGAGCGTTCTCGACACCTCGCCCTTGTGGAAGTACCCGCTGATCGTCTTCGAGCAGACGGCGCAGTTCGAAGGGACGCTTTCGCAGCAGCAAGGCGGAGCGTGGAAGCCGATCGCCAGCTTCGATACCCCGGGGTTTTCGGAATACACGAGCAAGTGGGTGGGCGGCGGCCCGGACTAGTCACTTCTTCGTCATCCGCACGACGCCGTCCCAGCCAGGCCCCGGGTCGTTGCGCGAGAGCAGCTCGATGCGCGCACAGAGCCCGCGGGAGATCTGATCGTCGGGACATTCGCGGGCGCAAAACTGGAATGCCTCCGCGGCCTCCGTCCAACGGCGCGCGCGGTAGGCTTCCGTGCCCTCGAGAAAACGCGGCAGCGTGCGCTCTTTCGCATCCCGCACAGGCTCGGGATCGGCGTCGAAGATCTCGTGCAGCGTCACCGGCTCCTTGAGGCCGACCACCTGCACGCGCTCGACCGGCCGGAGCAAGAAGCGCTGCGGCTGAAGCAGCCGGCGCACGGTGTCTTCGCCGGCCAGGAACGGCACCTCCAACTGCTTGGTCAAGGACTCGACCCGCGCGGCGAGATTGACGCTGTCGCCGATGACGCCGCACTTCAGGTTGTTCTGCCCGCCGATGGTGCCGAGCATCAGCGGCCCGGTGTTGACGCCGAGGCCGATGCGGACCGGAGCCTCCCCTCGCAGAGCGCGCTCGCCGTTGAACTCCGAGAGCGCCTTCAACATGCCGACGCCCGCCGCGATCGCGTCGTCGGGACTGCCGTCGAACAGCGCCATGATCGCGTCGCCGATGTAGCTGTCGACGAAGCCGTGGTTCGCGATGATCGAAGGTTCCATCCGCGCGAGATAGGCGTTGATGAAGCGGATCGATTCGGCCGGGCTCATGCTCTCGACGAGCGGGGTGAAGCCGCGGATGTCGGAGAAGAGGACCGAGAGCACTTTCGCGGCATGGTCGCCGAGGCGCACTTCGCGGATGTCGCTGCGGCCGAGGGAGGCGAGGAATTGGTGGGGGACGAAGCGCGCGTGCGCGGAGGTCAGCGCAACCTGCGCTTCGAGCGACCGCTCCAGATCCTGGTAGAGGCCGGCGTTCTCGATCGAGATGGCCGCCTGGCTGGCGAGGACGGTGAGGAACTGCACCCGGCCAGGCGTGAAAGCAGAAGTCACCAGCTCATTCTCGAGGTAGAGCGCGCCGGTCGGTTCGCCATGGCGGAGCATGGGGAGGCAGAGCACCGAGCGAGGCCGCGCTCGTTGCAGGTGCGGGTCGGCGGCGAAGACGTGGTCGAGGTCGACGTCGTCGATGAGCGTCGGGGCGCGCGTGCGCAGCGTGTATTGGACGACGCTCTCCGCGATCGCGCGCGCGTCACCACGCGCGATGCGGCCGGCGTCTCCACACGCGATGCCGCCGGCATCGACGAGCGGCAGCGGGTCGACGAGTTGGACGCCGTCGCGCACGTCGGCCGTCGCGCGCACCACGAAGCGGCCTTTGCCGTCGGCGAGGACGAGGACGCCACGGCTCGCACCGGCGCTGGAGAGCGCGAGCGAGAGGAGCTCCTGCACGACGTCGGGGAGCTTGAGCTTCTCCGCCACCGTGTGCGCCGCCCGGGTGATCGATTGCAGATCCAGCTCGTCGGAGCGCGCCGTCGGAGCGGAGGCGCTCTTCGCCTCCTCACGCTGGACCAGCTCCGGATGCCGCCCGCAGATCGCTTCCGACAGCCGGGTCGCTCCCCACCGTTCCCACGCCCGGGCCGCCTCGACCAGGTGACAGCGCGCGCTGCCCGTCATCTTCGCCGCAACCAGGCATTCGCCGAGGAGCTCGTGGGCAAGCGCCAGATCGTGCTGGTTCGCTGCCGCGCCCGCATGCGAGAGCGCGCGCTCGTAGTGGGCCAACGCCCGGCCGAGACGCCCGCGGGCGCGCGCACGCTCTCCTTCGATGATCTCGAAGCGCGCCGCGAAGGTGGCCGGAACCCGCTCTGCAAGCGCCGCCATCCGCCGTTGATTCGCGCGGACCCGATGCGAGCGCCGGCCGGAGCGCAGGAGCGCGAGCGATTCATAGAATTGGTAGACCGGCACGAAGATCTGGCCGTCGAGCCCTTCCTGCCTCTGCCGCGCGGCCGTCGCCGCCACGAGCGCCGCCTCCCACTCGTGAGCGAGCGCGTGCCGCATGCAGCGGAACGTCTGACAATAGCCGCTCGAGGTCTTGTCGCCGCGCTGTTCGCAGAGCCGCAGCACCTCGCATTCATCGAGGCCGGCGAAGCTGATCTCCGGCGCGCCGCGGAGCCAGGCGATGGCGTCCTGGACCACCAGCATGAGGAGCGAGACCTTCTCCTGCTTCTGGGCGACGATCGCGTCGCGGTGGGCGGAGACGGCCTTCTCGAGCTCGGCGAGACCCGCGCCGGTCCACAGGCGATGCGCATCGAGGCCGTAGAAATTGTAGCTGTAGAACTCGAGGTCCCCGGACTCGAGCCCGCGGCTCGCGCCGATGCGGAAGTGGGCGAGCGTCTCCGCAAGCGGCTCGCTCCACACCTGGATGAAGAGCGCGTAGAGAAAGCGCACCCGCGCCTCGAGCTCGCGCGCGCCCAGCCGGTCGACCATCCCGAGCGCGAGGCGGCCGAAGGCGAGGCCGCCGTCGAAGTCGCGCAGCACCGCGCAGAGGGCGAGCCCGTAGCAGACGTAGCCGAAGGCGGACTCGGGCGTGTTGCCGTGCCGAAGCGACATGCGGACGAGTTGGAAGACGATCTGCGGAAAGACGTCGGGGTCGGTCGCATAGGCAGCCGCGGAGACGGTCACGAGGAGCCGCATCGCCACCCGCACTCCCGCGTCGGTCGCCTGGGGCAACTCGAGCAGGCGCGAGACGTCGCGCCCGCGCAGCGCCCATTTGGTGCGGACGAGCTCCCGAACCACCTGCGCCTTGTTGCCGTGCCGCGGGAGCCGCACCCCGAGCTGCAAGAGCGCGGGAATCCCGGCGTCGAGCGCCTCGGCATACTTCATGTTGCTGGTGAGGTATTGGACCTTGATTTCGGTCGCGAGCACCGCTTCGTGCGCGGAGGGGGCGGTCTCGACGAGCTCCGCATGCAAGGGTCCGATGGCCGCGTGATCGCCGAGCAGGAACGCGGTGCGGAGCTGCTCGAATCCGAGCTCCCAGGCGAGCCCTTTGGGCTCTGCGCCCGCGAGGAGCGCGCGGCCCGTCTCGGCGTAACGCCGCGCCGCCTGCCAGGCCATCGAGAGATTTGCCTTCCTTGCTGCCCTCAGGTTGAGGCTGGCGATCCGGAGCCGCTCCTCCGGATCGGTCACGGCCGAGAGGGCGGCGTCCAGGTGGTTGACCGCATCGAAGAGGATGTCGCCGGACTCGCCTCCGTCGAGCAGCAGCCAGCCGACGCGGCGGTGGAGCGCCGGACGTGCGCCTTCCGCGATCAGCCCATACGCCGCCTGGCGCACGCGGTCGTGCAGGAACGCGTAGCCGTTGCCGAAGGCGGTGTCGACGAGGTCGGCGTATTTGAAGTCGTCGTCGAGGGGCAAAAGGATGTCGGCCGCGAGCGCCGGGCGGATGAGCGCGGCTGCGCCCCTGCGCGACCCTTGCGAGACGCGCGACAGCGTCGCCAGGTCGAACCGGTGGCCGATGACGGCCGCGAGCTGAACGATGTCCTGCGTCTCCTTGGGCAACCCGAGGATTCGCTCGACCACGAGATCCACCACGTTGTCGGTCGTCCGGCGCCTGCCGATGGCGTCGTCGTCCCAGATCCAGCGTGCGCGGGCAGGGTCGAAACGGATCTCGCCGCCTTTGTGCAGGCTGCGGAGGAATTCGTTGACGAAGAACGGGTTGCCGCCGGTCTTGAGAAGCACCGTCCGCGCAAGCGTCCGGACCGAGGCCTCCGAGGCGCGGAGCATCTCGGCGAGAAGCGCCGCCACCGCGTCTTCGTCCAGCGGTCCCACCGCGAGCCGCGCCGGAGCGGCGTCGCCGGCCGCCTCCAACTCCCCGAGCAGCATCAGGAACGGATGCGCGGCGTCGATCTCGTTGTCGCGATACGCCGCGACCAACAACAGATGCGAGAGCTGCGGGTCGGTGAGGAGCGTGTGGAGAAGGGCAATCGACGCGGCGTCTGCCCATTGCACGTCGTCCAGGAAGAGCACCAGCGGGTGCGCGGCCGTCGCGACCGTGCGCAAGAAACGGCGAATGGTGAGGCTGAAGCGCGTTTGCGATTCCGCGAGGCCAAGGGGTGCGACCTCCGGCGTGTCGCGAAGCACGGCGGCAAATTCGGGGACCAGCTCGACCAGCAGCCGCGCATTGGGGGTGAGCGCCGCCGCCAGATCGGCGCGCCACGTCGAGAGCCGGTCTTCGCTCTCGGTCAGCATCTGGCGCGCGAGCTGTGCGAAGGCGCGGAGAAAGCCGAGGAAGGGCAGCTCGCGGTTGTACTGGTCGAATTTTCCCGCGATCTGCAGCGCGCTCGCCGCGGCCGCCTCTCGGCGCAGCTCTCCGACGAGCGCGCTCTTGCCGATGCCGGACGGACCGTGGACGAGCAAAAGCTCCACCGCGCCGCCGGCTGCCCTGCCGAGCGCGCCCTTGAGGACGCCCACCTCGCGGTTGCGCCCGAAGAGCTGCGGCGGAATGCGGAACTCGTCGCTCGCGTCCTCGGTCCCGAGCGGAAAGCTCGACCGCGCCGAAAGGCACCGTTCGAGGTCGCGCTGAAGCCCCGCCGCCGTCTGGTAGCGGCTCTCCGGATTCTTCTCCAAGAGCTTCAAGATGATGTCGGCGATCGGGCCTTCCACGTCCGGCCGGTGCTCGGCGGGCGATGGGGGACGGACCGCGAGGTGCTGGTGCACAAGCTTCACCGGATCGGCGGCGCGGAACGGGCGCACTCCCGTGAGCAGCTCGTAGAGCGTCACGCCCAAGGCATAGAGATCGCTGCGCCGGTCGACAGGCCGATTCATCCTGCCCGTCTGCTCCGGCGCGAGATAGGCGAGCGTCCCCTCGAGCATGCCGGGCGCGAGCTCGGGCGCGTTGTGGCGGGAGAGCCTCATCGCGACGCCAAAGTCGGTCAACCGGGTTTCGTCGCCGGCGAGCAGCACCACGCTCTCCGGCTTCAAGTCCTTGTGCACGAGGCCGAGCGCATGGACATCGGCGAGTGCCGCTGAGAGACGGATCGCGATGCGCAGGAACCGCTCGCGCGGCACGCCACCGTCGTGGATGAGGTCGCGCAGCGTCCCGCCGCCAGGGTCTTCGAGGACCAAGGCCACGGCGCCGCCGGCCGGGCGGAAGTCGAGCGCGTGGACCACGCGGTCGCTGACCAGATCGTGGGTCAGCTCGTACTCGTGCCGGAGCCGCGCGACCGCTTTCGGGTTTGGGTGTTCCTCGGTGGGCAGCTTGAGCAAGACGCTGCGCCCGTCGCGCTGGCGTACCGCGCGAAAGCTCTGATGATCGCCGGCCGTCAACGTCAACGCTCCGACATCGAAACCCGGCACATCGAGGAGCGGGCGCGGCGGAACCCCCATGGGAATGACAGCTATCATTTCGCCATTTAAATGGCGATTGACGCGCCCGGAGCGTCAGGCGCGAGTCGCGGCGAGCGCCTCGGTGAAACGCCGCATTTGTTCCGGCGTTCCCACCGTCACCCGCAAATGCGTCGGCAAGGCGGGAAAGGCGCGGCCGACCTGGATGCCCTTCGCGGCGAGCGCGGCGATGAGCGGCCCGACCGGCTTCTTCACGTCGACCATGAAGAAGTTTGCCTGCGAGGGAATGGGCGAGAGCCCGAGCTTCTTCAAGTCGGCGAAGACCTGCGCGCGCGTCTTCGCATTGCGCGCCTTTCCTTCCGCCGCATGCGCCGCATCGACGATGCTCGCTTTCGCCGCCGCCATCGCCAGCACGTTGACCGAGTCGTAGGCGCCGTGTTGCGCAAGAACCTGAATGACCGGCGGCTGCGCAATGGCATAGCCGATGCGCAAGCCGGCCATCCCGTAGATCTTCGAGAAGGTGCGGGTGACGATCAGGTTTGGGTGCCCCGAGACGAACAGCGCCGCGCTCTCGTAATCCGGGCTGTCGACGTAATGGTGATACGCCTCGTCCACGAGCAGCGCCGTCCGTTCCGGAGCGTCGGCGAGGAACGCGCGCACCCTCGCTTTCGGCGTCAGCGATGCGGTCGGGTTGTTCGGGTTGCAGACGTAGATGAGGCCGGCGGACGGGACCTTTGCCATCGCTTCGAGGTCGTGCGCGAACGTCTTGTCCAGTGGGACCTTGACCACCTCGGCCGACGACACCGGCGCGTGGTGCGCGATCGATTCGAAGGTGGGATCGGCCGTCACCGCCTTGCGGCCCGGACCGCAGAAGGCGGTGGTGGCCAGCTTGAGGATTTCGCTCGAGCCGGCGCCGAGGAGAAAGCAGCGCTCGGGAAGTTTGTGGTGCTTCGCCAGCTCCGCGATCAGGTCGTCGGCGGCTTCGTCCGGATAGCGCCAGGCGAGCGAAAACGCCTCCCGCGCCGCATCGAGCGCGGCGCGCGACGGTCCGTACGGGTTTTCGTTCGACGAGATGCGCACCACGCCCTTGGGCGCGCGCGGCTTGGAGGACACCGCCCGAGCGGCAGCGGCGGGCTGGAGGCCCGAGGCGGCGATTCCAAGCCCGAACAGACGTGCAAGATCGCGGCGGGATAGGTCAGGCATGGCCCGCCATTGTGCCCGAAACCGCGCTCGCCGGGCTACGGCCGCTGTCCGTCGGCCGGGCTACGGCCGCTGTCCGGTGACCTGCCAGCGGATGAGCGGCACCGGAATGAGCCCGGCAGCGTCGAATTCGTCCATGAAGCGCTGCATGGTGAAGCCGTCGCCGAGCTGCCGTTTGCGCGCGGCGATGAGCTTGTCCACCTCCAGCTTGCCGATCACGTAGCTCGTCCCGTAGGCCGGCTGCTGCAAATAGAGGTGCTGCTCGAACCACACGGTCGCGCCGTCGAGCCGCAGCCATCCGCGCGGGGTATTTTCGCTCGCGAACTGCGCCGCCTGCGGCAGCGTCAATTGATTGGCCTGCGCCTTCAATGCCGCGAGGGCGCGCGCACAGCGCTGCGCCAGGAGCACCCACACCAGCTCGCGCGAGCGCGGCCGGGCGTCGTCCATTCCGAGGTGCATCATCAGCTCCTCGTTGGCGGTGGCGAACCCTTCGGTGCGGTTGTTGAAGATGTTGTAGAGGAGCGGCCCGCGGCGGATGGGGCTTTCGTGAGCCTCGAATTGCATCCGCGCCAGATCGAACCAGTGATAGCCGTGGGTGAGCATCAATTCCGGATCGCGCTCGTCCACTTGCGCGAAGAACTCCAGCGGCCGTTTCGCGCTGTAAGCCGAAACGTGCGCGCGCAGTGCGGGCTCGAGGTACGCAGGCAGCGTCCGCACGTGCGCGTTGCGCAAGAAGGCCATGTACTCGCCCACGGCCGCTGCGTGCCGCCGCTCGTGCTCCTCCGGCGAATCGATGGGAACCTGTTGCGCCAGCGCGCGGTTCTTCTCTTCCTCGAGCGCGAGCGAGGCGCGGGCGCGGGCCAATTCGCGCTCGACCAGCGTCACTTCCTCGGCCCAGGTATAGGGGAGCAATTGCACGTTGCGCAGATACCAATCGTAGTTGGCGATGCCGACGCCGGAGGGCGCCTTCTTCGACGGCGCCTGCGCCTCGACCCACTGCGCGAGCGCGACGGTTGCTTCGCGGGCTTTCTGGGCCGCTGCCGAAACCGAAGGCTGCCGTTCCAAGCCGGCCAGCGCGTCCGCCTGCTCGCGCAGGCTACGGGCGCCGTAGACCCAGAGATCGTGGCCGTCGCCGGTCAGGTTCGTCCGCGCTTGCGCGAGGAGCTTCGGGATGGTGGAAAGCCCGCGATTCAGCTCATTCGCTTTGTCCGCCGTCAATGGAAGGGGAAACTTCCACAATTCAATCCCGCCAACCGCGAACGGCCCTTCCCGCGCCGGCTGATCGCTCTCGTCGGCGTAGACCGTGACGTAGAAGGCCGGATTGCGCTCCCAAGGCCGCAGCACCCGATGGTCGAAGTCCAGGCCATTCATTTCCGCGCGCACGATCTGCCAATCCACCTGCTGCGCAACCGGCCACCCAGAGGTGTCGATGGCCTTGAGCCGCGCCTGCATCGAAGGCAACCGCGCGCGCTGCGCATCCATCGCGGCCTTCGAATAGTCGGGAATACCATCGACGATCGGCGGCTTCTGGAATACGCGCCAGTCATGAAACAGCGCAACGAGGTCGGAATACCCCCCGGCCGCATGAGCGGATCCGGAGAGCGCGAGGAGCACCGTCAACAAAGGCATGCCGACGTTGTCGCACGAATCCGAAGCTTGCGCGGGGACACCGTATCGCTACCCGTCGAGCGCGAACTTCTTCACGGCATCTTCGCGCCAGGTCATCCCAAACCCTGGGCGGTCGGGGATGTGCGCGAGGCCGTCGCGGATCTGCAGCGGCTCCTCCAGGATTGCGTTCGCCCAGTCGACGTATTCGACGAACTGCCGCGTCGGAGTCGCGGCGAGAAGGTGCACGCTCACCTCCGGATGGAGGTGTGAGGACATCTGGATGCCGTGGGCCGCTGCAATCCCCGCCGCCTGCATCCAGCCGGTGACCCCGCCGATCCGCGCGACGTCGGGCATGACCAGATCGCAAGCGCCAAAAGCGATCGCTTCCGCCATTGCCTCCGGCCCGTTGAAGTTCTCGCCGATCTGCACCGGGACCGCGAGCGCGGCTGCGATGGCCGCATTCCCGCGATAGTCGTCATGGCGGATCGGCTCCTCCAGCCAGGCGATGCCCTCGCCCTCGAGCGCGCGTCCACGGTGGATGGCCTCGGTGACGGTCAGCGCCTGGTTGTAATCGACGGGCATCTGCACCGAAGTCGGGAGCCTTGCGCGCACGGCCCGGGCGACCGCCAGATCCTGTTCGAGCGTCGGGTGCCCGAGTCGGAGCTTGACGCTCTTGAAGCCTCCCTCGAGCAGCTTCTCCGCCTCGTCGGCGGCCGCTTCAGGCGCCATCAAGCCGAGCCCGTTCGAGTTGTACGCCGGCACGGGCTTCGGAGACGCGCCGAGCAGCACCGCCACGGGCAAGCGCGCCGCCACCGCCAGCGCGTCCCACAGCGCCAGATCCAGAGCCGAGAGCGCCATCCGCGCGAGGCCCGTCACGCCGAGGAGCGCGAAGCGCCGCGATAGCTTCGCCGCGATCTCGACCGGCGCCACCCGCTCTCCCGCGACCTGCGAGACCGCGTCGCGCAAGATCGCGTCGATGGCCCGCGGCATGCTCGGGCGGTAGCAGAAGAGATACGTGCGCCCGGTGACGCCCTCTTCGGTGTCCAGATCGACGAGCAGGAGCGGCGCGGAACGAACCGTCGCCGCGCTGGTCCCGAGCGGGAACCTCATCGGCGCAGACACAGCAGCAGTCCGGACGCCGCGGATGGTCAGCGCAGGCAAGGACGTGAGAGGCGCAATCATGGCGTCCCTCGGGCCGGTCACCCCTTCAGCGCCGCGCCCACCACCGCCGGGAACTTCCCCCAGCTCTGGGACGGCTCGAACTCCACCAACTTGTGCCCCAGGTTGTGCGCGTTCTTGTGGGTGGGAAAGTACGGCAGCTTCGGGTTGGGGAACCCCGTCACCGGATAGCGCACCACTGCCTTTTCCACCTTCTCGAGCATCGAGGTGTTGTGCACGAATCCGCGGCCGCTCTGGATGTTGGTCAAGGTCGCGCCCGGATAGGCGCCCCAGGGAGTGCTGCCGAGGACGAACGCAATCGCCGGCCACACGTTCACGCCGACCGCCCCATAGCGCAGGTTCGACAGCGCCCGCTCGAAAGCTTCATTGACCTTCGGATCGCGCAGCGTCTTCGGGTGCACGACCACGCACGCATTCAACGTGCCCCACAGCCGCTCGTTGGCGAAGCGCACCGCCTCGTCGAGGAACGCGATCGGATCGTCCGACGAACCGACTTCGGTGGTGGAGAGGATCGAGCAGAACGGCTCGGTGACGAAATTGCGCTCGGAGGTGTCGCTCGAATTCAATCCTTTGACGATGGTCCAGGGAAGCGCATCGCCCGACGCCTCGCCGATGGTGCGCACGTCCGCATGCCCTTCGGTGAGCTGGCGATACCGCTCGTGCGCACCGGGATACCAGGCCTTGCGCACCGGCGCCGCGCCGATGGATTTGGTCAGGTTTGCCAAGAGCTCGTCCGACCTGCGCCACCCCTTCGCCGTCACCAGCATCTTGGCGGCATTGCAGTTGAACGAAGCGTTGTTGGTGACCTGCCCGCCGATGTTGTCGGCCTGGAAGGCGAGCTCCTTCGCGTTGTAGGGACCGGGCACGACCAGGACCGGCGAGACGTTGCCGAGCTCGCTCGTGATCTCCTTGTCGAGGAGCGGCGTCCCGCGCGCCATCCGCTCTGCGCGCTCCTTGCCGGGTGGCCCCCAGACGATGGTGTCGTGGGTCTTGTCGCTGCCGGTGATGTGGATTTCGTCCACGCCCTGGTGATTGCAGAGATAACCGCCTTCTTCCGCGCCGCCATACACCACCGCGAGCCAATTCTTTTCAATCAATTCCTTGAAGGCTTCTTCGATGAAGGGGCCGACGTAGGCGTTGACCGGGTTCATCTTGAGGATGCAGACCTTGCCCTCGCTGAACAGCTTGGTCACCACGTCGGTCGGAGCGATGGAGTTGACGTTGCCGGCGCCGAGCACCAGCGCGACCCGGCCCAGCGACGCATCGAAGGAAGGACCGTGCTTGTAGAACCGCGCCCGATCTTCCAGGTCCTGCTCGGTAGCGGAGGCGGTCAGCACGGTCTCGCCGCTGAGCCCGCCGAAGAGCAGCCGGTCGATGGTGGTCAGAGGATAGACCTGCACCCGCAGCTTGCCGTCGACGGTGCGGTCGACCTTGCCGATGGGCGTATTGCGGCCGGCCGCGATCTCTTCCAGCGCTTCCGCGGTGAGCCGCAGGATTCGCAGCGTGACCCAGGGGCCGGACAGCCACTCCTCGCCTTCCTGCGGTGTCCCGGGCGTGATTCCCTTGGCGGCGACCGCGGCCTGGACGCTGCGCTCCGCCACCCGGGAAAAGCCTTCCAGCATGCGCCGGGCGATTTGCGCCTTGGCGGCGACCGGCAGCTTCACCCAGCTCTTGGAGCCTTCGCGCAACCGCCCCACCAGCTCGTCCAAACGGGACAGCTCCGTGTTGCGCGGAACCTCGAAAACGGCTTCGGCCATGGCGCACCTCCGCGCGGGACTCTACGCCTTTTTCAGTGCGCCATCGCGGCGCCGCCCTTGGCCTTCTTGGTCAAGAGCACCGCCGGAACCATGATGGCGCAGAAGACGGTGAACACCATCAGGACGTCGGTATAGGCGAGGGTCTGGGCCTGCTTGATCACCTGCGCGTAGATGCTGCCGAGCGCCATCTTGTCCGCGGTGGGCGCGGCGATGCCGTGGTGCTGGAAGGTCTGCGAGATGCCGTGCAGCATCGCGTCCAACTGGCCGCCCCGGAGGACGTGCTCGGTGAGCTCACTTTGATGGCGCTGCGAACGCCGTTGGATGGCGGTCGCGACAAAGGCGATGCCGACGTCGCCGCCCATGTTGCGGAAGAGGTTGACGATGCCCGAGACCTGGTTGTTCTTGCTGGGCGGAATGCCGTTGTAGATGACGGTATTGATGGGCACGAACAGAAACGCGATGCCGAAGGAGATGTACACGCGCAGCATCACCGCCGAATAGAAATCCATTCCCGGATACAGGGTATGGGCGAAGTGCCACATCGCGAGGGTGAGAGTGAAGAACCCGAACGCGATCAAGTAACGGGTATCCACCTTGCCGATCATCTTTCCGACGAACGGCAACAGGCAGATGACGACGAAGCCGCCCGGCGAGAGCGCCATTCCGCTGTCCTCCGCCGAATAGCCCATCCAGACTTGCAGGTATTGCGGCAGGAGCACGGTCGTGCCGTAGAGGGTGATGCCGAGCACGAACATCATTAAATTGGCGGTGGCGAAGTTGCCGTTCCGGAACAGCTTCACGTCCACCACCGGATCTTCGTGCTTCCACTCCCAGAAGACGAAGGTGACGAGCGCGAACGCCGCCACGGCGATGAAGAGGCAGATGGTGCGCGAGTGGAACCAGTCGTCCTCCTGGCCCTTGTCGAGCACGTATTCGAGCGCGCCGAGGCCCACCGCGATGAGGCCCAGGCCGCCGAAGTCCACCTTGGCCTTCGCTGCCATCTGCTTCAGTTTGATGAGGTGCGGGGGGTCCACCAGGATGCGCGAGCAGAGCATCAAAGACAGGACGCCGACGGGCAGGTTGATGAAGAACACCCAGCGCCAGGAGTAATGGTCGGTGATGTAGCCGCCCAAGGTGGGGCCGATGGCGGGAGCGAGCACCACCGCCATGCCGTAGACGGCGAAGGCCATGCCGCGCTTCGCCGGCGGGAAGGTGTCGGCGAGGATGGCCTGCTCGGACGGCGCGAGGCCGCCGCCGCCGATGCCCTGCAGGACGCGGAAGAAAATCAGGAGCCCGAGATTGGGCGCGACGCCGCAGAGGAACGAGCTGATGGTGAAGAGCGTCACGCAGGACATGTAGAACCGCTTGCGTCCGACCCGGTTCGCGAGCCAACCGCTGATCGGCAACACCACCGCGTTGGAGACGAGGTACGAGGTGAGGACCCAGGTGGCCTGGTCTTCGCTCGCCGACAACGACCCGGCGATGTGCGGCAGAGAGACGTTGGCGATGGCGGTGTCGAGCACCTCCATGAAGGTCGCCATGGTGACGACCATCGCGACGGTCCAGGGGTTGAAGCCGCCCGACCAGCCTTGCTCGTGGGTGATGCGCTCGGACTCTTCCGGGGAGAGCCGCGCGGCCTCCGCCGGAGTCATCGCACCCGCACCTGCGGCTCGGCGGACATGCCGGGGCGCAGCCGTTCCATGCCCGGCTGGTTCGGGTCCAGCGAGATGCGCACGGGGATGCGCTGCACGACCTTCACGTAGTTGCCGGTGGCGTTCTCCGGCGGGAGCAGGCTGAAGCGGGAGCCGGTGGCGGCGGCGAAGCTCTGCACCTTGCCGGTGAAGTCCTTGTCGAGCGAGTCGACGTGCACTTCGACTGCCTGGCCGGGCTTCATCCCTTCGATCTGCGTCTCGCGGAAGTTGGCGGTGATCCAGAGGTTGCCGGTCTGGGCGAGCGAGAAGAGCTGCTGGCCGGGCTGGACGCGATCGCCGACGTTCACCGATCGTTTGCCGAGCACGCCTGCGACGGGCGCCACCACCTTCGCATAGCTCAGGTTCAATTCCGCCTCGCGGACCTGTGCCTGCGCCAGCTCCAGATTCGCCTGCCGGACCGAGAGCGTCGCCTGCTTTTCGACGAGCTGGCGGGGAGCGTTGGCGCGGGTCTCTTCGAGCCGGGACTGGGCGGAAGCCAGGGTGGCCTTGCGCTGGTCGATGCGCTTTCGGGCCGCCGCAACATTGGCCGCCGCTGCGTCTGCCGCGCTGATGCGTTGATCGTATTCGGCCTGGGGAATGACCTTCTGCGCGAGCAGCTCGACCGCGCGCTGCTTCTGCTGCTGCGCGTACTTGCTGTTCGCCTCCGCCTGGTCGAGCTCCCTGCGGGCGGCCTCCAGGTCTGCTTCCGCGTTGGCGACCGCGCTCTGCGCCGTGTCGAGCGAGGTGCGATTGGTCTGCTGGGTGATGGGGACGCTCGGCTGCTCGGCCTGGAGCTGGGCCTGCGCCTGTGCGAGCGCCGCCTTGGATTGCGCGACCGACACTTGCAGGTCGGCGGGATCGAGCTCGACCAGGAGATCGCCCTGCTTCACCTCCTGGTTGTCGTCGAAATGGACCGCGATCACGGTTCCGGCGACGCGGCTAGACACCGCGGTGATGTAGCCGTCCACCTGCGCGTCGTCGGTGTCCTCGAACTTGCGGGCGTGGAGCCACCAGAGGAGCGCGACGATGGCGGCGAGGCAGACGCCCGCGATGGCGATGTTCCGGTTGCGGCGCGACTTGCGCTCGTCCTTGACGATGGCCTCAGGCTGCTCGCCCTTCCCTTGCGCCGGCTCTTCAGCCTTGTGCTGCGCGGGGGCGCGATCGACGCCGTTGCCCTCGCGGCGCGCCGGGACCGGCTCTTCGTGGTGCACGTCTGCCATTCGAGCTCCTTCTTCCTTCCGGCATACGATGCCCTCACCCCGCCTTTGTTTCGCCGCTGATGGCGAAAACCGGCTCGGCCCAGAGCGCAGGCTGCTTGAAGAAGCCGAAGTGCCCGGCGGGGCCGTCGTGGACGATCAGCTCCTTGCGGGCCTTGGTGTAGAGCGAGAGCAGGCCCTGCACGGCTTTCGGGGGCGCATAGGCATCGTCCTTGAAAGCGACCGCGCGCAGCGGGCCGTCGTAGCGCTCGAAGCCCAGCCCGCCCTGTGGGTCCGCATGCTTGCGCACGTACCGCTCATGCCGACCCCACTCCGCCCACTGAGCGGCGACGCCTTTTGGGACGTCCTCGCCCCGCCGGACGGCGCTCATCGGCAGATAGCCCTTCCAAGCGAGCGCCGCCGGCAAGACCGCGTGGAAGAGTCCGAACATCACCGCGCGAGAGCGCCCCTCGTATGCACGCCACGACGCGGTGCCGGAGGAGACGAAGAGCGCTGAGGCGATCGGAACGCCTTCCATCAAACCCATGAGCTGCCCTCCGGCGCTGTGCCCGACGAAGTGCAGCGGCAAGCCCGGGTAGCTCTTGCGCAGGAAGTCGGCCGCGCCCGCGAGATCCTGCTCGCCCCAGTCTTGGAACCTGGCCGGATCGTCCTTGATCGGCAGCGTCTTGGATGCGCCGATGCCGCGATAGTCGACGGCCAGCGCGGCGAGGCCGGTGTTTGCGAGGTGCTGCGCGTACTTCGCGTAGAAGCGGGCCGGGACGGCCATGGCCGGGCCGATCAGGACGCACCCGCGCGGGTGGTCGGGAGCGAAGAGGTCGCCTCCGAGGATGCGGCCGTCGCGAGCGGGAAAGCGGATCAAGGCTGGTCGTGACCGGGGAGCGCGCCGTCGGGAACGGGCGGCTTGTCGAGGACGCGCACGGCCGGTTTCTTCGACTGCGTGGCAGAAGGCTGCGCGACCACGCTGGCTGGCCCGCCGACGCACTTTTCGCCGAAGAACGTCTCCTCGCACTTGCCGCCCGCGCCGCAGTTGCCGTGGCAGGGCAAGGTGTCGCAGAGGCCGGTGCGCTCGTTGCAGACTTCGCCCTGCTGGCAGATGGCGTAGCAACCGCCGGAAAGGCGCGATCCGGCTGATGCGGCAACGGCGACCGCGGTTGCGGTGGCGACGCCCGCCCCGGTGGAAACGCCCGCGCCCATCACGTTTCCGACCTGGTGCGAGCTGCAGGCGAAGGCGAGAAGGAGGGGGATTGCCCGTCGCATCGGGAGAGCAGCTTAACGTTCCCCGCCCGGTTTGTCAGACCCCTGCGTTAAGCTTCGCGGGAGATGAAGTTGCTCATCACATCGGCCGGAGCGGAGGCGCGGCTCGCCCGGGCGCGCAGCTGGCTCTCGCAGCACCAGCGCGCCTTGGTCGTCGCCGCGTCCACCGATGCGGCGTCGGAAGTCGCGCGCGCGGCTGCGCGGATTCGCGGGGCGTCGTTCGGGTGGCAGCGTTTCACGCTCGCGCGTTTTGCCGCGCTGGTGGCGGCGCCGCGGCTGGCGGAGCTCGGGTTTGCCCCGCTCTCGTCGCTTGGATTGCTCGCCGTCTGCACCCGCATCGCGCATCGCCTGGGCAAGAACCGCGGCCTCGGGCGCTTCGAACCGCTCGCGGCGCAGCCGGGGCTGCCTCGCGCGCTGGCGCGGACACTGTCGGAAGTGCGGCTCGCGGGCGCGCGGCCGGGCGGCGACCTCGGGCGCATCCTTGCCGAGTACGAGGCCGAATTGCGGGAGCGACGGCTCGCCGACCGTGCGGCGGTGTTCGAGCTCGCCACCGCCGCAGAGCACGAGCTGTTCGACCTGCCCGCGCTCCTTCTCGATCTACCGCTCGGTGGCGCCGTGGAGGCAAGGCTCCTCTCGCGGCTGCGCGGCGAGGTTCTCGCGACCGCGCCGTCCAGCGATGCGGCCGCGGTGGGCGCCGCGCTCGGCATTCGCCCCGAGGCGGTGGACGAGCCGCGCGGCACTTCGCTGTCTCGCGTGCAGCAAGGCCTCTTCGAAGAGGCAGGCGACGGACATCCGCTCGGCGACGACGTCGTTCTTCTCTCCGCCCCAGGCGAGGCGCGCGAGTGCGTGGAGATTGCGCGGCACGTCCTGCGCGAGGCGGCCCGCGGCGTACCCTTCGACCAGATGGCGGTGCTCTTGCGCGCGCCCTCGCAGTACCGCCCGCTCTTGCAGGAGGCGTTCGCCCGCGCGGGGGTGCCGGTGCATTTCGCCTCCGGCACGCTCGCGCCGGACCCTTCGGGGCGCGCATTCTTGGCGCTCCTCGGCTGCGCGGCAGAAGGGGTCTCGGCGCGGGGGTTCGCGGAGTACCTGTCGCTTGGCGAAGTGCCCCGGGCGGTGAAAGGCCAGCCCCCCGCGCCGCCGTCCTCCGCGGACCGCTGGGTCCCGCCCGATGCCGAGCTGTCCACCCGGCCGCCGCAAGAGTTCGAGGTGGCGTCCCCGCCGGACGAGCTCGACGAGGCAGGGGAGACCGCGCCGGTCGTCGAAGGCACGCTGCGTGCGCCTTGGCGGTGGGAGAAACTGGTCGTCGACGCGGCGGTCATCGGCGGCGCGGACCGCTGGCAACGGCGATTGTCCGGCTTGGAAGAGCAGCTCCGCGTGCAGTTCGCGCGCTGCGCCGTCGAGGAAGCGCGCGCGGACAAGCTCCGGCGCGATCTGTCGGACCTGCAGGCGCTGCGCGAGTTCGCGCTGCCGCTCGTGAAAGACCTGGCGGCGCTGCCGCGAGAGGCCGTCTGGCACGTGTGGCTCGAATCGCTGAGCGCGCTGGCGGCGCGCGCGCTGCGCAACCCCGCGCGGGTGCAATCGCTCCTCGCCGAGCTGAACCCGATGGCGCCGGTCGGCCCGGTGTCGTTGGCGGAGGTGCGGCTCGTCCTCTCGCGCAGGCTGACCGAGCTGCCGGTCGCGGCGCCGAAACAGCGGCATGGCGCGGTATACGTCGCCGAGACAGCCGGGGCGCGCGGGCTCTCGTTCGAGGTGGTCTTCGTGCCTGGGCTGGCCGAGAAACTGTTTCCGCAGAAGGTGCTCGAGGATCCGCTGCTGCGCGACGCCGAGCGCCGCGAGCTGGGCGGGTTGGAAGTGGGCGAGGAGCGCATCGCACAGGAGCGGCTCGCGCTCCGTCTCGGCGTCGGAGCCGCGCGACGGAAGGCGGTCTTGTCCTGGCCGCGGGTCGACCTGGTGCAGGGGCGCGCCAGGGTGCCGTCCTTCTACGGCCTCGAAGTCCTGCGCGCGGCAGAGGGAAAGTTGCCGGTCTTCTCCGAGCTGTCGCGCCTCGCCGAGGAAAAGGCCGCGGCACGGGCGGGATGGCCGGCGCCGCAAAAGCCGTCGGACGCCATCGACGAAGCCGAGCACGACCTGTCCCTCTTGGCCGCGGCGGCAAGGCTGAGCCGCGACGAGAGCAAGGGCATTGCCTCCTACCTCCTCAACGTCAATCCGCATCTCGAGCGCGCCTTGCGCACCCGAGCGAGACGCGCTTTGCGCCGCTGGACGGAAGCGGACGGCCTCATTCAGCTCGAGATCGAGCCGCGCAAGGACGCTGTGGGCGACGCGGACAAAGAAGCGCTGCGCGAGGCAGCAAAGAAAGAGCTGCGCGAGGCGGGCAAGAAGGCGCTGCGCGAGCAGTTGCCGTCGCACCGGCCCTACTCGCCCACCGCGCTGCAGAACTACTCCGCCTGCCCATACAAGTTCGTGCTCCAGGCGCTGCATCGCCTCTCGCCGCGCGAAGTGCCGGAGGCGGTCGACCAGATCGACCCGCTCGCCCGCGGCTCGCTCATCCACGAAGTGCAGTTCAAGCTCTTGCGCGAGCTCTCCGAGAAAGGCCTGTTGCCGGTGGATGACAGTTCGCTCCGGGTCGCGCAGTCGCGGCTCGAAGCCGTGCTCGCGGAAGTCGCCGCCGAATATGAAGACCGGCTGGCGCCGGCCATCGCCCGCGTGTGGACGGACTGCATCGCGGGCGTCGCGGTGGACTTGCGCGAATGGCTGCGGCGGATGACCGAGGAGCGCAGCTACACGCCGTGGCGCTTCGAGCTCTCTTTCGGCCTCACCGGCGAGGACACCGAGCGCGATCCGCACAGCACCCCGCACCCGGTCCGGCTCGACGACGCGCTCCTCTTGCGCGGCTCGATCGACCTGGTCGAGCGCACCACGAAAGGTGAGCTGCGTGCAACCGACTACAAGACGGGCAAGGCCTGGTCGAAACCGGGCGTCGTCATCGGCGGCGGCGCGACGCTGCAGCCCGCGCTCTACGCGCTGGCATTGGAGAAGCTGTTCCCCGGCGCCAAGGTCGAGGAAGGCCGTCTCTACTACTGCACGTACACGGGCGACTTCAGCGCGGTCCCGGTCAAACTGGATGCGGCTGTCCGCGGCAGCGTCCAGGTGCTGGCGCAGACGCTGACGCAAGCGATCGAACGCGGCTTTTTGCCGGCGCTGCCGCGGCACAACCAGTACGGATGGGAGTGCGACCGCTGCGACTACCTGCCGGTCTGCGGACCGGGCGAGCCGTCCCGCACCGCGCGCAAGCCGAAGGACGAGACCGAGCCGCTGCGCAAGTTGCGGGAGCTGCCATGAACGACGAGCTCGCCCGACAGCGCATCCGCGAAGACCTGGCCGCCACCTTCGTCGTCGAAGCAGCGGCCGGTACCGGCAAGACCACCGAGCTGGTCGCGCGCATCATCGCGCTCCTGCGGCTCGGAAAAACGACGCTCGACCGCATCCTCTGCGTCACCTTCACCGACCTCGCCGCAGGCGAGATGAAGCTGCGCCTGCGCGGAGAGCTGGAAAAAGCGCGGCTCCGCGCCGACGCTGCCGACGAGAAGGCGCGCCTCGATGACGCGCTCGCCCGGCTCGAGCTCGCCCCCATCGGCACCATCCATTCCTTCTGCGTCGATCTGCTGCGCGAGCGGCCGGTGGAGGCGCACGTCGATCCGGTCTTCCAGGTCTTCGCCGGCGACGAGCAGGAACGGCTGTTCGGCTCCGCGTTCGATGCCTGGTTCCAGCGCACGGTGGCAGACCCGCCGGAAGGTGTCCGCCGGCTGTTGCGCCGCAAGCTGTGGTCGAGCGACGAGCCCGTCCGCGAGCGCCTTCGCGCCGCCGGCCGCGACCTGTGCGAGCACCGCGACTTCGACGGTGCCTGGCAGACGCAGCCGCTCGACCGCGACGCGGTCCTGCGTGGCGCGCTGGAGAAGCTGCGCGAAGTGGCCGCCTTCGCGGTCAAGGCGCAGCGGCCGGAAGACTGGTTCGCGCAGTCGCTCTTCGAGCTCTCCCGCTTTTGCGAGGAAATCGCGCGCCGCGAGGCGCGGTCCGGCGCGGACGTCGACGCGCTGGAGGCCGACCTGCAGGAGCTCCTCCGGCGACGGCTGTGGAACTGGCGCGGCGGCGGCAAATGGTTCGCGAAAGACCTGGAAAAGAAGACGCTGCTCGATCTGAAGGAAGCCGCGCGGGTTGCCACGGAACAGGCGGTGGCCAGATGCGACGCCGAGCTCGCCGCGCTGCTTCGCGAAGACCTGCGGCCCTTGTGCGCAGCCTACGAAACCGCCAAGGAGCAGGCGGGCGCGCTCGACTTCCTGGATCTCTTGTCCCGCGCGCGCGACCTGGTCAAGAACGACAGGCAAGTCCGCAAAGAGCTGCAGACGCGTTTCACGCACGTGCTCGTCGACGAGTTTCAGGACACCGATCCGCTCCAGGCCGAGATCCTGCTGCTCCTGGCCGCGGACGATCCGGCGCAAACAGATTTCCGCAGCGCTCGTCCTTTGCCGGGAAAGTTGTTCGTCGTCGGAGACCCGAAGCAATCCGTCTACCGGTTCCGCCGCGCCGACATCGCGCTCTACGAAGACGTGAAGCAGATCCTCCTCGCCGCGGGAGGCGAGCTTCTCAACCTCTCCACCAGCTTTCGGTCGGTGCCGCAGATCCAGCAGGCGGTGAATGCGGCGTTCGCACCCGTGATGCAGGGCGGGACGCAGGCGGCGTACGTTCCTTTGCATCCCCATCGCGAGGCGCTTCCGAACCAGCCCGCGCTGGTGGCGCTGCCGGCCCCGCGCATCTACGGCAAGCGGGACAGGGTGGTGGCGAAGGCCATCGAAGAATCGTACCCGCATGCGGTGGGCGCGTTCGTCGACTGGCTCGTCCGGGAGAGCAAGTGGCAGGTCAGCGAACGCGGCAAGGGAACCGTCCCCTTGGAAGCGCGTCACGTGTGCCTTCTCTTCAAGCGCATGCGCGGCTGGGACGGTGACCTCACCCGCGGCTACGTCGAGGCGCTGGAAGCGCGGCGGATTCCCCACGTCCTCGTCGGCGGACGCAGCTACCACGCGCGCGAGGAGGTGCTGGCCGTGCGCAATGCGGCGTGCGCCATCGAGTGGCCGGACGACCAGCTCTCGGTGTTCGCGACGCTGAAGGGGCCGTTCTTCGCCCTCTCCGACGAGGAGTTGTTCGTCTACCGCGCGGAGCACATCGCGCTGCGACCGAAGCCGCTTCCGGCCGCTCCGTCCCTGAAGCCGGGCGAAGCCGCCGCGCCTTCGAAACCGCTCGCGGAGGCCCCGGCGCGGAACGCCGAGCCGGTCGCGGTCGCCGAGGCGCTGCACGTCCTCCATGACCTTCACCGCCAGCGAAACCTTCGACCCATCGCGGAGACTCTCTCGCGCCTCTTCGACGCGACCCGGGCGCACGCGGGGCTCGCCATCCGCGCCGCCGGGGAGCAGGCGCTCGGGAACGTGCTGCGCGTCCTCGATCTGGCGCGCAAGTTCGAGGCACAGGGTGCGGTCAGCTTCCGTGCTTTCGTCGAGCGGTTGGTGCTGGACGCGGAGCGCGGGGAAGCGTCAGAGGTGCCCGTCGTCGAGGAGGGCACGGACGGGGTGCGCATCATGAGCGTGCACAAGGCGAAAGGCCTCGAATTTCCCGTCGTCATCCTCTGCGACCCGTGCGCGCCGGCAGCTCCGAAGACGCCTTCGCGCTTCGTCGATCCGGTCCGGCGGGTGTGGGCGATGCCGCTCGCCGGGTGCGCGCCGCTCGAGCTGCTCGCGGACAAGGACGAGCTGCTCCGGCGAGACGGCGAAGAGGTGGTGCGGGTCGCCTACGTCGCCGCCACCAGGGCTCGCGACCTCTTGGTCGTTCCGTCGACCGGGGACGACGAGCTGGCCGGGTGGCTCGAGCCGCTCGGGCCCGCCGTCTACCCGCGGCCGGACGAGCGGCAGAGCCCGCGCGCCGCTCCAGGGTTGCCGTCGTTCGGCAACGAGACCGTCCTGGATCGGCCCGAAGGACTTCTCGCGCAGCTTCCGGTTCGGCCCGGCATGCATCGGCCGCTCGCGGGAACCCACGACGTCGTCTGGTGGGAGAGCGATGCGGCACGGCTGGACAAGGAGGTCGAGGCGGGGATTCGCAGCCACGACTTGCTCGTCGACTCCGGCCGCTCGAAAGACACCGCTGACGCGCATGCGCGCTGGCAGGCCGCGCGCAGCGAGGCGCAGAACACCGGGCGGCGACCGTCGGTGGAAGTCGAGACCGTCACCGCGCGGTCGGTGACGAAGCCGCCGCCGACGCTGCGCCCGGTTTCGCTGGAGTCCGTCGCGGGCCGCGAGTATGGGCGGCCGCACGGCAAGCGCTTCGGCGCGCTCGTGCACGCAACCCTCGCCGAGGCCGCGCTCGATGCTGCTCCAGCCGACGTCGCCCGCGTCGCCGCGGCGCAAGGGCGACTCGCCGACGCTTCCACCGAGGAGGTGCAGGCAGCAGCCCGCGCCGCCACCGCCGCGCTCGGGCATCCGCTGCTGCGCCGCGCCGCACGCGCCTTGGAAGTGCGCCGCGAGGAGCCGCTCTTGCACGTGCTTGCGGACGGCACCGTGCTCGAAGGGGTGGTCGACCTTGCCTTTCGCGAGCCGGCCGGCTGGACGGTGGTGGACTTCAAGACCGACGGCGCACAGCCTCAATATGCGACGCAGCTCCGGCTGTACTGCGAGGGGGTGGAAGCCGCCACGGGTCAGCCGGCGACGGGGGTGCTGCTGGCGATTTAGCGCGCGCCCTTTTTGCGATTCAGCGCGCGCCCTTTTTGCGATTCAGCGCGCGCGTTTTGCGATTGAGCGCGCGCCTCTTCGCGATTATCGCGCGCTGGCGGCGGCGTTGGTGGTCGGTGCGCGATCGGCGCGGCCAGCCGTCCACAGCGCGGACGCGATGAGGCCGATGACGACCAGCGCCTGCGCGAGCAGCCCCTCGCGAGTGGCGTAAACGCCCAGCGCCGGCAATTGGAAGGTGCCCCACACGGTCATCGGCAACGACCCCAACACCTGCAGGCTGCGGATGCCGTTCCCGACCATCAGCACCGCGAGAACGCAGAGGAGGACGCCGCAGGTGACGAGGAGCGGCCGCGGCTTCAGCTTGCGTCCCAGCCGCTGGAAGAGCGCCACCAGCACCGCCAGGACGCACACCCCGGCCAACGCGCCCAGCGCGACCGCGCCGCCCAGCCCCGCCGACTCGAGCAAGAGCCCGCGGTAGAAGACGACGATCTCCAGCATCTCGCGAAAGACCGCGAAGAAGGTGAGCCCGAACACCGCCACCGCGCTTCCTGCCGCAAGCGTCCGCGCAGAGAGGAACGAGACCAGCCGCTTCGCCGACAACGACGCCAAAAGCCAGTGACTCGCGTAGAGCAAGAGCGCGGCGGTGACGAGCTGCAGCACTCCTTCGGCGAGCTCGCGGTGCGCGCCGGAGAGATGGGTGAGGACCGCGCCCGAGCCCCACCAGGCGATCCCGCCCGCGCCGAGCGCCACGATCCAGCCCGCATGCACCGCCGAGGCATCGCGGACCCGCCCGGCTTTTCGCAAGAGCGCGAGCATCGCCGCGACCAGGAGCGCCGCCTCCACCCCTTCGCGGAGCGCGATGGCGAGCGCGGCGACGAACGCCACCAGCGCGCCCCCGCCGTCGCGCGCATCGGCCTTCTCCAAGAGCCCGTCGAGACGAGCCGCCGCCGCGTCCACCTCGCGACCGCTCTCGACCGCGGCGCGCAGGGCCACAAACGCGCCTTCGATGTCGGCCACCAGCGCGGCGTCCTTCGCCCGGAGCGCGGCTTCGTGGGGCTCGAAATCGTCGAGATAGGCGGAGATGAGCTGCTCGCGCGCTCCGTCGCGGTCGCCGGCGTTGGCCTTGCCGACCGCGGCCGAAAGCGCGCTGCGAGTCGGCCCCAGACCCTGCGAGGAGCCTGCGGCAAGGACGGCGTCGTGCGGCACGAGCGAGAGCACGTAATACGCGACGTTCCAGCGGTCGTCTTCGGTCAGGCCTTCCTCGTACGAGGGCATGGCGGTGTTCGGCACCCCGTAGGTGGCGGCGGCGAAGATTCGCTGCGGCGTCAGCGCCGAGGTCTCCTCGCGGGAAGTGAAGTCGGGCGGCTTCGTCGAAAGACCGAGCGCCGTGTTCGGGTGGCCGTCGGCACCGTGGCAGGCGGCGCAGGACTCGGCGTACACCTGCGCGCCCTTGGCGACGTCGGGCGGATGGGAAGGCGCGAGGACGACGTGAAAGGTGCGCGCGATCTGGTCGCGCAGGCTTTTCGCGCGCGCCGAGACCGCTGCAGGCGGCGAGCGATTGGCGACTTCGCGAGAGAGCGCATCGAGCTCGCGCGCGATCGGCTCGCCCGCGGAGCCGGCGTCGGTGCGCACCTCGCGCGCCGCGTCCTCGACGAATCCCTTCTGCTCTTCGTGCTCCTGCGGCGAGAGCACCTCGCCATTCGGCCCGACCGCCTGCGGGTAGTCGGCGGCGACGTAGTCGAGGAGCGCGACCGCCCGCCGGAGCCGCGTCGACAGAGGGCGCGCCGCACCAGCCGGCGACGATTGTCCCACAGCGCCACCGGGCGACGATTGCCCCGCGGCGACAGACGGCTGGACCGCTCCCGCCGCCGCGGCGAGAGTGAAAGTGAGAATCATTCTCAACACCAACCTAGGATAATGGCGGACCGAGCGGTTGTCACTTCCCCTAGAAGCGTGGCAAACGCCCCCCGTGCCGTTGCGACTCCCCAAGCACGTCCTGCGCACAGCGGAGGACGGCGCCACACACACCGAAGCCGCGCACGTCCCCGGCGGGCGCGCCCTGCGCGACCTGGTCTTCGGCGCCAACGACGGTCTGGTCGCGGCCTTCGCGGTGGTGAGCGGAGTGCGCGGCGCATCGGTGTCCACGCGGCTCGTGCTGCTGGCCGGCCTCGCCGAGCTGATCGGCGGCACCATCGCCATGGGGCTCGGCGCATTTCTCGCCGCCAAGAGCGAGCGGGAGTTCGTCTTGAGCGAACGGGCCAGGGAAGAGCGCGAAATCGTCGAGTTTCCCGACGAGGAGCGCAAGGAAGTGCGCACCATCTTCGCCCGCAAGGGGTTCCGCGGCGAGGCGCTCGACCAGATGGTCGCCCACGTCACCGCCGACCCGGTCTTCTGGGTGGACACGATGATGACCGACGAGCTCGGCCTCTCCGCGGTGCCGCAGAGCGCGCCTTTGCGGTCCGGGCTCTTGGTCGCGTCGGCCTATGCGCTCGGCGCGGCCTTTCCCGTCCTGCCCTACGCGCTGCCACTCCCGGTCCCTGCGGCATTTGGTCTCTCCGTCGGGCTCACGCTTCTGGCGCTGTTCGTCGCCGGCGCTCTGAAGACGCGCATGACCGGACGGCCGGCGCTGCGGAGCGGGGTCGAAACGGTTCTCATCGGCGCGCTCGCGGCGGCGGCGACGTTCGCGGCCGGCAGGTGGATTGCCGGATGACGCCCGAAGCCGAGCTGGCCCAGAAGCTTCTCCCGCAGCTTCGCGCCGATTTCGACGGCCGGGAGGCGGCGGCGCTGCAGTTCGCCGAGCTCTTGCTCGACGCGGTGGAAGCAGCGTTGCCGCTCACCCGCCACGGCCCGGCGGAGCTCTCTCTCCCGCAGCTCGAGCTCCTCGGCCAGCAGGCCGACGTCTTCTCCTACGAGGGCGCGCCCGGGTGGGATGTCGTCCTGGCGCGAGGTCTGGCTGCGCGCGCGCCGCTTCCGCCCGGGCCGTCCGTCGTTTCCGGCCTGGGTGCCTTCTCGGAGCGGACGCAGCAGCGCGGCGAGCTGAAGCGAAGGGCGCAGGCGGAGGCGGCGAAGCTGCTCTCGCACGGTCGCGCCGCCGCGCTGATTCCGGCGCACGCGTCGATTCTGCGGCTCTCCGCCTGCGGCATGGTCTTCAGCCTGCTCCATCCCGCGCCGGACCCCGATGCCGGCGATCTACCGGCCGGCGCCCACGACGAGCTCGCGCGCGATCTGGACCAGCGCGGTGAAGGGTTTCTGCTCGCTCAAGACGAGTGGCTGGCGCGGCTGATGGCGGACAACCCGCTGGCCGCGGCGGAGCCGCAGTTCCGGACCTTCTTCGCCAGCCTCTCGCAGTCGCTGCGGGCGGCGCGCGCGCTCCATCTCGGCCCGCCCTACGATCTGGAGGCGATGCTGGCGGGCGTGGTGACCTGGCAGCCGCACCGGTTCGCAGGCTTTCGTCGCGGCGCGCCGACCGAGTGGATCGAGACGCTTTGTCCTTCGGCCGACGGCTCGCTCGCCGCCGAACGCGACGCCGCGCTCGCCGTCTTCGCCCGGCTGTGGTTCGCGCGCAGCGCTTCCGCCTGCGCGCTGCACGCCTTGGGCGCTCTGTTCACCGCCCGATGCGCGTCCGTCGCCGCCCTCTGCGAGGAGCTGGCGAAGGATGCCGCGGCCGATTAGCATCCGCACCGTAGAGGAGGTTCTTCGCACATGGATGGTTGGTCTTCCGCAGACGTCGTCTCCCAGGGCCGCACCCGCACCGCAGAGTTCATGGCGGGGGTCTACCGCTGGATGGCTTTTGGCCTCGCCCTCACCGGCATCGTCGCCTACGCCGTCATCAACAGCCCGTCCATCCTCTCCGCCTTCTTCCGCGTCGAGGACGGGCACATCGCCGGCGTCACCGGGCTGTTCTGGGGAGTCGGCATCGCCGAGCTCGCGCTGGTCTGGCTGTTCTTGCCGGCGCTCAACCGCGTCTCCTTGGGCGCGGCGGTGGGGATGTTCCTCGGCTACTGCGCGCTCTCCGGCGTCACCTTCTCGGTGTACCTGCTCATGTACACGGCGGCGTCGGTCGCCTCCACGCTGTTCGTCACCGGCGGGGCCTTCTTCGCGCTGTCGATGTACGCGACGGTGACCAAGCGCGACCTGTCGGCGATGGCGAGCTTCCTCATGATCGGGCTCGTCGGCATCATCCTCGCGAGCATCGTCAACATCTTCCTGAAGTCGCCCGGCATGGATTTCGTGCTGTCGTGCTGCGGCGTAGTCGTCTTCGCCGGCCTCACCGCGTACGACACCCAGAAGCTGCGCCGCATCGGCGCCGCCCAGGGCGGCGAGAAGATGGCGCTGTTCGGCGCGCTCGCGCTCTATCTCGACTTCATCAATCTGTTCCTCTTCCTGCTCCGCTTCATGGGCCGTCGGCGGGAATGACCGATCGCGCGGCGTTCTTCGACGTCGACGGCACGCTCGTGTCGACCAACGTCGTCGACGCCTACGCGTATTACGTCTTCCACCGGGGGACCATCTTCGGCACCGCGCAGCGGCTCCTCAAGGGCCTGGCGATGGCTCCCATCTACGCCGCCGCCGAC
>DASXHM010000101.1:0-4014 GCA_036488495.1 Myxococcales bacterium | reverse complement strand
CGCGCGCAAGGCAAGTTTGCATTTGCATCCAGTCCGCTTACGCTCGTTCGACGCATGGACGGAACGCTTTTGGTCGTCGACGACGAGCAAGCCAACCTCGATTCGCTCGACCGCATCTTCGAGCGCGAGGGGCTGAAAGTCCTGCGCGCGAAGAGCGGCCAGGAGGCAGTCGAAATCCTGCGCTCGAGCGCGGTCGACGTGGTGCTGACCGATCTGATGATGCCCTCGATGAGCGGGCAGGAGCTCTTGCGGGCGGTGCGCGCCGTCGCGCCGGAAGCGGAGGTGGTGCTGATGACCGCCTACGGCACCGTCGAGGCCGCGGTCGCCGCGATGAAGGACGGCGCCTACGACTTCCTCACCAAGCCATTGAAGCGCCACGCAGTGCTGAAGTCGGTGGCGCAGGCGCTGGAGAAGCGAAAGCTGGTGCAGGAGAACAAGCAGCTTCGCGCGCGCCTCGCCGGGGTGGAGCAGCCCATCGTCGGGCAGAGCCCGTCGTTGCGCGCCACCCTGGACGTGATCCGCCAGGCGGCGCCGTCGTCCGCGACCGTGCTCTTGCTCGGCGAAAGCGGCACCGGCAAGGAGATGTTCGCGCGCGCGTTGCACGAGCACTCGCCGCGGGCGCAAGGCCCCTTCGTGCCGATCAACTGCGCCGCCATTCCCGAGACCATCCTCGAGAGCGAGCTGTTCGGGTACGAGCGCGGCGCGTTCACCGGCGCGACCCAGCGCAAGGAAGGTCGCATCGAACGCGCCCAGCAGGGAACCTTGTTGCTCGACGAGATCGGCGAGCTCACGCCCAGCGTGCAGGTGAAGCTCTTGCGCTTTCTGCAGGAGGGCGAGATCGAGCGGCTCGGCGGAAGCGGCACCGTCAAGGTGGACTGCCGGGTGGTCGCCGCCACCAACCAGGATCTCGCCGCCCGCGTGCGCGAGCAGAAGTTTCGCGAGGACCTCTTCTACCGGTTGAACGTCATCCAGGTGGTGCTGCCGCCGCTCCGCGATCGGGTGGAAGACGTTCCGCTCCTCGCCGACCACTTCATCGCGCGCTATTCGGCGAAAAACCAGAAGCCGGTCCGCGCGCTCACCCGTGAGGCCCTCTCGGCGATGGAGAGCTATCCCTGGCCTGGCAACGTGCGCGAGCTCGAGCACGCCATCGAGCGCGCGGTGGTGCTCTCGCGCGGCGCGGAGATCGAGCTGCACGATCTGCCCGAGGCGGTGCGCGGCGGAGGCGCGGCGGCGCGCGCGGGGATGGCGGGCTCGGTCGAAGGCCGCACGCTGACGGTGCCGCTCGGCACCACCATGGAAGACATCGAGCTGCGGGTCATCCGCGAGACGCTGCGTCAGACCAAGGGCGACAAGAACCTGGCAGCGCAGCTCCTCGGCATCGCCGCGCGGACCATCTACCGCAAGCTCGAACGCGACTGACATTTTGTCAGCACGCCGGGCGCCGCACTTGTCAGCTTGTCGGCCGCAGGTCGTGCAGGCAGCCTCGCGCCAGCGGATCGCGCGCGCAGGTGGTGGCACGGGCCTTGCTGTTCCGGCACCCGATGGAACTCGTCCTCCAGCGGTATTCGTGGGCCGTGGGCGTGCTCGCGGCCGTCATCGGGGCGTACCTCGCCGCCCGCACCGTCAACACCTTCGCGGCGAGCGCCATCGCGCCGAAGCCTGCGCTCCTGCAGCAGGTGGGCACCGCCGCAGCGCAGCCGCAAGCCGGCACCCAGCACGTGGACCTCGACGGCGATCTGATGGCGAAGCTGTTCGACGTGCCGCTGCCGAAGCCCGCGGCACAGGACGCGCAGCCGGCCGAACCGCAGAAGCCGTCGTGGAACCCGGTGCCGGTGCGGACCAGCTTGCGCGGCACGCTGGTCGGCACCTCCGTCGCCGATCCGGCCCAGTATTCGCTGTGCGAGATCATCAATCCGGACCTGGGCGAGCCGGCCGTCTACACCATCGGCTCGATGTACCTGGGCGCGCGCATCTACGGCATCCAGAAGGACCGCGTGCTCTTCGACAACAACGGCATCAACGAGTACATGGACAGCGGCGCAGCCGGCGCGGCGCCGAACCTGGGCGTGCAGCCGTTGCCGCAGCCGGTGGCCAACAACGACGGGTCGGTCAAGCAGCTTTCGGAGAACCAGTACGTGGTTTCGAAGAGCGAGATCAACAACGCGCTCACCAACCTCTCCGACCTCGCCACCAAGGCGCGCATCGTGCCGAGCTTCAAGAACGGCGTCGCCAACGGCTTCAAGCTGTTCAGCATCGTCCCCGACTCGCTCTACTCGAAGATCGGCATCCAGAACGGCGACGTCATCCACCGCATCAACGGGTATGAGATGAACAGCCCGGACAAGGCGCTGGAGATCTACCAGAAGCTGCGCGATGCCAACCGGATTGAAATCGAGCTCGAGCGGCGCGGGGACACCGTCCGCAAGAGCTATTCCATCGAGTGAACTTTTGACCTTCATGCCCAAACAGACGCTCCTCTTCCGGGCGCTCGCCCTTGTTGCCTTGGCTGCCCTTCCCTTGCAGGCCCAGGACGTGCAGCCGCCCACGGTCAACTCGCAGCCTCCGCGGCGGGTGCCGCCCGGCCGCAACCTGAACCGGCCGACCCAGCGCAACGCGCAGGAGGCGCAGAAGCTCAACTCGCGCGGCACCGGCGCGCGACCGCTGCCGCCGGGGGAGCAGCAGGACAGCGGCGGATCGTCGTTCAACGCCTCGCGGGTGCGCAGCCCTCCGGCGCAGACCGCGGTCGGCCAGCAGCCCAACGCGCCGACAGCGATGACCCAGCCGCCGGCGCTGCCGCCCGTCGATCACAACGACGTCCGCAAGAACGCGCGCACCGTCATCCTCTCCTTCGACAAGCGCGACCTGACCGAGCTGATTCAATTCGTCAGCCAGGAGCTGGGCCGCAATTTCATCCTCCCGGAGCGGGTGGGCGGCAAGGTGACGCTCTTGTCCAACGCGCCGGTGCCGATCGACGAGGTCTGGAACGTCTTCGTCGCCGCGCTCGACGCCAACAACTGGTCGGTCTACCCGGTCGGCCACTACTGGAAGCTGGTGGAGAAGAAGCAGTCGCCGCGCACCAACATCCCGACCATGCTCGCGCCTGGTGAAGAGGCTGCGTCGACCGAGCAGATGGTGACGAAGCTGTTCAAGCTCAAGTACGTCGAAGCCGAGCAGATGCGGAACGTCCTCAACTTCTTCATCTCCAAGGACGCCGACCTGCAGATCTTCCCGCCCGACACGCTCATCATCAGCGACCTCGGGCTCAACATGCGCAGGCTCGATCACCTGATCGAGCAGCTCGACGTGCCCGGCGGGTCGGAGGAGATCCACATCGTCTCGGTGCAGTACGCTGCCGCGCAGGAGCTGGCGCAGAAGCTCACCGAGATCTTCCAGGCGCAGCAGAACGGTCCCAAGAGCGGCGGCCCGCGGCAGATCGGAGTCGCCGAACCGGTGCAGCCCGTCCAGCCGGGGCAGCTCGGCGGCGTCTTTGCCCAGAACCAAGCCTCCTCGGGCGGGCCGGTGCAGGTCAGCAAGATCATCGCGGAGGAGCGGACCAACAAGCTCATCGTCATCGCTGGCGGAAAGTCGTTCGCGCGGGTGGCGGAATTGATCAAGCAGCTCGACGTGCCCTCCAGCGAAGGCGGCGTGCATGTCTATTATCTCGAGAACGCGAAGGCCGAGGACGTGGCCGCGACCATGCAGTCGCTGGCGCAGGGGCTCTCGTCGTCGTCGGGCAGCCGCGGCCGTGTCCCCGGCGCCGGCGCGACCGCCCCGGTGCCCTCGCCGGGCGGAGCTTCGAGCAGCCCAAGTAGCGCGGAGCTCTTCAGCGGCCAGGTGAAAATCACCGCCGACAAGAACACCAACTCGCTCGTGGTCATCGCCTCGCAGGCCGACTACCGGAACCTCGTCAAGGTGGTGGAGCGGCTCGACATCCGCCGCCGCCAGGTCTTCGTCGAGGCGGTGATCATGGAGGTCAACCTCGAGAACGACACCGACTTCGGCGTCTCCGCGCAC
>DASXHM010000035.1:0-2109 GCA_036488495.1 Myxococcales bacterium | reverse complement strand
GCCTTCGCCCCGGTGCCGCTCGTCGTCGCCGAGGAGCTCGGGATTCCGCTCGAGAAAGTGAATCCGGCGGGCGGCGCCATCGCGCTTGGCCACCCGCTCGGCGCAACCGGGGCGATGCTGCTCGCGACCGCGCTGCACGAGTTGGAGCGGTCCGGCCACCGCCGCGCCCTGGTGACCCTCTGCATCGGTTACGGCATGGGCATCGCGACCATCATCGATCGCAAGGTGGACTGAAGCCCTGCGTTCGATTGAACGCCTTTTGCGGCGCGTAATCGCCTTCGCATCAGGGCGGCTACGCAAACTTCGTGTCTCTCGAATGACTTCTCTCGCGATGCGCGTTGCGCCGCCGAGGCTCGCGATCTATGTCTCCCGCGGTTCGATGCCTACGCGCACGCAAGATCCCACGGATCAGCCGCTCGCTCCTCCCGACGCCGATCAGCCGAAAGTCGAGACGGGCCCGCGCGCCGACTTAGACGGGCAGCACCTGGCGACGCCGGTGGCGCCCGGGGTGCCGCTCGCGCCGCCCGGCATTCCGCCGGAGTCGGACGTGCGCGTGCACGCCCCTTCGTCGGCGCAGCCGCCTCCGTCGCACGCGCAGTTCGACGCGCGCCTGGGCGAGTTGCCGCTCGGCTACGGCGACGGCCGGCTGGTGGCGCTGGTGCGCGATCCGACGACGCTGTTCGCCTATTGGGACTTCGCGCCGCAGCAGGTGGAGCAGGCCTTCTTCGCGCTCGGCAACGCGCGGGCGGTGGCGAAGCTGTGGAACGTGCGCGGCGCCGGCGAGCTCTTGGTGCGCGAGCAGGAAGTGCACCTCGAATCGCGCGGGTGGTATCTGCGCGACCTTCCGCCAGGGACCGAGCTGCGGGTCGAGGTCTGGGCGGTCGGCGAGAAGGGCTCGCGGCTCTTGCGCGCGGCGCGGCCGGTTCGTCTGCCTCCGGCGGTGGCCTCCGATCAGCTCGAGGCCTTCTACCTGCGGGTGCCGCTCGACCATTCGCTGCGCGAAGGACTCTACCGGGGAAGCCCGCTGCAATATGGAGGCGCGGCGCCTTCGGAATGGGATCGGCGCGTGCACCCGCGGGTCGTCGCCGATTCCTCGCCTTCGCGCTTTCCACCGGGAACGCTCGCAAACCAGACCGCGGTTCCATTCGGCTCCAGCCCCGCGGGCAGCCCCTGGGGGTCGAGCCCGGGCGGCCACTTCTTCGGCGACTCCAGCCCCGGCGGCCATTTCTTCGGCAGTAGCCCCGACGGCCAACTGCCGTGGAGCGCCCCCGAAGAGTCGGGCCCGGACGACGAGCCATGAGCAAGGGCGCGCTCGCCATCGTGCTGCACGCGCACCTGCCGTACGTGCGCCATCCGGAGTACCCGGAGTTCCTCGAAGAGGACTGGCTCTACGAGGCGATCACCGAGACGTACCTGCCGCTTCTCGAGGTGTTCGACCGCTGCGCGGCGGACAGCATCCCCTTCCGCATCACCATGACGCTGACGCCGCCGCTCGTCAGCATGCTCCGCGACGAGCTGCTCATCGGCCGCTACGCAAAGCGCCTCGACAGCCTCTGCGAGCTCTCCGACAAGGAGGTGTTCCGTACCAAGGACGACGCCTCCTTCGCGCCGCTCGCGCGCTATTACCGCGAGCACCACTTCCACCTCCGGCGCCTCTTCCACGACCGCTACCACCGCGATCTGATCAGCGCCTTCAAGCGGCTACAGGACGTGGGGGCGCTGGAGATCATCACCTGCGGGGCCACGCACGGGTTTCTGCCGTTGATGGTGCATCCCGAATCGGTCCGGGCTCAAATTCAAGTCGCTTGCGCCCATTATCGGATGCATTTCGGGCGCGATCCGCGCGGCATCTGGCTGCCGGAGTGCGGGTACGCGCCGGGCATCGACAAGTATCTCGCCGCCGAGAACATCCGCTTCTTCTTCGTCGACTCGCACGCGCTCGCGCATGCGGTGCCGCGGCCGCGCCGGGGCGTCTACGCGCCCATCTTCACCCCCAGCGGGGTGGCCGCGTTCGCGCGCGATCCGGAGAGCTCGATGCAGGTGTGGAGCGCCGAGAGCGGCTATCCCGGCGATCCGGTCTACCGCGAGTTCTACCGGGACATCGGCTGG
>DASXHM010000032.1:0-1958 GCA_036488495.1 Myxococcales bacterium | reverse complement strand
TTGCAGGCCAATTTCTGCGAAAGGGACGGCAATGCTGGCTTGGGACGAGCTGCGTTTCTTCCTCGCCGTCTGTCGCGAGGGTTCGTACGCGGGCGCCGCGCGGAGGCTGCGGGTGGACGAGACCACGGTGGGACGGCGGGTCACGAGGCTGGAAGCGGCGTTGGGCACGCGGCTCTTCGCGCGCACTGCCGACGGCATCGCGCTGACGCCTGCGGGCGAGTCGGTGCGCGCCTCCAGCGAGGAGATGGAGCGCTCTGCCATCGAGCTCGAGCGCCGGGCGATGGGCGCGGACCGCAAGCTGGCCGGCCGGGTGCGCATCACCGCGCCGGAATTGCTCGGCATCTATTTCGTGCTCCCGGCGCTTCGGCAGGTGCGCGAACGCAATCCGGGCATCGTCATCGAGCTCTTGCCCACCATCGCGCGGCTGGACATGGCCCGGGCGGAGGCAGACGTCGCTGTCCGCACCACCCGCCCAGCAGAGCCCGACCTGGTCTGCCGCCGCGCCGGCCGCTTCGGAATGGCGCCGTACATGCGCAACGGCACGCCGCCCACCGCGCTGGTGGCGTTCACCGACTCCATGCGCCCGCGCATGCGATCGCTCGAGGAACGCTTTCCCGATTTGCCGGTTGCGCTGCGGAGCAGCAGCAGCAGCGCGGTGCTGCAGGCGGTGAAGATGGGCATCGGCATCGGAGATGCGCCGTGCTTCCTCGCCGACGTGGACCCCGCGCTCGTGCGCGTCAAAGACGAGCCGCCCGAGCTGCTCGAGGTCTGGCTCGTCGCTCACGCGGACGTGCATCGGACAGCGCGCGTCCGCACCGTGCTGCGCGCCATCGCGGAAGCCTTCCAGAAGTCTGCAGCGCTCCTCGAAGGGAGAGGCAAGGGATGACACCGAAGGCGCAGGACACGAGTGGGCCGGTCGGGTTCATCGGCCTCGGCGTGATGGGCGAGCCGATGGCGCACAACCTCGCCCGGTCCGGCGTCGAGCTGGTGGTCTGGAACCGCACGCTCAGCAGATGCGACCGCGTCCGCGAGGCGGGAGCGCGGGTGGCCTCGACGCCGGGTGAAGTCTTCCAAGCGGCGCGCATCGTCCTCCTCATGCTCGCGAACGACGCGGTGATCGATTCGGTCCTGCGACGCGGCAGCAGCCGATTCGGCCAGAACGTCGAAGGCCGCGTGATCGTCCACATGGGCACCACCTCGCCGGCCTGGTCGCGCGGTCTCGCCGAAGAGATCGCCGCCCATGGAGGCGCGTACGTCGAGGCGCCCGTCTCCGGCTCGCGCAAGCCGGCCGAGGAGGCGCAGCTCGTGGCGATGCTGGCGGGGAGCGAGTCCGCGGTGGCGCAGGTGCGCCCGCTGCTCACGGCGATGTGCCGGGACGCCGTCTTCTGCGGCCGGGTGCCGGCGGCCTTGACGATGAAGCTCGCGGTGAACCTGTACCTCATCACCATGGTGACCGGCCTCGCGGAAGCGGCGCATTTCGCCGAGCGGCACGGGCTGGATCTGCACAAGTTCGTCGAGATCCTCGACAAGGGCCCGATGGCGAGCAGCGTCTCGCGCATCAAGGCCGAGAAGCTCTTCCGCCGTGATTTCGGCGTCCAGGCCGCCATCGCCGACGTCTTGAAGAACAACCAACTGATCGCGGAAGCGGCGCGCGGCGCAAAGCTCGCTTCACCCTTGCTCGACGTCTGCCACGCGCTCTACGGCGAGACGCTCGCGCTCGGGTTCGGCGGCGAAGACATGGCGGCGGTGGTCCGCGCCATCGAAGCGCGCACCGACGGCCGCGCTTGAAGAAGCGGTGCGGGTGCGCCAAGGTTGCGTCCGAACTTTCGGGAGGCAACGATGCCGCGACTGTTGGCGATGCTCCTTGTCTTGTCCGTCTCGCAAGTGCATGCGCAGTCGCTGCAGACCGCGCCGCCCGAGCAAGTGGGGTTGTCGCCGGAGCGGCTCGGCCGGATCGG
>DASXHM010000358.1:0-2183 GCA_036488495.1 Myxococcales bacterium | reverse complement strand
CACGGAAGTTAAGCCCTTCAGAGCCGATGGTACTGCACGGTTTCCGTGTGGGAGAGTAGGTCGCTGCCGGAATTTTTCTCACCGCGCCAACACGCGCGGTCCACGCCCCGCCGCTCCCCCACAAGGAGCCGCGGGGCGTTTCTTTTTACTGCTGACACTGCGCCAGGCTTCGTTCGGGTTAGCGTTCGCGTTTCCGTTCTCGGGACTCGTTCTCGTTCGGGTTCGCGTTCGCGTTTTCGTTATCGGGACTCGTTGTCGTTCTCGTTCTCGGCTCGGTCGTCGAGCCCCGCTCGAGTCCGCGAACCAGAACCGGAACCCGTCCCGCGAACGAAAACGCGAACGAGAACCTGAACGAGTCCCCTCAACGAAAACCCGAACCAGAACCCGAACCAGTCCCGCGCACGAAAACGCGGACCAGCACGAGCACGTTTGGAGTCTTGCGCAGCTACACCGCCGCTTTCGCCGCCGTCATCCCTGCCCGAATCATCGCCCGCGCCATCCGCGGCGTGTTGTACGCCCAGCCGAGCCGGCCGTCGGCGCCGGCGGTGATGATGCCGCCCTCGCCTTGAGCGCGGTCCTTGAGGAGCCCGACCGCCTCGATGGCTGCCTCCCGCGGGGAGCGGCCTTCGCGGATCCGGACGCAGGCGGCGCGCGCCATCGTGACCTTCAGGATCGCTTCGCCGAGGCCCGTCGAGCTGGCTGCGCCCTCGCGATCGTCCGCGTAGGTGCCGGCGCCGATGATGGGGGTGTCGCCGACACGGCCCGGCCGCTTGTACATCGTGCCGCCGGTCGACGTGCAGGCCGCGAGGCGGCCGCGCGCATCCACCGCCACCGAGCCGATGGTGCCGATCTTCTTCCGCACGCTGTCCGCCCCCTCGCGTTGCGCGAGGTCGTGGAGCTCGCGCCACCGCTCGAGCTGCGCCTGGGTCACGAGCGAGGCGTTGGGCACTTCCGCGATGCCGCACTCGCGGGCGAAGTGTTCGGCGCCGGTCCCGCAGAGGAGGATGTGCGGGGTATCGTCGCAGACCCGCCGCGCGAGCAACACCGGGTTCTTCACCGTCCGGACGCAGGCGACGCCGCCGGCGCGCAGGGTGGTGCCGTCCATGCAGCTCGCGTCCAGCTCCACCTCCCCGGAGCTGGTGATGGCCGCCCCGGTGCCGGCGTTGAAGCGCGGGTTGTCCTCGAGGACCACGGCGGCCGCCTGCGCTGCATCGAGCGCGGACCCGCCGGCCTGCAGGACCGCGAAGCCAGCCTCCGCGGCGCGGCGCAGCCCCTCGAAGTACGGCTTCGGATCGGCATCGGGCCGCGTTCCAGCGCCGCCGTGGACGACGACCGCCGGCCCGCCGCGCTGGTCGAGCAAGGCATCGAACTCCGTCTGCGTCAGATCGCCGGCATAGGCCATGGCGGCGCGACATAGCACAGCCCGACCGGGCTGGGCAGGCAGGGCCGTTGCACGGTGAGATGCCGCCTCAAACCGCTCCCGCCGGGGCGCCCGCTGCACCTCGGCGCGGCGTGCCGCGGCACCGTCTGCTCGTGGACGGCCGGCTCTCGGAAGTGCGGCTTGACACCGCTTGGGTGGTTATGAATGTTCCCGACAAATTTGCACCTTCGCGTCGCCCTTCGCGCGGAGGTGCCCAAGGAGAGCGAAAGATGCCCGCAAAGCAGCACGAAGTCGTCATCGTCGGCGCCGCGCGCACGCCCATCGGCGCCTTCCAGGGAGCACTCGCGAGCGTGCCCGCGCCGCGGCTCGGCGCGACCGCGATCAAGGCTGCGCTCGAGCGCGCCGGCGTCGCTCCGGACCAGGTGAAGACGGTCTTCATGGGGCAGGTGTTGCAGGGGGGCGTCGGCCAGGCGCCGGCGCGGCAGGCGTCCATCTACGCGGGCATCCCGAAGAGCGTCCCCTGCGTCACCGTCAACAAGGTCTGCGGCTCGGGCCTGGAAGCGGTCATTGAAGGCGCCCGCGTGATCGCGCTCGGCGAGGCGGACTGCGTGGTGGCGGGCGGCATGGAGTCGATGACCAACGCGCCGTACTTCACCAACGCCATGCGCGGTGGCGCGCGGATGGGCAACACCGAGCTCAAGGACCTGATGATCCACGACGGTCTCTGGGACCCGTACAACGACATGCACATGGGCATGTGCGGCGAGAAGTGCGCGACCGACTTCCAGTTCTCCCGCGGCGC
>DASXHM010000357.1:0-9321 GCA_036488495.1 Myxococcales bacterium | reverse complement strand
CACGGAAGTTAAGCCCTTCAGAGCCGATGGTACTGCACGGTTTCCGTGTGGGAGAGTAGGTCGCTGCCGGAATTTTTCTCACCGCGCCAACACGCGCGGTCCACGCCCCGCCGCTCCCCCACAAGGAGCCGCGGGGCGTTTTTTTACTGCTCACACTGCGCCAGGCTTCGTTCGGGTTCGGGTTCGCGTTCGCGTTTCCGTTCTCGGGACTCGTTCTCGTTCGGGTTCGCGTTCGCGTTTTCGTTATCGGGACTCGTTGTCGTTCTCGTTCTCGGCTCGGTCCTCGAGCCCCGCTCGAGTTCCGCGAACCAGAACCTGAACCCGAACCAGTCCCGCGAACGAAAACGCGAACGAGAACCTGAACGAGTCCCCTGAACGAAAACGCGAACCCGAACCCGGACCAGTCCCGCGCACGAAAACGCGAACGCGAACGAGCACGTCCTTTCAGCGCTGGACACTGCCCATCCGCCGCCCGACACTGCGAAAGTGCCGCGCATCCACCTTCTCCCCGAGACGCTCGCGAATCAGATCGCCGCGGGCGAGGTGATCGAGCGGCCCGCGGCAGTCGTGAAAGAGCTGGTCGAAAACGCGCTCGACGCCAGCGCGACCCGGATCGAGGTCGACCTGCTCGAGGGCGGGCGGCGGCTCGTCCGGGTGCGCGACGACGGCTGCGGCATGTCGCGGGAAGACGCGGAGCTGAGCCTCTCCCGCCACGCAACCAGCAAGTTGCGCACGAAGGAGGACCTCTTCGCCATCGCCAGCTACGGCTTTCGGGGCGAGGCGCTGCCCAGCATGGCCGCGGTCAGCCGCTTCACCTTGCTGAGCGCCGAGGACGGCGCAGTCTGCGGAACGCGCATCGAAGTGGACGGCGGCAACATCGTCGAAGTGCGCGACGCGGGGGCCCCGAAAGGCGCCACCGTCGAGGTGCGCGACCTCTTCTGGAACGTGCCCGCGCGGCGCAAGTTCTTGAAGCGGACCCACACCGAAGAGGCCGCCTGCCTCGACGCGGTGCTTCGCCTGGCCATCCCGCGGCGAGATGCCGCGTTCATCGTGCGCGAAGGCGAGCGGACACTGCTCCGGCTCGCCGCCGCCGCCACGCTGGAAGCGCGCGCCGAAGAAGCGCTTGGCCGGGAGGTGCGCGGCCGGCTGGTGCCGTTCGACCACGCGGTGCGGGGGATCCGCGCTCACGGCGTCGCCGTGTCGCCTTCGATCGAATACGGCAGCGCGCGCAACGTGTGGCTGTTCGTGAACGGCCGCGCCATCCGCGATCGCGCGCTCACCCACGCGGTGCTCCGGGCCTACGGCGAGCTGATGCCGCACGGGCGATACCCGGGCGCCATCGTCTTTCTCGAAGTGCCGGCGGCGGAGGTGGACGTCAACGTGCACCCCGCCAAAGCAGAGGTGCGCCTCGCCGATGCGCGGGCGGCGTGGGAGGCCATCGCCGGCGCGCTCCAGCCCATCCTCGCGCGGGGGCAATGGCTCGAGCGCCGCGGAGTGGCGGCGGTGGAGAGCGTCCGCACCTACTCTCTGCCGCAGGCGGATCGGGTGGCGGAGGCGGTCCACCAGTACGGCGCGCGCGCAGGCTCGGCCCTGCCCCAACCCGCGCGCGTAGACTCGGCCCTGCCCCAGCCGGAGCTGGTGCCGCGCCCCGAGTTTTTCGGCGCCCTCCGTTACCTCGGCCAGCTCCACCGCACGTATCTCGTCTGCGAAGGTCCGCGCGGGCTGGTCCTCGTCGACCAGCACGCCGCGCACGAGCGGATGAACTATCAGCGGCTGCGCGCCAGAGGGGAGGGCGCCGTCCAGCCGCTGCTCGTCCCGCACGTCATCGAGCTGCCCGCTTCCGCCGCGGCGCGCGCTTTCGAAGCCGCCGATCTGCTCGCCTCCATCGGCATCGAGATCCAGGAGTTCGGCGGGACCAGCGCGGTGGTGAAGGCGCTGCCGCCGCCGCTGTCGGTCCTCGGGGAAGCCGCGCTGGCCACGCTGTTGAGCGACCTCGCCGAGGAGCTCGCCGCCCACGGCCGCGGCGACTCGCTCGAGCGGCGCCGCGATGCCTTGCTGGCGCGCGCCGCCTGTCACGCGAGCGTGCGCGCGCGAGACGCCCTCGCTCCCGGCGAGGCGCAGGCGCTCCTCGATGCGCTCGACGGCACCGACTACGGCGCGCGCTGCGCTCATGGCCGGCCGGTCGTCGCCGAATGGGACGTCGCCGAGATCGAGCGCAGGTTCGGCCGCGATTACGCCTCGCATTCTCACGCCGCCGCACCGGAAACGTTGTAGCGCCGGTCAAGCATCCGTCGCCCGGCGAAGCTATAGTTGAGCCGGGCTCTTCCGGAGGACACATCCGATGCAAGTCGCGGTGGAGGGAATCGTCGACACCCTGCGCGGCGTACCGCCCGTTTCCTTCGGGCCGCTGGAGATCTGCGGTCGGCTGCAGGGCGTGGAGCTGGACCCGCGCACGCTCGCTCCCTACCTGCAATTCGCGCCTCGTCGCTACACCCGCAACCTGATCTATCGCGACGGCCTCTTCGAGCTGATCGCGCTCTGCTGGGAGCCGCATACGGCAAGCCCCATCCACAACCACTCGGGCCAACTCTGCTGGCTCTCCATCCAACAGGGCGCGCTGCGGCTGGAGAACTTCCGCAGCCTCGACGGCCCGGGGCCGGGTGAAGGCATCCGCCTGGTGCCGAACGGCGGTGTCGATCGGGCCGAATGCGGCTGCCTCGATCTGCAGCAGGGCGACGACGGCATCCACCGCGTCTCCAACCCGTTCAACGAGCGCGCGGTCAGCCTGCACGTCTATTCGCGCCCGTACGACACCTGCCTCGCCTACGACCCGCTCGGGCGCACGTCGCGCGAGATCGCGCTCCAGTATCATTCCATCTCCGGGCGCGTGCTCGGGGAGCAACGGCAATGAAGCGAGCCGCCGCGGCGCTCGTCGCCGTCGTGGCCTGCGCGCACTCGAAACAGCCTGCCGCCGCCAACGCGGCGAAGGAGCCCGCCGGGGTCGAGGTGGAGGACGCCATCCACGGCGCCCGCTACGAGCTGCCGGCCGGCGGCGAGGTGTGGCAGGTCTCGCACAACGGCGACGCGCGCACGGCCAGCGGCGTGGAGGCCGAGATCGGCTGGTTCCCGCTCGCCAAGGACGCGACGCCTTCGGCCTGCCGCGACCGGCAGCTAAAGCTGGTGGTCAAGGAAGGCCGCGAGGCGGACGCGCCCAAGGACGAGACCACCTCCGACGATCCCACCGCCACCTGGAGCTACCTGACCGGCAGCGACGGCGCGGAGATCTACAAACGCCTCGCATTCTTCCCGCGCGGCGCGGACTGCCTGGTGCTGCGCGTCTCCAGCGCCAAGGGCGACCAGTTTGCCGACCGCACCTTCTCCGAGGCCGCGAAGAGCATGCGCGTCTTGAACCTGCCGGAGGAGCGCCAGCGCGAGCTCGATCTGGCCGCCGGCGCCATGTTCTACGAGCGGCACGAGCCGGAGGCGGCGCTGGACCGCTTCGAGGCCCTCGCCAACCGCGATCCGGAGGTGACGAAGGCGCAGTACGGCGCGCTCTTGGCCGCGTTCGCCATCGGCGTCGACGCGTACGGCCGGGCGTTGCCGCACGGGCGCAAGGCGCTCTCGTCCGAGCGCGAGCTCACCGCCGAGCAGCGCCAGTTCGCGCTCCGCGCGGTGGGCATCATGGAGCTGGCGCAAAACCAGATCCGCGCCGCAGCCGACACTCTCGCCGAGTTGGTGGTGCGCGCACCCGATCTGGCGGAAGGTCAATACAACTATGCCTGCGCGCTGGCCCGGCTCGGAGACGCCCCCGGCGCCCTCGACCATCTGAAGAAGGCGGTCGAGCTCGACGGCGAGCTGGTCGCGCACGCCCGTTCCGACGAAGACCTGAAGTCTCTGCACGGCCAGGCGGACTTCGAGCGCATCCTGGGCCGGCCGAAGTAGCTTTAGTTTCTTCTTCGCGCGGTTCGTCTAGTCTAGCGCGGATGCAGAGACGACTCGTCGCGCTCGCGCTCGTTTGTGCGGCGCCCGCCCTCGCGGCGGTGCCCGAAAAAGGCGAGGGCACCATCACCGTCTTCGGCGGATTGCACTCCGTCTTTCCGCGCAACGCGGACTACTTCTCCGACTTTGCCGGCACCTCGCATTCACAAGCGCAGTTCGGCGGGCTCGGCTCCTTCGGCTACCAGTTCGACGAGGAGCTGCACTTCAAGATCGACGTCGGCTACTTCCCCGATCGGTACCGGCACACCGACACCGACCTGACCATCACCAGCATCCCCATCCTCCTCGGCCTGGACACGAAGCTCGTCAACGCGGAGAAGTTCTGCCTCTACGGCGGCGGCGGCATCGGCTACATGCTCAACACCGGCAATCGCAAAGGCTCGAACGAGGCCAACTCCACCGCGCTCTACCTGGCGCTCGGCCTGCGCTTCCAACTGGGCGGTCCGGTCGCGCTGGTCATCGAAGATCGCTACCTCTTCGCGAGCGCGGCGGTGGACCCGCAGGACATCAACCGGAGCATCAACGTGGGCGGCAACTTCGCGCTCCTTGGCTTGATGTTCCACTTCCTGGAACCCGACGATCATCCGCAGCACCCTTGAGGAAGCGCTCCCTCGGCCGGCCGTGCAGGGACGGCGAGGGCAAGCGTAAAAATCGCTGCGCGGGATGAGGCACGGATACCCGCGCGTTACCGGAGCATGATCTCAATGAGCGAAGAGTCGAGCACGCCGCGCACCTCCCAGATCAAGGACATGGGCGACGAGAGCGAGATGGCGCTCTTGCGCAAGGAAGTCGTCGAGGCGCGAAACCTCGTCATCAAGAACGACAACCTGCTCAAGAACCTCCACGCCGAGCTCAAGCTCATGGGGCGCAAGAGCGACGAGCAGGAGAAGCGCCACTGGATGACGAGCGTGACCGCGTACGTGGTCTTCGCGCTCATCTGCGCCGTGGCCGCCGTGGCCTACGCCCGCGCCGAGGTCCACACCGCGCGCGAGGAGGCGGAGCAGAACCAGGCCCGCGCCAAGCAGCTCCAGGGTGACGCGGAAAAGATCAAGTCGGCCGATCAGACCCGCCGCGACACGAGCGAGAAGGCGATGCGCGTGTACGAATTGCTCGGCAGCGAGAAGGAAGGCCCGGCGCTGAGTGCCGCGATGTCGCAGGCGATGCGGCTCGACCGCACCCAGCTCTCGGCGCTGGAAGCGCGCGCCATCGACGACCGCGCGGCCGGCATGAAGAATCGAATCGCCGAGGCGGCCTTGAACGCCGGGCAGAGCGCGTTCCGCCGCCAGGATTGGAAGGCCGCTTCCGAGCAGCTCGGGCACTACGTCGAGCTCGAGCCCAAGGTCACCGAGCCGCTGGTGTGGTTCCATCTCGGCAACGCCCGGATGCAGACGCACGAATATCCGGGCGCCATCGTGCCGCTCGAGACGTTCCTCAAGAACACCGGCGGAACCAAGACCGCGCAGTACGCGGGCTTCCTCCTCGGCCAGGCGTATGAAGAGACGGGCAACGCGCAGAAGGCCCGCGAAGCTTACGAGCGCGCGGCCTCGCTCTATCCGGGCAGCGAGTTCGCCCCGATGATCCGCGCCCGCCTGCGCAAGTTGCCGGCCGCGCAGGCCAACGGCACCGCCCCCGCGACCGCTTCGCCGACCCGGTAGTCGCGACTACCGCAGCTTCAATTCGGACTTCGCGGCGGCCAAGGCTTCCTTGACCCGCCGCGCGTCCTCCGAAGACTCTTCGCCGGACCGGGACAGCCGCCGGCGAAGATCCTCGATGCCGTCCAAAGCGTCGGCCATCGAGCGCGAAGCCGGGGTGGACGGCGAGTCGAGCCGGCAGCGGCTCGAGACCTGCGCAACTTCCGCCTCCCACCGCCTCGACCAAGTGTCCCACTCGCGCGCGAGCTGTCCACTCTCCAGGCTGCGGGGCGCGGGTTCCACCGCGCGGGCCGAGAGCTGGTCGTAGAGCCGCTGCAGGTCCTCGAGACAGGCCGCTTCCGACTGCCGCGCCGCCACCGCGATGCGGCCACCGTACAGATCACCGACCACCGAGCGGATGAGCTGGACGAACAAGGCGGAGCAGATCAAGCCGTATATTGAATAGACAAAAATCCGGTACGGCTTCAGCGCTGGCTCGCGCGGCACCGGGAGGGTCTACAGCGCGAACGCCGTGCAAATCAAGGAGTGGCGCCGTCCGGCAGGATGCAGGTGTACTGACCGAGCGGGTCGGTGGCGGCGCTGCAGAGAAGAACGCTCGCGCCCGTCTGCGGGTCTTTGGTGAAGAAGCTCACCGTCGCGCCGGAGACGCCCGAGGTGCCGCGTCCGACCGCGGTCCGCGCCTCGCCGGTGACGACGATGGCCGGCTGGATCTGCAAGGTGGCGACATCGGCGCCGCTCGCCGCCGGATCGAGGACGAGGTTGGTGATGCGGACGGGAAAGCCACTGCCCGCGGGCGGCACGACCTCGACCCGGTAGGTGCCAGGGTCGCCGATGATGGTGGCCGAACCATCGCGCTCGGTGGAGGTGGTGGTGGCGGAACGCGTGAGCAAGAGCGCGTCCGACAGCCGGGTGGCGACGATCTGGAAGTTCGCCTCGACGGGCCTGCCGTTCGGCATCAGCACCAGGATCTGACGGCGCACCTTCTCCGGGCAGACCAAGGTGACGGAAGGGGCGGCGGGCGTCAGCACCACGGTTTCGACGGCGGAGGTGGCCGGCTGATCGGACGCGGTCGCGGGCGCCGCCTCCACCACGTAGGTGCCCTCCCGGAGCTGCAAGCTGAAGGCGCCGTTCGAATCGGTCACCGTCGAGCGCGCCAGCGTCCAGGGCTCGTCGGCGGTGCTGCGGGCAAAGACCGGGACGCCCGGCAAGGGAGACTGCGCAGCGCTCACGACCACCCCAGCGAGCGTGGCGACAGGCGGAAGCGGCAACACCAGCCCGGGCACCCCGGGAAGCTTGTCGTAGCTCGGCAGGGTAGCGAGGTTCGGCGGCACGCCGGAGCCCGGCGAGACACCGGCATCCGCGGGCGACGGCGCGCCGACTTCCAGGAGGTAGCTGCCGGTGCCCGGCGGCAAGAGCAACGAGTAGCCGCCGTCCGCGCCAACCGTTGCGGCAGCCGAGAGCGGGTTCCCCTGCGCATCCACGGCTGCGACGGTCGCGCCCGACAGATCGGCCCCGGCCGCGCTGACGGTTCCCGCGACGGTCAAGAGCGACGACGGCGCGGGCAGCTTCAACGAGGGAAGCGCGCCGGAAGTGGAAAACGGTTGCGCGAGCCGCAAGGGAGGCGAAGGCGGCTGCGGCTGCACCACCACGTCCCACAGTCCGGCCGGAAGCCGGGCCGAGAACGCGCCTTGCCCGTCCGTCTGCGCGCGCACCTGCTGGACCCGATCGGCGATGGCCGGGGCGTGCCCGGTGAAGACGACCGTGGCCGATGACGCCGGCGCTTCGCTGCCGTCGTCCTGCAGCCGCGTCACCGAACCGGTTTCCAGCACGGCCGGGGTGAGGACGAAGTCGTGCTCGGTGCTGGCGCCGAGGTCGAGGTTCGCTGCCTGCACGAGCCCGAGCGCGGAATCGTTGCCGGGCCGCACTTCCGCGGACACGGTCGAGAGCGAAGTGGGCGCCGCGTGGCATTGGTTCTGGCTGGTGCAGGAGGCGCCGGCCGCTTCGTTGCGGGGCGCGCGCAAGGAGCACGCGCAGAGCGCCGCCGCGAGCAGAAAGAGGCGCTTCACTGGCACACCCGCACCGAGGCGCCGACGTTGTTCGGGCAGGTCGGCTGGTTGGGATCCTGGGTGAGGTTCACCTGCACCGCGAAGCGGTATTCGGCGGTTTCGAAACCGGGCAGCACGCTACGAAACGGCCGCTGCGTATTGGTGGTGTCGAAGCCGTCCCGATCGGCGATGACCACTTCCACGATGTGGATGCCGTTCGTGGTGATGCCCTGGCCCACCGCATCGAAGGCGAAGTCGGGGACCGCGCGCTCGGTGGTGGGATTGTTGAAGTCGGTCGAGCCCGGCATGTCCTTCTGCTCGCGGATGGCGAGCGAAGAGGGCACCGCGGTGTCGTAGTCGACGAACCAGCGCGCCTGCAGGGTGACGAAGGGATCGTCGTCCTGGACGAAGAGTCCGGTGAAGTCGAGGTGGCAGACGCAGGGCGGGGTGGCCGCCGCGTCGGCCGCGCCTTGGCGATAGAACGGCAGGACGGGCTGCAGCAGATCGGTCGGAATCTTGTTGAGCTCGATGCGCGGCGGGGCCCTCGTCCCGGCGTCCGGATCGAGCGCGTCGATGCTCTGCGGGACAAGACAGGACGATTGCACCAGGAGAACTATAGCAAGGAGCGCGCCACCCCCTCGCCAGAGGGACGTCCAACCGGCGCAGCGCAGAAACCGCGACAGCCCTGTCACGGTTCGCCCTCGTCGGGTGGGAGGATCTCGCCCCTTTGTTCCGCCTCCATCCGCTCCAGGTGGCGGAAGATGGTGCGCGGGTCCACGCCGAGATCCTTCGCGGTCTTGGTGCGGTTCTGGTTGTTCCGCTCCAGCACTTCGTTGATGTAGCGCTTCTGCCACTCGTCGCGCGCCGCGGCGAGGGGAAGGATCGGCTCCAGCTGTTCCGGCCGCAGCTCCAGATCGTCCGGGCTGAGCAGCGGCTTGTCGGCGAGCACCACCGCCTTCTTGATCCGGTTCTCGAGTTGCCGGATGTTCCCCGGCCAGCGGTAGCGCTTGATGGCGAGCAGCGACTGCGGCGAGAACCCCTTCACCTTGCTGGAGAGCTCGCGCACCGTCTTCCCGAGAAACCACTTGGCGAGCATCACTGCGTCCTCGCCGCGCTCGCGCAGCGGCGGGAGCAGAAGATGGACCACGTTCACCCGGTAATACAGGTCCTCGCGGAAGCGGCCGGCCTTCATCTCCTCTTCCAGGTCCTTGTTGCTGGCGGCGACGATGCGGATGTCCACCGCCTCGGGCCGGTTTTCGCCGACGCGGGTGATCGACCTTTCTTGGAGGGCGCGGAGGATCTTGACCTGTAAGGGCAGCGCCATCTCGCCGATCTCGTCGAGGAAGAGGGTGCCGCCGTTCGCGGCCTGGAAGCGCCCCTGGCGGGCGACGCTCGCGCCGGTGAAGGCGCCCTTGGCGTGGCCGAAGAGCTCGCTCTCGAGCAGGTTCTCGGGAATGGCGCCGCAGTTGATGGCGATGAACGGTCCCGACTTGCGCGGGCTCCGGCGGTGGATCTCGCGGGCGATCAGCTCCTTGCCGGTGCCGGTCTCGCCGGTGACCAGGATGGAGATGTCGGTCGCCGCGACCTTGTCGATCTTGCGGAACACGTCCCGCATCGCGTCGCAG
>DASXHM010000345.1:0-7879 GCA_036488495.1 Myxococcales bacterium | reverse complement strand
CCCTTCGATGTCCTGCACCATCACATCGGCGAGTTCCATGCGGCTTCAGATACCGCACGGCGGCCGCGAATGCATCTGCGCTCGACGCTCGGCGCGCTCACCGGGCTGCCACGATCGCCGCCGGGGCCACATGCTCGCGCGCGGCTTCAGACACCCGGGCTTGCCCTTCTCGAACTCTCGTCGACCGTCGCGAACGTCGGGCAAGCGCGAGAACTCGCCGCGGGGCGAACATGTGCCCCCGGCGGCTCTCGCGCGCTGGATGACTGTCTCGCAGCCTCCCGAGAGCGCGCGGTCTGACCTGGCCGGTTCTGCCCCAAGTCGCTCCGCCGGCTACGTCGGAGCTCAATGCCACAGTAACGTGCTGCCGTTCTCCATGTTGTCATCAGTCGGCACAGATCGGTCGCGCCGTCAGCGCGGTTTCGGTCGAATTGATTGGGGAGAGATCGCGCGGCGTGACGTCGCGAATGGCGTCGCGTTCATCGAGCCCCGTCGTTCCGGCCCCTGGTGAGCCGAAGATGACGCGGATCTCCGAGATAGGGTCGCCCGTCGAGCAAAGACCGGCGTGATTGCAGCGGCTGCTGGGATGGAGAAAGAGGGCTTGCGCTTCGAACGGCTGGCGGGGCAATGCGGGCAGAACCAGCCAGGTAAGACCGCGCGCGCTTGGGAGACTCCGAAAGAGTCAGTCAGCGCGTGAGAGCCGGCGGGGGACATCCTTGTGCCGACGCGATTTCGAGGCGCGCCGTAGCTCCGCGACACTGCGCGACAGTCCGGGGGGCGCGCCTTGCATGAGCGACGCGCAAGGGTGTCCCCCGCCGGCGTCCCGATGTGTTTGAGTCGTCGGCGCCCGAAGGCTTAGTCGTCCGGATTGAACGACTGCTGCGCCGCCGCGTCGTACGAGAGCACGGCGTTGTTCTCGACGATCTTCGCCTTCTTCCGGAGGTCGTCGATCCAGCTCATGTACAATTCGCTCTGTTTCTGCGCGACGAGGCGCTCGCGCAGTTGGCCGCGCTCCGCCTCGGTCAGCTTCGAGGGATCGGCCCGCTCGCGCGTCTTCAACTTGAAGACGTAGATGCTCTCCGGCTCCTCGATGGGTGCCGGCGGCAACGCACCCGGCGTGGTCAGCGCGAACACCGCCGCGGAGAGATGAGGAGCGACGCCGACGCCGGGGATGAAGCCGCCGGTCGGATGGAAGGGATCGGTTTCGGCAGACTGCGGACTGGTGAAGGAAGCAAAGTCGAACTGCCCTGGCGGCGTCTTCTTCGGCGGGAACAGGTCGGACAGGTTCTTGCCCGCGCGCAGTTGCGCCAGCGTCTCTTCGCCCTTCTTCTTCGCCAGCTCCTTGGACTTGTCGCCCTTCACCGCGTCCATCGCCATTTGCTTCTTCACTTCGTCGAACGACTGGACGTGCGCCTCGCGCACTTCTTCCGCCTTCAAGATGTGGAAGCCTACGCGGTCCTTGAACACCTCGGAGACGTCGCCCTTCTTCAGCTTCGACGCCTCTTCTTCGATGGTCTTGCCGTAGGCCGACTGCCCCTTGCCGATGTAGCCGAGGTCGCCGCCGGCCGCGTTCGTGACCGTGTCCTCGCTCGAGCTCTTGGCGACCTGGGCGAAGTCCTTGCCGCTCTTCACCTCGGCATAGGCCGAATCGATCTTCGCGCGCGCTGCCTTTTCCTCGTCCGCGCTCGCGCCCGGCTTCAGGTTGACGGTGATGATCCGCACCTTCGCCGCCTGCGGCTGCGTCCAGCGCGCCTGCTTCTCCTCGTCGTACCGCTTCTGCAATTCGTCGCCGTGCGCCTTCAGGTACGCGTCGGCTTCGGCGTCGGTCGCCTCCGCCTTATCGCGGAACATGAATGGGGTGAAACGCACGTAATAGATGGAGGCGCTTTCATGCTCCGCGATGTACTGCGCCTTGATCTCGTCGTCGGAAGTCTGCGCGCCGGCGATGGCGGCCTGCACGACCTTGCCGCGCAGCATGTCGCGCCGCCAGGCTGCCTCGAAGCGGTTGACGCTCATGCCGTAACCGTTTTCGACGAGCCGCTTGTAGTACTCGAAGTCGAACTTGCCGTTCTGCAGGAACTGCGGGTTCTTCTCGATGGCGTCGGCAACTTCCTTGTCGCTCACCGCGAGCCCGAGCCGGGGGGCCTCCTGCGAGATGAGCTCCTGATCGACCATGGCGTCGAGCACGGTCTTCTTCAGGTTGTCGGCCTTGGCCTGATCGGTCGTGTACTGCCCGTTGCGCGCGGACGACTGCTGGCGGAAACGGTTCGAATACGCCTGGGTGAAGTCGGTCGCGGTGACGAGATCGCCGTTGACCTTCGCCGCCCACGTCTCCGGGGCGCCCCCCTTGAAGCCGGACGAACCGCGGCCGAAGGAGAAGATGAAGGTGACGATGATCGCGGCGAAGATCAGCGTGATCAAGGAAGAGCGGGCGTTCGAACGCATCACATCGAGCATCGACTGCAACTCCTGCTTTGGGACTGGTTCTCGCCGCCGGAAACTGCCGTCCTCACGGCGGCTTGAAAGCTTGACACCCTAGAGAAGGCGCGCCACAGATGCAAGCGGAAAAACCGGGAAGGACGGCGATGCGAGCGGGGTTCCAACAGCTCCAGTGAATTCGCTGCTCAAACGCTTTCGCGAGCCCATTTTCGTGCTCGCCCTGCTCACCATGCCGTTCCTCGTCTTCTTCGTCCGGGCGAAGAAGGGCAGGGACTCGGCGAACTTCGTCGACCGCGCGGTGTTGACGCTCATCCAGCCGGCCGAGCGCTTCATCACCTGGGCGGCCTTCGGAACCGTCGATGCATGGAAGGGCTACGTGGCGCTGCAGCACGTGCGCGACGAGAACCTCGAGCTGCGGCGCGAGCGCCTCTCCTCCTTCTCGATGCAGCAGCAGGCGGCCGAGCTGCGGCTGGAGAACGATCGGCTGAAGCGCCTTCTCGACTACACCGACAAAGAGCTTCCGGTCCGCATGGTGCCCGCGCGGGTGATAGCGGTCGGCTCTTCCCCGCACAGCCACTCCTTGCGCATCGCCCGCGGCGCCGACGACGGCGTCGCCAAGGGCCAGGCGGTGGTGTCGCCGGACGGCGTGGTCGGCGTCATCGCCCAGGTGACTTCCAGCTACGCCGACGTGCAGCTCATCGTCAGCCCGCTCAGCGCCATCCCTGCGGTCTCGCAACGCACCCGCGGCCGCAGCACCGTCCGCGGCGTCGGCGACATCACCCGCTGCAAGCTCGAATACGCCCTGCGCACCGAAGACCTGCAGGAGGGCGATCTGCTCGTCACTCCGGGCGGCAGCGCGTTCCCGCCGGGGACTCCGGTCGGCAAGGTGACGAACGTCGCCAAGAAGCCAACCGGAATGTTCCTCGATGCCCAGGTGGTTCCCGCCGTGGACTTCTCCCGCCTCGACGAGGTGCTGGTGGTGGTGCACGCGCCGCCACCCGCGCCTGCCATCCCACAGGACGTCGCGGCCGGACCAGGAACTCACGGAAGCGGACCATGACGCTGCGGATCGTCCTCGTGATTGGAACTTGCCTCTGCCTCGCCATCGCGGGGTCGGTGGTGCCGTTCCTTTTGCACCTGCACGCGGCCCGTCCGGATTTTTTGCTCGTCGCCGTGCTTTATCTTGCTGTGCACGACGATGTGATGGAAGGCGCAGCCCTGTCTGGCGTGGCGGGGTATCTGGCAGACTTGACCTCGGCGACGCCGCCCTTCCTCTATACGTTCCTCGCGGTGCTCACCTTCGTCGTGCTGCGCACGGTGGGGAGCGGCCTCAAGACCGACAGCGGCCTGCAGGCGGCGCTGGTCGCCTTCGGCACCGCCGTCGGCCACTCGCTCGTCGCCTCTGCCGTGCTGGGCTTCTTCACCGGCACCGGCGTTCAACTGCAGACCGGAACCATGCTTTGGTCCGCCTTCGGCACCGCGCTCTGCGCGCCGTTCGTCTTCGCCATCCTCCGCCGCCTCGACGCGCTCTTCGTGCACGTCGACGGCCCCGCCGCCGGAGGAATCCGCTGATGCTGATCCGGCGCGACGCGGAAGACATCCGCGAAATCCGCCCCCGCGCCGCGCTCGGCGCGCTGGTGGTGGTGTGCGCGATGCTGGTCCTGGTGGTGCGTCTCTACCAACTGCAGATCGTCCGCGGCGACGAGTACGTCAGCCAATCGATCGCCAACTTCCGCAAGTCGCTCTTTGTCCCCGCCGATCGCGGTCAGATCAAAGATCGCAATGGCCGCACGCTGGTCGACAACCGTCCCTCGTTCGACGTCTTCATGACTCCGGCCTTCTGCAAGGGCAAGGAGCGCGACGAGACCATCGACAAGCTGAAGGACTACCTGCACCTCGAAGCCGAGGACGTCGCCCGGATCAAGGCGGATTACCAGAAGAGCTGGCTTTCGAAGGACCGGCTGGAACGGTTCAAGCCGTTTCTGGTCGAGCTCGACATTCCCCGCGACCAGGTGGACGTGGTGGAAGCGCACAAGACCGAGATGTCGTGCGTGAACCTGATCCCGACGCCGCACCGCTCCTACCGCGCGCAGCAGTCGCTCGGCCACGTGCTGGGCTACATGAGCGAAGTGACGCCCGACGAGATGGACGACCATCCCGAGTACCGGCGCGGCCAGACCATCGGGCGGCGCGGCATCGAGCGGCGCTGGGAGAAGGAACTGCGCGGGGCAGACGGCAAGCAGAACATCGCCGTCGACGCCAAGGGACGCGAGCTCGACAAGGATACGCAGGAAGCGCTCATCCCGGAGGGAGAGCGGCTGGTGCCCGCCACGCCGGGCAACAACCTGATTCTCAGCATCGACGAGCGGCTGCAGGAAGCGGCCGACGCCGCGTTTCCGGGCCGCGCAGGTGCGGTGGTGGTGTTGGAAGCGAAGACCGGCTTCGTCCTCGCCATGGTCTCCCGGCCGAGCTACGACCCGAACAAGATGTCGGGCCGCATCAGCCGCGCCGAGCTGAAGGCCATGAACGACGACCCGCTGAAGCCGATGCTCAACCGGGTGATGAACGAGAACTACCACCCGGGCTCGACCTTCAAGGTGGTGACCTCGCTCGCGGGTCTCGAGGCGAAGAAGATCACTGCCGACTCCACCATCACCTGCACCGGCGGCTACACGCTCGGCAACCACCGCTGGCGCTGCGACAAGCCGCAAGGCCACGGAGCGCTGAACGTGAAGCAGGCGCTCCAGCACTCCTGCGACGCCTACTACTACGCGCTCGGTGACCGGCTCGGCCTCGACGCCATCTCGGACATGGCCCACCGGCTCGGCTACGGCCAGCCGACCGGCTTCGATCTCGGCCGCGAGATCCCCGGCATCATCCCGGACACCGCGAGCGTCATCAAAGTCTTCGGCGCCTACACGAGGGGCCACGCCATCAACGCCAGCATCGGCCAGGGCGAGATCAACGTCACCCCGCTGCAGCAGGCGGTGGCTTATGCGGCCATCGCCAATGGCGGGCACGTGTGGCGGCCGCAGATCGTCGAGCGCATCGAATCGCCGGACGGCAAGGTGCTGCAGGAGTTCAAGCCGGAGCCGGACGTGGGCAACGGCCACAACGGCGAAGTCGGTGTGCGGCCGCAGGATCTGGAGGCGGTGCGCAAGGGCCTCGTCGCGGTCGTCAACGAGCCGGGCGGAACCGCCTATCGCAGCAAGCTGAGCGACGTCGTCTTCGGCGGCAAGACCGGCACCGCGCAGGTGGTCAAGCTGGGCGGCAAGCAGAACCTCAAGACCGAATCGCAGTCGTACTTCTCGCGCGACCACGCCTGGTTCGCCTCCTTCGCTCCGGCGGACGACCCCGAGATCGTGGTGGTGGTCCTGAATGAGCACGGCGGCTGGGGCGCGGAGGCGGCGGCGCCGGCGGCGAGCAAGGTCGTGGAAGCGTACTTCCAGCTCAAGCGGCAGAAGACTGGCGAGACGGTTACTGCCTCGGCTGCGGTGCATTGATGGCGCTCGGCACCGACACCGAAAAAAAGCTCGACCATCTGCATTGGCCGCTGGTGATCTGCACGTTGATCATCTGCGGGCTCGGCGTTTGGAACCTGGCCTCTGCCGCCAAGAATACAATCGACCCGTTCGCGCTCAAGCAGGCCCGCTGGATGCTCGGCGGCTTCGTCGCCATGCTGGTGTTCCTCTTCGTCGATTATCGCTGGCTGCAGACCTTGGCCTGGCCGGGCTACTTCGCTGCGCTAGGCCTCCTCGCAGGCGTCGCCTTCGCCGGCAAGAAGGTGCTGGGCGCGCGGCGCTGGCTGCAAATCGGCGGCGCGCAGCTGCAGCCCAGCGAATTCGTCAAGCTGGCGGTGGTGGTGATTCTCGCGCGCTGGTTCACCCGCAACGAGACGGGAGTGCGAAAAGGTCATTACGGGCTTTTCGACTTATGGCAGCCATTCCTGCTGATTCTGATTCCGGTCGCGCTGATCATGAAGCAGCCGGACCTGGGAACGGCGCTCGTCACCTTCTTCATCGCCATGACCATGGTGATGTTCGCCAAGGTCAAATGGCGAGATCTCTTTTTGATGCTCGCTTCCGGCGTCGGCGCGTCGGTCCTCGCCTGGCACAAGTTCTTGAAGGACTACCAGAAGCAGCGCGTGCTGACGTTCTTGAACCCGCAGGCGTACGCGAAGGGCGCCGGCTACCACGCCATCCAGAGCGTCATCGCGGTGGGGAGCGGCCAGTGGAGCGGCAAGGGTTGGGGCGAAGGCACGCAGAGCTTGTTGTCGTTCCTTCCCGAGCAGCACACCGACTTCATCTTCTCGGTCTGGTCGGAAGAGCACGGCTTCATGGGCGGAGTGCTGCTGATCGCGCTCTACGCGTTCTTGGTTCTCGCCGCGCTCGACGTTGCCGCCAAGGCCCGCGACAAGTTCGGCAGCTTCCTCGCGCTCGGCATTGCCGGATTGTTCTTCTGGCACGCCTTCATCAACATGGGCATGGTCTCGGGAGTGCTGCCGGTCGTCGGAGTGCCGCTGCCGCTCTTCTCCTACGGCGGCTCGTCAGTGCTGGCAGACATGCTCGGCGTCGGAATTCTGCTGAACGTGTCGTTACGCCGCTTCATGTTCTGAACCCGCCGGAACGTCACCGTCGCAAATGAAGCGTCGAGTGGGAAAAGGCATCGGCGCCAAACGTCACTGCTTCAGGCGACATCGACCGCCTCGCGCTCGACGACTGGGCGCATCCGCGGCTTGAGGGCATCCGGGGTGACGAGGTCGATCCTCCGGCCGATGTGGTCTTCGAGGAAAAACTTGAGACCTATGAAGACGTCGAGAGTGGGCGTGACGTCGAACTCGACCAGGACATCGAGGTCGCTCTGGTCGTGAGCTTCGCCCCGCGCGGTGGATCCAAACAGAGCCATTCGCCGCACGTGGAAATTGCGGCGGAGAATGGGCAATTGAGTGCGCAGAGCCGCGATGGCTTGTTCGCGCTGCATCTGCGCACAGTATACGGTCGCTGCGACAAAGTCCGCCGGCCACACCGCCACCGGCGGCCATCTGCGGTCCCGTTCAGGACGTTGGGTGCGCTACACCGCGCGCTTGACCATGGCCTTCAGCTTCTCGCGGTCGTTGCCGACCAGCTGATCGGCGACCTGGCCGTTCTTGAAGAGGAGCAGGGTCGGGATGCTCATGACGCCGTACTTCTGGGGCACGTTCTGGTGGGCGTCGATGTCGAGCTTGCCGACGCGGAGCTTGCCCTTGAACTCGGAGGCGAGCTGCTCGACGGTGGGGGCGATGGCGCGGCAGGGACCGCACCAGGCTGCCCAGAAGTCCACCAGCACCGGCTCGGAAGAGCCCAGCACTTCGGACTGGAAGTTGTCGTCGGTCAGGGTCAGAACGTCCTGGTTCGCCATGTCGCTCGTGCCTCCGTTGTGCTTCGCAATCTGCCGTCCATGCGGC
>DASXHM010000339.1:0-2414 GCA_036488495.1 Myxococcales bacterium | reverse complement strand
GGAACATCATCACGCCCAGCGAATAGACGTCGCTCCTGCCGTCGATCTGCCGGGTGGCTCCCGATCCCTGCTCGGGGCTCATGTACGACGGCGTGCCCATCACCATTCCGGTGACGGTCCGCGGCGCGCCGGCGCCCTCTTGCGGCGTCACCCGGGCGATGCCGAAGTCGACCAGCTTGACGAAGTTCTGCTTCGCGTTGAGCGCGATCAAGTAGACGTTGTCGGGCTTCAGATCGCGGTGGACGATCCCCTTCTGGTGCGCCGCCTCGAGCGCATCGCAGATCTGCAGCAGGATGGGCCCGGCCACTTCCAAGGGCAGCGGCTCGCCTTCGCGCAGGAGATCCTGCAGCGCTCTTCCGTCGAGGAACTCCATCACGAAGTAATGGAGGCCGTCGTCGGTGACGCTGAGGTCGAGGATCTTGAGGATGTTGTCGTGGCCGATGACGTTGACCGCGCGCGCTTCGTTGTAGAAGCGCTCCACGATCTTGGCGTCCGAGTTGTACTGCGGGTGCAGGAACTTGATGGCGACCTTGCTGCCGATGACCGGATGGACGCCCAGGTACACTGAGCCCATCCCGCCCTTGCCGAGCAACTTCTCCACCCGATAGCTGCCGATGCTGCGGCCGATCAATTCGTCGGTATCGCCGGGCACGCGACTCCCCTAGACCACTTCAATCGCCGCGGAGGATCGAATTGCCGGAGGCGGCGTGCCCCGTCACGCATCCGATGATCGCCTTCCGGGCAGGAGTGGTGTCAAGCAAGTTGCCGCGCTCTTCGCTACACTTCGCGGCGTGAAATTCGCCAAGCTCCACGGGCTGGGAAACGACTTTGTGCTCTTCGACCTGCGCGAGGGTGGCGAGCCGCTCGAAGCGTCGCGTGCGGTGGAAGTGTGCGACCGCCACCGAGGCATCGGCGCCGACGGAGTGCTGACGCTCCTGCCCGGCCCGCGGATGCTGGTGCAGAACGCGGACGGATCGGTGCCCGAGATGTGCGGCAATGGCGCCCGCTGTGCGGCGCTGTGGATCGCGACGGCGGGAGGCAGGCAGGCAGCCTCGGTGACCGTTCCGCTCCTCACCGACGCAGGTCCGCGGCCCTGCCGGGTGGAGGCGAAGGGCACCGGCGAGCCCGGCGTCGCGAGCGGCATGGTCGAGGTGGAGATGGGTTTTGCGCAGGTGGAAGAAGTGCGCGCGCTGTCGGGCTTCGAAGCGGTGCCGGTTTCGATGGGCAACCCGCACCGGGTGATCTTCTCCGCGGGCGACGTCTCGCGGCTGGCGAGCGAGGCGGGAGCCGCCTTGTGCGCGGCGGAGAATGCGAACATCGAGTTCGTCGAGCGGCTCGCTCCGGGGCGCTACCGGGCGGCGGTCTACGAGCGCGGAGCGGGCCTGACCCAGGCGTGCGGCACCGGAGCGTGCGCGGTGGCGGCGGCGGCGATCTCGCGCGGCGAGGCGCGGCGCGGCGAGGACATCGAGGTTGCGCTTCCGGGAGGCTCGCTCTTCTTGCGGGTGCTCGAGGACGGACGCGTGCTGATGCGCGGTCCGGCGGAGCTGGTCTTCACCGGCGAGCTCTAAGCGGTCTCACGGCTGCGGCCGCGATGCCTCACTTCGGCGGCTTCGCCAGCGCCTCCAGAGACCGCTGCACCGTCTGCAGCCCCTGGTCCTGCGCCGCCGCGTCGAGCGCGTGAGATCCCTTCCCCGACTGCACCGCCGCGAGCTTCTTTCGCGCCGTCTCGACCAGCTTTTCGGCCGAGACCAGGTCTTGCTGCGCGTCGTCCCAGGAGAGGTCCGCGCTCATCGCCGCGAGTTGTTGCACCTGGCCGCCGGTCAGGCCCGGCAAGGCTCCCGCGCGTTCGACCAGCGCGGCGGCGGCCCGCGTGTCGTTCTTCTTCTGCAGCACCTGCGCCCAGTTCGAGAGCACGTCGAAGAGGAACCGATCGAGCGCGTTCTGGTCGTCGAACTCCATCTCCGAAGGCGCCTTCTCGCCCTGCGGAATGGGGACGGGGGCGTAAGCCTTCTCGTCGGAGGCGGCGGTGCCGGTGGGGAAGAAGCGGCCGCGCTCGATGACCAGAAAGCCGTTCTGCGCGACGGTGTGGAAATGGTGCTGGTTGCGCTCGGAAGCAAGCCACCACACCACCGCGAGCAAGAGGAAGATCACGAGCCAGAGGACGAGCCGCGAGAAGCCGCCGCCGGACTTCTTCTGCGCCGCCTCGGCCGTCATTTGATCACGCCGATAAAGGGGAGGTTGCGATACTTCTCGGTCGCGTCGAGGCCGTAGCCGACGACGAAGCGATCCTCGACTTCGAATCCCAGGTAATGGATGGGAATGCGGGTGCGGGCGCGGGAAGGCTTGTGCAGGAGCGTGCACAGCTTCACCGACGAGGGCCTGCGGGTGGCGAGGTTGTCGAGCAGGTAGCGCAT
>DASXHM010000275.1:0-5626 GCA_036488495.1 Myxococcales bacterium | reverse complement strand
TTGCAGGCCAATTTCTGCGAAAGGGACGGCAATGCTGGCTTGGGACGAGCTGCGTTTCTTCCTCGCCGTCTGTCGCGAGGGTTCGTACGCGGGCGCCGCGCGGAGGCTGCGGGTGGACGAGACCACGGTGGGACGGCGGGTGGCGAGGCTGGAAGCGACGCTGGGCACGCGGCTCTTCGCGCGCACCGCCGACGGCATCGCGCTGACGCCGGCCGGCGAGTCGGTGCGAGCGTCCAGCGAGGAAATGGAGCGCTCCGCCATCGAGCTCGAGCGCCGGGCGATGGGCGCGGACCGCAAGCTGGCCGGGCGGGTGCGCATCACCGCGCCGGAATTGCTCGGCATCCACTTCGTGCTTCCGGCCCTCCGGCAGGTGCGCGAACGCAATCCGGGCATCGTCATCGAGCTCTTGCCCACCATCGCGCGGCTGGACATGGCCCGGGCGGAGGCAGACGTCGCGGTCCGCACCACCCGCCCTGCCGAGCCGGACCTGGTCTGCCGCCGCGCCGGCCGCTTCGGAATGGCCGCGTACGTCCGCAAGGGCACACCGCCTGCGGCGCTGGTGACCTTCAGCGACGCCATCCGCCCGCGCATGCGACCGATCGAGGAGCGCTTTCCGGAGCTGCCGGTCGCGCTGCGAAGCAGCAGCAGCAGCGCGGTGTTGCACGCGGTCCGGATCGGCATGGGCGTCGGAGATGCGCCGTGCTTCCTCGCCGACGTGGACCCCACGCTGGTGCGAGCCGCCGAAGAGCCCCCCGAGATGCTCGAGGTCTGGCTCGTCGCTCACGCCGACGTGCATCGGACAGCGCGTGTCCGCACCGTGCTGCGAGCCATCGCGGAAGCCTTCCAGAAGTCTGAAGCGCTGCTCGAAGGGAGAGGCAAGCGATGACAGCGAAGGCGCAAGACACGAGTGAGCCGGTCGGCTTCATCGGCCTCGGCGTGATGGGCGAGCCGATGGCGCGCAACCTCGCCCGCTCCGGCGTCGAGCTCGTGGTCTGGAATCGAACGCTCAGAAGCTGCGACCGCGTCCGCGAGGCCGGAGCGCGGGTTGTCTCGATGCCGGGCGAAGTCTTCCAAGCCGCGCGCATCGTGCTCCTCATGCTCGCAAACGACGCGGTGGTCGATTCGGTCCTCCGGCGCGGCACCAGCCGATTCGGCCAGAACGTCGAAGGCCACGTGATCGTCCACATGGGCACCACTTCGCCGGCCTGGTCGCGCGGGCTCGCCGAAGACATCGCCGCCCACGGAGGCGCCTACGTCGAGGCGCCCGTCTCCGGCTCCCGCAAGCCGGCCGAAGAAGGGCAGCTCGTGGCGATGCTCGCTGGCGCCGAATCCGCGGTGGCGCAGGTGCGGCCGCTCTTGGCGCCGATGTGCCGGGACGCCGTCTTCTGCGGCCGGGTGCCGGCGGCCTTGACGATGAAGCTGGCGGTGAACCTGTACCTCATCACGATGGTGACGGGCCTCGCGGAGGCGGCGCATTTCGCCGAGCGGCACGGCCTCGACCTGCACAAGTTCGTCGAGATCCTCGACAAGGGCCCGATGGCGAGCAGCGTCTCGCGCATCAAGGCCGAGAAGCTCCTGCGCCGTGATTTCGGCGTCCAGGCCGCCATCGCCGACGTCTTGAAGAACAACCAATTGATCGCGGAAGCGGCGCGCGGCGCGAGGGTCGCTTCGCCGCTGCTCGACGTCTGCCATGCGCTCTACGGCGAGACGCTCGCGCTCGGGTTCGGCGGGGAAGACATGGCGGCGGTCGTCCGCGCCATCGAATCGCGGACGGACGGCCGCGCTTGAAGAAGCGGTGCGGGTGCGCCAAGGTTGCGTCCGACCTTCCGGGAGGCACCGATGCCGCGACTGTTGGCGATGCTCCTTGTCTTGTCCGTCTCGCAAGTGCATGCGCAGTCGCTGCAGACCGCGCCTCCCGAGCAAGTGGGGTTGTCGGCGGAGCGGCTCGGCCGGATCGGAAAGGCGCTGCAGGCCGAGATCGACGCGAAGCGGATTCCCGGCGCGGTGGCCGTCATCGCCCGCAAGGGCCGCATCGCTTATTTCCAGGCGCTCGGCACGCGCGATCCGGCGAGCGGCGCGCCGATGACGAAGGACGCCATCTTCCGCATCTATTCGATGACCAAGCCGTTCGTGGCGGTGGCGGCGATGATGCTCGCGGAAGAGGGCCGCATCGTGCTCACCGATCCGGTCTCGAAATACCTCCCCGCGTTTTCGAAGATGCAGGTCAGCGTGCCCAGGCTGGACGGCTCGGGGCGCCTCACCTACGAGACGGTCCCGGCGCAGCGGGAGATGACGGTGCTCGATCTCTTGCGGCACACCTCCGGTCTCGCCTACGGCGAGATCACCGCCAACGCGCCCGTCAAGGACGCCTATCTCAAGGCCGGAGTGCTTCATCCGGACATGCCCTACGAGGCGCGCGGCATCACGGCCGCCGAAGAGGTGGAGCGCCTCGCCAAGGCGCCGCTCGCGCACCAGCCGGGCGACATTTGGGAGTACAGCCTGTCGGTGGACGTGCTCGGCCGCGTGGTCGAGGCGGCGTCCGGACAGCGGCTATCGGACTTCTTGGAGAAGCGCCTCTTCGGCCCGCTGAAGATGACCGACGCCGCCTTCTTCGTCCCCAGGAACAAGCTCTCCCGCCTGGCGCAGCCGTTCGCGAACGATCCCGCGACCGGCGCTGCCAACCACATCATCGACGTCACCGCCGAGCCGAAGAACGACTCCGGCGGCGCGGGCAGCGTCACGAGCGCAATGGATTACCTGCGCTTCGCCGAGATGCTGCTGAATGGCGGCCAGCTCGACGGCGCGCGCCTCTTGAGCCGCACCACGGTTGCGCTGATGACTTCCGACCAGCTCGGGAAGATCAAGGACGCGGGCGTGACGCCGGGCGAGCTCCTTCTCGGGGTGAAGGGCTACACGTTCGGGCTCGGCTTTTCCGTGCGGGAGCAGGCGGGCCTTGCGGCGGTCCCGGGCAGCGCGGGCGAGTTCATGTGGGCCGGCGCCGCCGGGACGTTCTTCTGGGTGGATCCCAAGGAGCAGCTCGTGGCGGTGTTGATGACGCAGACGCCGGGACCGTCGCGGGTCTATTACCGGAAGTTCTTCAAGCAGCTCGTGTATCAGGCCATCGACGACGACAAGGCGCCGGTGCTCTCGGCGCAGCACTGACGGCGGCTCTCACCGCAGCACGGAAGAGCGGTCAGCGCAAGAGCGAGAGCAGGGCCTCGATGCCGGCGCGGTCTTCGTCGTCGAAGGCCGCCACCTGGTCCGAGTCGATGTCGAAGACGGCCTTGAGCGCGCCCTTCTTGTCGAACACCGGCGCGACGATCTCCGAGCGCGAGCGGCCGTCGCAGGTGATGTGTCCCGGAAAGGCGTGCACGTCCTTGACGACGAGGGTGCGACGCTCCTTGGCGGCGCTGCCGCAGACGCCTTTGCCGAATTCGATCTCCATGCAGCCCAAGGTTCCCTGGTAGGGGCCCACTCGCAGGAGCCGCTCCGGCTGGACCACCCGATAGAAGCCGGTCCAGAGGTAGCCGAAGGCGTGGTGGACGATGCTCGCGACCGTGGACATGGCCGCCACCTCGTCGTCGAGCCCGGCCAGCACTGCTTCCGCCTGCTCGCGCACGGCTGCCCACGCCGCGGCCTTGGAAAGGCCGCCTACATCCACGAGCTTTTCCGCCATTGCAGTTCTTCTACCCGGTAGCCGCCGTGTGCGGAAGCGGAAATGCTCCCGATTGTCGCTTGGCTCGCGGGGCCCGGCCGGTGGCTTGAATCCAATGCCCGGTTGCTTCAATGTGCACGCTCATGCGTCTTCGTCTCCTCGCGCTTTGCGCGCTCCTTGCCGCCGCCTGCCAGCACACCGAACAAGCCGGAATTCCTCAAACCGCTTCCACCGCGGGACTCGCCGACTTCGTCCGGTTCGAGAAGTTCGCCGATGCCAAGCTGTCGCCGCGCGGGAAGTACGTCGCGGCCATCACCACCGAAAACGGCAACCGCGAGCTGATGGTCATCGACGTGAAGAGCCGCAAGCAGATCTCCGGCTTTCGCGCCGACCCGGGCTCGGTCGGCGACTTCTACTGGGCGAACGACGAACGCATCCTGGTCGGGATCTGGAACGAGGGCGACGGAACACTCGCGCGGCCGAGAAACGCCGGAGAGATCTACGCCATCAATGCGACGACCGGCCGCGGCGAGATGCTCTTCGGCTATCGCGCGGCGAGGGATCGCCCCGGCCCGAAGAACATGTCCGACAACGCCGAGTTGATGGGCGGCGAGTTTCTCGCGCGGATGCACCCGGGCGACCGGCAAGTTCTCGTCGAGGCCGTCCACTTCCACGACGCAGGCGACCGGATCGCAACCCTGCTGGCGGTGGACGTCTACAGCGCGCGGCAGAACCAGATCACGGTCGGACCGATGCCGGGCGCGGACTTCATCACCGACGAGAACGGCGAGCCGCGCATCGCCCACGGCCGGACGCCGGACCAGAAGCCGAAGTACTTCTACCGCGACCCTTCCGGCCCTTGGACCGATCTCTCGCGGTTGACGGGCGTCACGAACCACACGATGCCGCTTCGGTTCGACGCGAAGGATTCGATTCTCTACGTCGTCGAGCCAATCGAGAAAGGCTTTGGCGTCTTCGCCGTCGACGTCAGGAACGGCGAGCGAAAGCTGCTTTCCAAGAACGAGTGGGTCGGCCCGGCCCACTATCTCGAAGATACCCACCAGCGACTGCTCGCGGTCGAATACGATCCCGACGTTCCCACCTGGGACTTCGTCGTCCCCGACCATCCGCTCTGTCGCGCGCTCAAAGGGCTGCTCGCGGCCTATCCCGATGACAACGTGCGCATCGTCAACATCACCGACGACGAGAAGAAGGCGCTCGTCTTCGTCTATTCGGATCGCAATCCGGGAAAGTATCTCTTGGTGGATGTGGCCAAGCTGTCGGTGGAGGAGATCGTCTCCACGCGCCCGTGGGTGAAGCCGCAGGAGATGGCGGAGACGACCGCCTTCCACATCCGCGCCAGCGACGGAATGTGGATCCATGGCTTCGTCACCGAGCCGAGGAACGCCGTGCCGGGAAAGCCCCCGCCGCTGGTGGTCTTCCCCCACGGCGGGCCGCACGGGCCCTACGATGTCTGGCGTTACCAGCCGGAGACGCAGCTTCTCGCGAGCCAAGGATTCGCCGTCTTGCAGGTCAATTACCGCGGGTCAGGCGGATACGGGTTGCGCTTTCAGGAGGCAGGGTACCGGCATTGGGGCGACCGCATGATCGAGGACATCCTCGATGCGACTCGCTACGCCATCGGCAAGGGATATGGCGACGGGAAGCGGGTCTGCGCGTACGGCGGAAGCTACGGCGCCTTCGCTTCCATGCAGAGCGCAGTCCTCGCGCCGGATCTCTTCCGCTGCGTGGTCGGAGTCGCGGGCGTCTACGACCTGGTGATGATGAAGGAGAAGGGCGACATCCCCGACAGCCGGCAAGGCATCGCGTTCTTGAAGGTGGCGGTGGGCACCGACGACCGTGAGCTGCGGCGCCAGTCGCCCGCGTTCCATGCCGATCAGATTCGAGCGAAGGTGCTCCTCATCCACGGCACCCGCGACGAGCGCGCGCCGCTCGCGCAGGCCGAGGAGA
>DASXHM010000268.1:0-14413 GCA_036488495.1 Myxococcales bacterium | reverse complement strand
CCTCCTCGGCGTCCGCGGGCAAGCCACAGGCGAGATGACTGACGTGCACGGTCTCCGTATGGATGCCACAGCAACGAGGCACGAGGGCGCCGACGACGATTCGTTCTACACTCCAGAACCGGGCAAGCCGCGTCGCAAGAGGAGCGCGTTGGCTGTGCTCGTCGACGCGATCACGACGGCGATGCGGCAGTAACGCATCCCCCACTCTTCCCCCACCAGACCGTGCTTTTTCGCCGTTCCCCTCACGTCCGCCGAGACAGAAACCATACCAGCCGACTCATCCGGCGCGGGTTCGTAAACCGTAGGTCCCCAGTTCAAATCTGGGTGTCGGCTCCAATCATTCTTGAATATCACCGGGACTCGGCGTGCTCGACAAAGTGCGCGAACGACGTACACATCGCCGCAATCCCCGCGGTATGATGTTTCGCACGATGTTGCGCCGAGACGCCCTCGAGATTCTTCGCCGCGAGAGACCGAAGGTGCGCGAGCGCTTCGGTGTGAACCGCCTGGCGCTGTTCGGATCGGTGGCACGCGACGAGGCCGAGCCGGACAGTGACGTGGATTTACTGGTGGAGTTCGACGGATCGACAACGCTGGATCGATACATGGGCCTCAAGTTCCATCTCGAGGACGCTCTCGGCGTCCGCGTCGATCTGGTGACGACGACGGGGCTCAAAGCGCGCGTGCGGCCGGTGGTCGAGCGCGAGGCAATCGATGTCGCGTGAGACGCGGCTCTACCTGGATGACATGCTGGAGGCTTGCCGGAGAGTCATCAGCTATACGACCGGAATGAGCTTCGAACATTTCGTCGCCGACCAACGGACTCGGGACGCTGTGGCGCGAAATCTGGAAATCCTCGGCGAAGCGGCGAAGAAAGTGCCGGAGGACGTACGCAAACAACTTCCTGCGATCAGCTGGCGGGAGGTGTGCGCGTTCCGCGACGTGCTCGCGCACAACTACTTCGGCATCGATGAGCGGATTGTCTGGGACGTGGTCACGCTCCGCGCACCGTCCATCATGCGCGAGCTCCAGCCTTTCCTTGCGACATAGCGCGAGGCGGCGCCCTCATGGGCGAGGTAGGCGTTGACGTCGAAATCGCGCAAGCTAGGGTGCGCGCCATGCACGCAATTCGGGTGGCGGTTCGGCAGCTCAGGCGGAGGCCGCTCTTTACCGCGCTGACGTTGGCGGTTTTGTCGCTCGGCCTTGGCGCTGCCCTCACCGTCGTCGAGATTGCGGACACGGTGGTGCTGCGGCCCCTGCCCTTCGCCGATGAAGGCCGGCTCGTCACCGCCTGGCAGACGGACATCCACGGCGGTGGATCGCGCATCACCGTGGCCGGCGCGGACTTCGTCGATTGGCAGCGCGAGGCAAAAGTCTTCGAGACAATGGCCGCGGTCAGCGCGCGCGGGTTCAACGTGGCGCTCGGCGACCGGCCGGAGCGGATCGAAGGCGCGATCGTCTCGAGCGACTTCTTCGCCCTTCTCGGTACGACGCCGCTCCTCGGGCAGCCCTCCCTCGACGCCGGGACGCGCACCGCGGTGCTCTCGGAAAACCTCTGGCGAGCTCGCTTCGGCAGCGATCCAAACATCGTCGGACGAACCATCTCCATCGACGGCGAGCCCGTCACCGTCTCGGCGGTGGCGCGCGAAGCATTCCGCTATCCCGCCTCGGCTGCACTGTGGGTTTCGCCGCGCTCGCGCGTTCCCGAGCATCCAACCTATCCGATCGATCCCGAGCACGACCGCACTCGCCATTACCTCACCGTTCTTGCCAGGCTGCGTCCCGGCGTCACGCTCTCGCAGGCGCAAGCCGCGCTCTCAGTCGTGCAAGCGCGGCTCGTCAAGGATCATCCGGATGAAGAGGAAGGCATCGGAGCGCAGCTCGTGCCTTTGCGCGAGCAGCTCTATGGAAAAGCGCTGCCGCTACTCTGGGTGTTGTTCGCGGTGGCCGCGCTGCTCTTCTTCGTCGCCTGGGTGAACGCGGCCCAACTCTTCCTCGCCCGAGCGGCCGCGCGCGCCCATGAGGTGGCAGTACGGGTGGCGCTTGGGGCCACGCGAGGCTCCTTGTGGAAGCTGTTCTTTGGCGAGTCTGCGCTGCTCTCGCTCGTGGCAGCGGCAATCGGCGTCGTGATCGCGGCGCAGGCCGCGCCGGTCCTGGTGGCGCGCAGTCCGCAGGGAAGCTCGCTGCCGCTGCCGCGGCTGTCCTTCATCGTCATCCTGGCCGCAGCCGCACTTGCCGCCGCCTGCGCGCTATCGCTCGGAGCACTCGCAGCCTTGAACGCGCGACGGGCCAATGCGCTCCGCGAGACCGCCATCGCCGGCCATGCGCGGCTCCGGCGGGCGTTGCTCGTGTTCGAGATGGCGCTGTCCCTCGTGCTGCTCCTCGGCACCGGCCTTCTCTTGCGCAGCTTCCTGCGCGTCCTGCAGGTCGATCCGGGGTTCAGCTCGAGCTCGGTGCTGGCCGCGGATCTGCCGCTGCCCCACCTGCGCTACCCCGACCGCGCATCGCAAGCGCGCTTCGCCAAGGACCTGCTGCGGGAATTGCGATCGAACGGGCGCGTGGATGCGGCGGGCCTGGTTTCGCGGCTGCCGCTTTCGCCCAGCAACACCATCGGCGACCTGACCGTCCCAGGCCGCGAAAAGGAAGCGTTCCCGACCGAGCTGCGGCTCGCGAGCGACGGCTATTTCGAGGCGCTGCGTTTCCCCTTGCGCGAGGGACGTACGTTCACCGCGCAGGATCTCGAGCCCGGCGCGGCGCCCGTGGCCGTCGTCAACGAGGCCGCTGCACGCCGCGCCTTTCCCGGCCGCTCACCCATCGGCGAGCGCATCCTGGTCTGGGGCGAAACCGTTCCGGCGGAGATCGTCGGAGTGGTGGGGAACGTGCGCCACGCCGCGCTCGACGAAGATCCCCGGCCGGAGGCGTTCCGGCCCCTCGGCGCGGTCGGCTGGCCGAATCTCGCGCTCGCCGTGCGCGGCAAGGGCGCGCTGGAACCAATCGTGCGCGAGGCGGTTTCGCGCGTCGACAGCCAGGTCCCCATCGTCCGTCCGGAGCCCATGGACGAGCGGGTGGAGGCGTCGTTGTCGCTGCGCCGCTTCGCGCTCCTCTTGCTCTCCGCGATGGCGCTCGCGACCTCGCTCCTCGCTGCCGCCGGGATCTACGGCGTGACGTCGTACCTGGTCGCGCAGCGGACGCGCGAGTTGGGTGTGCGGCAGGCGCTCGGCGCGACCCCGCGAAAGCTGGTCGCCGATCTCGTGCGCGAGTCGTTCCTGACGGTTGCGCTCGGCGCCGGCTTCGGCATCGTCGCCGGCGCTTTCGCTGCGCCGCTGTTGCGCGGGTATCTCTTCGGCGTGCCGCCCATCGATCCGGCGACGTTCGTGCTGGTGCCCCTCGCGCTGGGCGCACTCGCCATCCTCGCCACCTTCGCCGCCGCCGCCCGCGCGACCCGCGTCGATCCGGCGGAAGCCCTGCGCGCGCTTTGACGGCGAGACCCGATCAACCGGCGAGATGAGAATCGACCGACCGGTGAGCGGTCCTGGAGTGCTTTGCAACGGTGTAGAATGCGTGCCCGTATGGCAGAGCGGCAGCCTCACTTCGCGCAACAGTGGCTCCGGCAGTGGCAGAACGCCGCCGTCGAGCTGGAGAAGATTCGGCGCGACGAATTGCGCGCCTTGTCTGATGCGGACGCGCTCCTCGCGATCGACGCCCTCTTGTCGCTCCCTGCAGCCGTTCCGGACGACCGATGGAAGACTTCCGGCCTCGTCGAACAGCAGCGCCGCTTTGCGCGCGTCGGCCGGGAACGGCGTTGAATCCAATCTTTGCCGCTGCGGCGGAAATCCAGGCGGCATGCACGGCGGCGCACTTCGAGTTTTGCTTCATCGGAGGTCTCGCCGTCCAGCGCTGGGGCGAGCCGCGCATGACTCGCGATGTGGACATGACGTTGCTCACTGGCTTCGGCGGTGAGGAACGGATCGTCGAACAACTGCTGGACATCTTTTCCGGGCGACTGTCGGATGCAAAGGAGTTCGCGCTGCGCAATCGGGTCTTGCTGCTCAAGGCGACGAATGGCGTGCCGCTCGACATTTCCCTCGGCGCGATGCCTTTCGAAGAACGCACCATCGAGCGAAGCAGCCTCTTCGACCTCGGCGGCGGGACGGGGCTGCGAACTTGTTCAGCGGAGGATCTGATCGTCCACAAGGTCTTCGCGGGGCGTGAAAAAGATTGGGAGGACGTGCGCGGCATCATCGCGAGGCAGTCCGCCCTGAACGCTCCATTAATCTGGACGGAGCTTTTGCCGTTGCTCGAATTGACGGGGAACACCTCCGCGGAGACGCGGCTCCGTGACCTGCTCGGGCAGGCTTGACGGCGAAGCTCGGTTGATCTTCTACCGGGGGCCGAACATGCCTGCCCGGACGGTCGTCGCCCTTGTCCTTGCCGTCGTTGCCTGCAAGCCCGCCGCGCAGTCGGGCCCGGCCGAAGTGCGCCTCGCGACCGATCTGAACCCCGCGATGATCGACACCGCGCTCCAGCTCATCGCGCGCAATGGCGGCCCGCGGGCGGAGCGCATCGCGGGTGCGAAAGAAGGAGCAACTGCGCTCGCGCGCGAGCAGGCGGCGCCCACTCCCGACATCCGCTGGGACAGCGATCCCTACGGCCCGCTCGCTGCCACGGAGCACGGCGAGCTCGATCCGGCGCCCCAGGCGGCCAAGGACGTGCCGCCGCTCTGGCGCGATCCCGGCGGCACCTGGGTTGCCATCGGGGGGCGGGCCGAAGTGCTGCTCGTCAACCAGGACGGCCTCCACAACGAGCACGCAGCACCCCAGCGGCTGCAGACGCTGACGGAGCCGTGGCTGAAAGGAAAAGTCGCGCTGGCGACGCCCGCAACCGGAATGGCGCTGGCGCATTTCGCGGCGCTCTACCAGGCCTTCGGCGAGGAGAAGATGCGGTCCTGGCTGGACGCGCTCGCCCAGAACCAGCCGCAGATCTACGACAACGACGCGCAGGTCCGCGCCGCGGTCGTGCAAGGCAAGGCTGTCGTCGGCCTGCTCGCCAGCGACGAGGCAGCCCAGGCCGCCGCCAGCGCAGCCCGCGTCGTGGTCGTCTATCCGAACCAGCGCAGCATCGGCACCTTCGTCTGGCCGACCGCGCTCGCCGTCCGGAAGGGTGCTCCCGAGGCGGCGCAGAAGCTCGCCGAGCGACTCGCCGACAAGAACATCGAAGGGCTCCTGGTGGCGCGCGTTCCCGGCTATCTCCCTCTGCGCGGAGACATTCCGGTGCCGCCGGGGGTTCGTTCGGCGGCGAACCTGGTGGTGGTGTCGGTGGATCCGGCGCGCATCGCCATCGAGATCGGGCAACGCAAGGACTCGCTCGCCGCCTGGGCGCGCGGCGCTTCGCATTGACGCGCTTTCAATCCTGCGCCGATCGAGATGAGCGGGTGATTTGTGGACGCTCGTTCTCATTGATGCAGGATGCGCGCATGAGCGAGCCGACGTGGGCGTTCTTGACCAATCACGCGTATGTCCTGCGCTGCCTGTCCTTGTTCACGATGCTGACCTTGCGCGAAGTGGCGGAGCGCATCGGCATCACCGAGCGCGCGGTGCAACGCATCGTCGCCGAGCTCGAGCACGAAGGGTACCTGGTCCGCACCCGCGAGGGCCGGCGCAACCGCTACGAGCTGCGCGAAGGAAAGCCGCGCCGCCCCCTCGATCCGTCGTTGCCGTTGCGCGAATTGCTCGGCCTGCCCGGCGAAACCCTGCCGATGGCGCGCAGCTTCGTCGACTGACTCAGGGCTTCCAGAAGATGGCGGTGTCGTTGACCCCGTCGCTCTCCCACTTGAGCCGCCAGCGCATCAGCTCGACCAGCTCCGCCGGATCGAGGTCCGCGTGCGGACCGTCGGCGCGCGACCGCGCGTCGGGAGTGGTGCTGTCGGAAGGCAAGAGCAGGTGCGCGCCGTTCACCACCAGCATGCCTCCGTGCTTGAGCTTGCGCAGCGACGCCGCCAAGGACTGCGCCGGATTCGGCCCGTCGACAAGCACGAAGTCGATCGAGTCGTCGGCGAACCGCTGAATCTGCGCGACGTACTCGTCCCCCGGTGCAAGCCGCAGCTCCACCGCGTCGGCGAGGCCTTTTGCGGCCAGAAGCGACTGCATCCGGCTGTGCCAGAGCGGATCCTGCTCGACCGCGACCACCCTTCCCGCGCGCTGCGCCAGCCAGGCGGTGGAAAAGCTGCTGCCCCATTCGAAGGCGAAGTGTTCTTTGCGCAGCCAGCGGTCGGCGACCAACAGCGCGTCGGTGGCGAGAAGCGGCGCGTCCGGGTTGCGCATCGCGAAGGCGGTCGCGGCGACGCGCCGTGCGACCCACCGGGGCGACAACAAACGGCGCAGGCGCGCCGCGGTGCTGCGCGAATCGAAGAGGGGTTGCACCCGCAACGGCGTCCGGCGGTCCACCGGATGACGGTACACCAAATGTTGGAGGCTTGAAAAATGGCGGTCCGCGGATGGGCTCGGTGGGGCTCGTGTGGTGGCCTCCGGAACCAGAAGTCCAGCCTCGGGGCCCAACACGCTCGCTTCGGCGCTTGGTGGATTCGCTTGCTTCGGCAAACGCGGGCGGCAGAAATGACGTCATGCGTCTCTTCCTCGCAGCATTCCTCGTGCTCGCAGCTTGCTCGAAGCGCCCGGTCAAGACCGACGCGCCGCAGACCTTCGACGTGGCGGTGACCAACAAGGGCTTCGAGCCGCCGCGCATCGCCGTGGCGCCCGGGCAGAAAGTGGTGCTGCGCATCACCCGCAAGGTGGCCGAGACCTGCGCGGATGCCGTCGACGTCCAAGGCGATCCGGTGCGGCACATGCTGCCGCTCGACGCGACGGTGGAGGTGCGGGCTACCGCGCCGGCCTCGGGAGAGCTCGCCTTCGCCTGCCCGATGAAGATGGTCCGCGGCGCAATCGCGGTGGTTGGACAGTAGCCGCCGCGGAGCAGTCGCGCACGTGCGCGCGGGACGCTAGGGTGCGCGGCATGCACCTCGCCATCCTCCACGAAGGCCGCCCCGCGCTCTTGCGCGTCGAAGGACCGTCCGGCGCGCCAGTTGCCCTGTTCCTACATCCCTTTCCGCTGCATGCAGACGCCTGGGAAGAGATGCTCGTCGCCTGTGCCGCGTCCGGCCTTTGCGCCGCCGCGCTCGATGCCCCCGGCTTCGGCGGAACGCCGCCACTGGGCTCGACGCTGCAGATGGACTACCTCGCCGATCTAGCCGCCTGCGCGCTCGATGCGCTGGGAGCGAAGCGTGCGGCGATCGCGGGCTGCTCGATGGGAGGCTACGCGGCGATGGCCTTCGCGAAACGCCATCCCGAGCGGCTCTCGTCCCTCGCCCTCCTCTGCACCCGCGCCAACGCCGATGCGCCGGAGGCGCGCTCGAACCGCGAGACGCAGGCCGCGCTCGCCCAGGAGAAGGGTGCGCAGGCCGTGACTGCCGGTTTCGTGCCCAAGCTAGTCGCCCCCGATGCGGATGCGACTGTGCTCGCGCGGGTCGGTTCACTTGCGACCCGCGCCAGCGCGCAAGGCGTCGCGGACGCGTTGCGCGGAATGGCGGCGCGCCCGGACCGGACGGCCGAGCTCGGGCAATGGAAGTGGCCGACGCTGGTCATCGCCGGCGAAACCGATCAGCTCATCTCCCGCGCCGAGTCGGCCGCGCTGGCCGCCGGGATCCGCGGCGCGAAGCTGCACGTCCTGCCCAAGGTGGGGCACCTGCCGATGATCGAGACGCCGCGGGAGACGGCGCAGCTTCTCGTGCCTCACCTGCAGCGCCACATCCACGAATGAGCTCGATAGAGCCCGAGGGCCCTATCAATAGTATGCGTACAAGGTCAGCGACGCTTCCTGCGCATTCGGCTGCAGCCGCCCGTCCAGGCCGAGCGAGAAAGCGTGAAACGCAAACAGCCGCAACGACGACTGCACGGACCACGACGTGCGCGAGATCGCGGCGGGAAAGTACGTCCAGGAAGCATCGGTGAGAAAGACCGCCTCGTCGCCGAGGCGGAGCCGCAAGCCTCCCGTCGGACCTACTCCAGCGCGAAGCGCCGGCAACGCGTGCAGCCCTTGAAGCGACGGTCCGGAATCGGCGCGAAAGTTCCCCAGCGCAAAGAACGCCAGCCGATCGGACGCCGTCGCCAAGGTGAAGCCGCTGCCGAGCTCGAACCCGCCGACGAGGCAATCGCAGCCGCCGTCGCGCAGCCGCATCGCCCCCGCCCGCACCCGCCAGGACAAGGACTTGTCCAGCGCGGACATCGCGTGCAGCGAAACCGCATCGAGGAAGTCCACCCGCTCGACCTGCAGCGAGCCGCCCCGCGGATAGAAGCGAAGCTGCGAGGGAAAGAACTCGATCTGCGACAGCTCCGGGTAGCCGTCCGGCGGATCCGCCAGGTCGTGCAGCGCCAGCCGGAACCCCACCGCCGCAAATCCGCCCCGGTCGCTGGAACCGCCGCCCGACGCATCCACCCTGCCTGAGCCGTGGCCTGCGTCGGGACGCTTGTCGAGCGGCGGCGAAATCTGCAGCTCCGGGCTGGGGATGCGGATCAGCGCGCGCCTCTCCAGGATGCGCTGCTTGAGCTTGCCGCCTTCGCCGTCCGGCTTGGCCACCAGCTCTTTCGCGTACCGGACGTCCACCAGATCGGCGGCGGCGTCGAAGATGCAGATCTGTTGTTCAGGCGCGAACGCCAAGAGCGGCGTCTCCGCGTCGGTGGCCAGGCGCTCGACGGCGCGGACCTCTTCGCGCGGCATGCCTGCGATGCGGGCGCGGAGCTGCGTCATGGCGCTCGGCCGGTAGCGGACGTCGCGCACCAGCCCTTTCGCATGGAAGAGCGCTTTTACCGTGTCGGCGGGAAGCACCGGCCATTTCACCGCCTCCAAGAGATGCAGCCGCGGCGCCACCGCCTCCAGCGCCGCCAGGATCAGATAGGAGCAATTCTCGCGGGTGTAATAATAGGGGAACCAGGCCGACCCGAGCTCGAAGATGTGCGCGCAGAGCATCCACAGCTCCTGCGGCGACAGATCGAGCTCGTACTCCCACAAATCGCGGGACTCGTAATCGTTGTATTCGCGGATTTTGTAATAGTAGGGGTAGCGGTGGAACTCGCCCTTGAACAGGCCGAACAGGCCCTTCACGGCATAGAAGATGGGGTTGCTCGTGTCCGGCGCGGCGGAATAGTCGATGCCGGTGTCGAGCAGCTCCCGCTTCTCCGCGGCCACCGCGTCGTCCCGCCGGTGGATGCGCAGGAAGGTATGACCGAACGCGGACGCAGGGTTGTTCATGTAATACGAAGAAAAGACGATGCTGGCGGACTGCGGGGCGAGCCGCATGAAGTAGTCGGCCAGCCGCTCGCAATTTGCCTGCGGAGGATTGAACTTGAGCTTCTGCACCAGCCACACCGCGCGGGCCGGGTAGCGGCACTGCGCGGGGACGATGCCGCGCTTCACCTGGTCGGGCGTGAGCGCGACTTGCCCATAGAGCGCGCGCAGCGTTGCGGAGAGCTCCGCGGCGGGGTCGTGCGCGCCTTCCTTGGCGACGAAGAACTCGGTGCCCTGGGCGAGGCTTTGCCAATGCCCGAAGAGCGTCTTCTCCCAGTGGCCGAGCCGCAGCCACTGCGGATCCTGCGCCAGCCCGAGCGCGGCCGCGCGCGCCACCAGCGCGTCGACCGACTCCGCGACGTTCCCGTCGACTGATGCCGCGACCTGTGTGTCGCGGGACTGCGCGCGGGCGGGGAGCGCGCACAACAACAGGAGCGGCAAGAGCCGCCCGGATGCGCTGGTGCGGAACATCCGGGCGGACCTCTTCAGAGGCTCAGCTCACCTTCGCGCAGGCGAGCGGCTTCGCGGCGAGCGTCGACAGGATGCTCTCCGAAATCTGCTCCGGCGACGCCTTCTCGCTGGGGAAGATCTGATTGAAGTTCTTCTGCAGCGTGGCGGACGCAAGCGGAGCGTCCGCACACCCGGCGAGCGTAGCCAGGTTCTTCAACGTCTCGCCCTGCCCGCGCGAGATGTCCTTGGCCAGCGCCTCCTTGTTGGTCTCGATGAACACCTTCACGCTGGCGCGGCGCGTGAGGGAGTCCTGGCAGTTCGACGTGCCGGTGGTGATGCCGAACGTCTGGCTGCCGAAGATGCCGGTGGTGGTGGCGGCGAAGATCTGGACGATGCCCGGCTGATCGCCGAACACCATCGAGCCGAGACCGCACCCCGCCGTGCCGTAAGGCGCGGCGGAGACGTTGAGCGACGCAAGGATCGCTGCCGCGAAGACGGAGACGGAAACGAGCTTCCGCATTGGGAACCCCTCCTGAAGTGGTTGGACGACCGCTTCCCGGTACCCTGAGCGAGCGAGCGCGTCAACGAAGCGTCCGGCGCTTGGTGCGATGCTTGAAAGACCGCGTGCGCCGCCGAACGCGCTGAAGTGAGCGGTCGAGCGGCGCGCCGCCGCACCCGTTAGATTGCGCGGATGCGGCGACCACTCCTCGCGATGACGATGACGGTGTTGGCCTGCGCCGGCCGCCATTCCGGGCAGTCGAACATCGGTCCAGCCGCTGCGGACGCCGGCGTTGCCACGACCGGCGACGCCGGAACCGCCGTGTCCGCGGGCCTGACCTTGCCGGCGGGGTTCTCCGCGGAAGTCATCGCTACCATTCCTGTCGCACGGCAGATGGCGGCGCTGCCGAATGGCGATCTGCTGGTCGCGACCTTGGATACGAAGGTCCTCTTGATTGCCAATGCCGAAGGGACGCCCTCGCCGCCGGCTGTGTACTTCGACATCCCTGACGCGCCGGTGCAGAGCGTCGCCTTCGACCCGGCGACGAGCACGCTCTTCGTTGCCTCTCAGCACGGCGTGTGGTCGGCCCCGTACGCCGCAGGCCATCCGCCTGCGCAACCGAAGAAGATCGCGAGCGTCCGCACCGCCGGCGATTCCGGGACCGACGGCGATGTCCACATCACGACTTCGGTCGCGGTCTCCGGCAGCACGCTTTACGTCGGGGTTGGTTCGTCGTGCAATTCGTGCGTCGAAAGCGACCCGACCCGCGCCGTCATCCTCACCATGAACTTCGACGGTTCGAACGTGGTGCGCAAGGCGACGCGCATCCGCAACGCCATCGCGCTCGCCACCAATCCCGCCACCGGCACCGTCTGGGCAGGTGGCGCCGGTCAGGACAGCCTGCCGCTCGGGCATCCCTTCGAATTCTTCGACGCCGTCTCGCTCCATCCCGGCACCGCCGACTATGGCTGGCCGCAATGCGAGGAGAACCAGCACCCGTACGCGGCGAACGCCGACTGCTCGCAAACGGTGACGCCGCTTCTCGGCCTGCCCGCGTACTCGACCTGGATCGGCGCGGTCTTCTACCCTGCGAACCAGACCGGCGCGCACGCCTTTCCGCCCGCGAACCGGGGCTTCTACCTCGCCGCCCACGGCTCCTGGCACACGATGAACGACAAGTACTTCAGCCCGCCGCGGGTCGCCTTCGTGGCGATGAACGGCGACGTCCCGGCGCACCCCGCCAACTGGTCCGACGCGAACGCGCAGTTCAGCGAGTTCATCGGCGGCTACCAACTCGCCGACGGCGTCACTCGCACCGGGCGGCCCACCGGCCTCGCCGTCGGCGCGCAGGGCAGCTTGTTCGTGGCGGACGACATGAACGGCAAGATCTATCGCGTGCGGCCCACCCCCTGAGGTGCGGCCCACCCCCTGAGCGTCTGCGGAAGCTGAGGCACTCCGTCTGGCAGGCGACCGCTTGCGCCGGCGACCTGCCGTGCGAACCCTTGCCACTGGGGCGTGACCGCGATGCGGTCGCGTGGGGAAGGGGTCGGGGGATGAGAAACCTTTGTTTGGTATTGGTCGTTGCGGCGGCTTGCGCCAAGGGTGCGACGGAGTCCGCGAGCGTCGCGCCGCCTGCGGATCCGCCTCCGTCACAGGCGCCCACCGCGCAGCCTCCGACGGCGCCCGCGCCTCCGCCCGCCCAGACGTTGCCGCCCGCCAAGGATCCGCACCGGATTGGCGGCCTCGGCGAGGGACCCTTCTCGATGGCGCAGTTGACCGTCTACGGCGCATCCCAAGGACTGCTGGAAGCGCCCGTCTCCGCCTCGGTCGATGAAGGCGAGAACCTGTGGGTCGTGACCAACAAGGCGCTGTACCTCTTGCCGCCGGGCGCGAAGACCTTCCACCGCTACACCGCCAAGGACGGCCTGCACTACGGGCCCGGCTTCACCGAGCCGCCCGACATCACCCTCGTCGAAGGCGGCGCTCAAGGTGAATGCTTCGTCGGCTACTACTTCCACGACACCAACGCCGGCAACACCCCCGGCGCGCACACCAACGTCGACCCGGCCGCGCACATGGGCAAGATGGACCAGGTGCTGCTCCAGCCCGACGGCACGCTGAAGGTCAATCGCTACGATCTGCGCAACTCGAACGACGGACATTTCTTCGAGACGCGCACGATCATGAGCATGGTCTATGACCACTTCCAACACCCGGGAAACCTCTACGTCGGTTCCAATCACGGCATCACCCGGATCGTCCCGGCCAAATACTTCCCGCCCCGCCACCTCGTCGACGATCCGTTCAACACCACCGACGAGAAGGTCTGGTACGCCGACCACGTCCACCCGTGGGTCTGCGTCGGCGGGCCGTGCTCGGATCCGAACCGCGCCTCGACCTTCGGCGATTGGTTCGGCCTCACCTTGGGCGACGACGGCCGGCTGTGGATGGCCGGATTGACCAATGCCGGCGCCATTCATTTCCGCGAAGATCTCCAGACCTGGGTGCAGAGCTGGTCGCCGTTCAATCCCTTCGATCCCGCCTTCGGCGATCCCTATCCGGGCAGCGAGCCGGTGTTCGATCCGCCCATCGAAGGCGACCCGGTGAACCTGCGCGGGGTCGCGGTGGCACCCGACGGCATCGTCTGGTTCGTCTCCGGCGAGACGCTCAACGAAACCTGGCGCGGCCCCACCTACGGGCTCGCCGCCTGGGACGGCAAGCACTTCACCCACTTCGATCCAACCGCGCTCGGCGCGGCTGAGTTCAACATCCTCGAGATCCAGGCGCTGTCAGACGGCCGCCTCGTCCTCGGGTTCCCTTCGAGCGGGCTTCTGGTCTGGAACCCGGGCGACAAGAAAGGCCATCGCTTGACCGTGAGCGACGGCCTTCCCGGAGAGCAGATCGGTCGGATGTCCATCGACAAGATGCACGAGCCGCCCATCCTCTTCGTCCCGACCGACGGCGGCCTCGCCGCGTTCCGAAGCGTGCCTTAAAGACCCAGTTCGGTGAGGCCCGGATGGCCTTCGGGCCGCGGTCCCTGGGGCCAGCGGAAGAGCCGGTCGCTCTCGGCGATGCGGATGTCGTTGATGCTCGCTTCCCGCCTGCGCATGAGCCCTTCGTCGTCGAACTCCCATTGCTCGTTCCCGTGCGAACGGTACCAATTGCCGCTGTCGTCATGCGATTCGTAGACGAAGCGGACGGCGATGCGCCGGTCGGTGAAGGCCCACACTTCCTTGATCAGCCGGTATTCGACTTCCTTGTTCCACTTGCGCTGCAGGAACGCGATGATGGCTTCCCGGCCCTGGAAGATCTCGGCGCGGTTCCGCCAGCGGCTGTCCTCGGTATAGGCCCCCGCCACGCGGACCGGGTCGCGGCTGTTCCAGGCGTCTTCGGCGAGCCGTGCCTTCTTGGCGGCGGTCTCGGCATTGAACGGCGGCAAAGGTGGTTTCGGCATGGTGGTCTCCTCTCGCTTCAGGGCTGCCCGGCGCTCACGGCTGCTGCGCGACCTTGCCGCGCAGGAAGGAATCGACCTCGTCGTAGAAGCGGAAACGCTGCTTCTCGAACAGGACGAAGTGCGTCGCGTGGGGAATGTTGACGAGCTTCTTCTGCGGCGCATTGACGAGATCGCGCATCAACCCATCGCGGTCGTTCAAGAAGCTCCAGGTGTCGTCGACTCCGCCGATGACCAGGGTCGGCACGTAGATGTTGGCCGCGTTCCACATCATCCGGCCCGTCGCCTGGTAGAACGAATCCTCGAGCACGCCGTTGGGTGCGCGCAATGACGGCGGATTGCGCGTGTTGCTGGTGGGGTCGGTCGCGAGCGCCGCGGCGTTGAAGGCATCCTGCACGCCTTGCTCGCGGTATTCGCTCTTGTCCGCAACCGGGATTTCGCCGTCCCAGCGCTTGTTGTTGGCCTCGCCCGAGCCGAGCCGGTACGCGCCCATCGCGTAATTGAATTCAAATGGCTCGCGTTTGTTCTGCAGCCCCGAGCCGGCGCCCAGGTTGGTGTGCATCGGGTTGTCGTACAGCGGCGCGTACAGGACCAGCTTCTTCACCTTCTCCGGTTGCAGCGAGGTGTAGTAGCCGGAAGTCATCGCGCCCCACGACCACCCGATCAGGCTGACTTTC
>DASXHM010000277.1:0-12250 GCA_036488495.1 Myxococcales bacterium | reverse complement strand
GACTGAGCTGAATTTTCGTGGCGCTCCGCCGCTGGCGCGGCTCCGCTTGTACGGGGGTTCCACCCCCGTAACGCCCCCGGGCACTACGTCCGACCAACCTCGCGCTGTATGATCGCACCGTGGAACAGGTCGAGGTCGCGGTCATCGGTGCCGGCGTGGTGGGGCTCGCCATCGCGCGGTCGCTCGCGCTGGCCGGGCGTGAGGTGGTGCTGCTCGAAGCGGAGCAGAAGCCCGGCATGCACACGAGCTCGCGCAACTCCGAAGTCGTGCACGCGGGCTTCTACTACACGCCCGGATCGCTGAAGGCGCGCCTCTGCCAGGAAGGCCGGCACAAGTTGTTCGCGTATGCGGAACGGCACGGCGTCGGGCTGCGCGTGCCGGGCAAGCTGGTGGTCGCAGCCGACCAGTCGGAGCTGCCCATCCTCGAGGGATACGTCGAGCGCGGCCGGCACAACGGCACGACCGAGCTGCGGCTCCTCACCGCGGAGGAGGCGCGGGCGCTCGAGCCGGAAGTGCGCTGCGCGGGCGCGGTCTTTAGCCCGAAGACCGGCATCGTCGACTCACATGGCCTGATGGCCGCGCTGCGCCGGGAGGCAACCGAGGCGGGCGCCGCCGTGGCGCTCAACGCGCGAGTCGAGAGCGGCTCGACCAGCCGCGAAGGCGCCGTCTTGCGCGTCTCGGGAGAGGCCGACTTCGAGCTGCGCTGCGAGGTCGCGGTGAACAGCGCCGGCTTGTGGGCGCCTGCGGTCGCGGCCTCCATCGAAGGCGCGCCGCAGCCGCCTGCCGCGATGTTTGCGCGGGGCCAGTACTTCCTGCTCGCGGGCCGCTCTCCGTTCACGCACCTCGTCTATCCGATCGCGATCGTCGGCGGCCTCGGCGTGCATGTCACGCTGGATCTCGCCGGCCAGACGCGGTTCGGCCCGGACGTCGAATGGATCGACGGCGTCGACTACTCGTTCGACGAATCGCGGCAGGGCGCCTTTGAAGACGTCATCCGCCGCTATTGGCCGGGTCTTCCCGAAGGGGCGTTGCGGCCCGGCTACACCGGCATCCGCCCGAAGCTCAGCAAGGCCGCGCACGACTTCGTCATCGAGCGGAGCACGCCGTCGCTCGTGAACCTCTTCGGCATCGACTCGCCCGGACTCACCTCGGCGCTCGCCATCGGCGACTACGTCGAGAGCCTCTTGCGCTGAACCTCGAGCCGCGACGCCCTCACGGCAAAGACCGCGCGCCGGTGCTCGAGGCAGCGGCGGCTTTGGGTCGCGTCGCCTCGTACGCAACCGCGAGGCCGGCGAGCGGCAACGGCCAGGTCAGACAGCGAAACACCGTCGCCACCACCGCCTGCAACGGTCCGTCCGGCGTCAACTGCGCCAACGCCGACGCGGCCGCGCTCAAGAGCGCGAGCAGCAGGAGAAAGCCGAGCATCGCCGGCCAATGGTCGCGCGCCAGATGCCAGGAGCGATGCAACGCCGCCCGCCCCGACAGCCGCTCATGCATCACGGCCGGAATCGCGAACGCGAGACCGACTGCCAGCGCCGCGCCGGGCAAAAAGAACAGCACGCAGCCGATGGCGATCAGGAGCCCCGAGAGCAGGATGGTTGCGAAGAGCGGCCCGAGCCGGGACAGCGCACGGCCCCAGGCATGGGCGACGGAGAACTTCTCGTCGAACACCGCAGCGGAGAAGGCGGCGAGCGCGAGGCAAGCGCCGAAGGCGAGCAGCAGCACTCCGGAGAAAGTCGCGTAGAGGACCGGCAGCACTGCCGTCAACGCATCGATCGGGTGAGCCGGCTCGATGTGCGGGAACCCGAAGCGCTGCATGCCCGCCGCCAATCCCTCCGGCCGCGGCCCTTTCTCCGGAGGCCCTTCCGATTGGTTGGACAGCCGCGGCACCACCGCGTGAAGCGATCCACCCGCGAGCAGCGAAGCGGGGGCGATCGCCAGCGCACCCATCAAGATGAGCGCGCCGAAATGGCGGCGATAGAGCGAAAGGGCGCGCGCGAACATAGGGCGGAACGACTGTAGAACGACGCGCCGGGCTTAGGCGAGTTCCGCCGTTCGCGTCCTCGTCCTCGTTTTTGTGCCGGAACAGCGCCGTGCTGGAATCCCGTGCACGAAAACCTGGACCAGCACGAGCGCGAGTTCCGACGACGAAAACCCGGACGAGCCCGTGCTCGGCTTTTTAGGCTGCCTTCGCCGCCGCAGTCTGCTCTTCAGCGGCAGCCGTCCCTTCGAGCGCGCGCCGGTACAGCGCGCCGTGCCCTTCCGCCATCTGCTCGAGCGTCAGCTCCGACTCCACCCGCTTGCGCCCGAGCCGGCCCATCTCCGCGGCCGCCGCCGGATCGCGCAGCACCTGTACGAGCTTGTCCGCCAGCGCTTCCGCATCTCCGTACGGAACCAAGAAGCCGTTCTCGCGCACCAGCTCCGGGTTGCCGCCCACGTCGGTCGCCACGATGGGAAGCCGCGCCGCCATCGCCTCCATCAACGCGTTCGAGAGCCCTTCCGCCTTCGAGCAGAGGCACGCCGCAGTGGCCCGGCCGAGGATGGCCGCCACGTCCAGCCGATGGCCCAAGAGCACGATGCGCTCTTGCAGCCCGAGCTCGGCGATGCGCGCGGTGAGGAACTCGCGCTCGGGCCCTTCGCCCGCGCAGACGAACTTCACGTCGGCGAAGTCCTGCGGCAGCCGGGCCACCGCTTCGACGAGCGTGCGATGTCCCTTCACCGGCCAGAGGTTCCCGATCACCGCCACGAGCCGGCCTTCCGGCAACGGTGCGGACAGGGGAGCCGCCATCGCCTTGTCGAACGCAGGCAGGTCGATGCCGTTCCGCACCACCACGCAATTCTCGGGCTTCACGCCCTCGTCGCGGATGCAGACCTCGCGGACCGCGTCGGCGTTGGCCACCACCAGATCGGCGAAACGCGCGTTGAGCTTTTCCGCCTCGCGGTGCCAGCGGCCGAAACCTGAGCGCAGGTGCCCGAGGTCGACCCGGCTGACGATGGCTTTCGCTCCGGCGAGCTTCGCCGCGGCGAGGCCGAGCAGGTTCGTGTTGAAGTCGGTGGCGTGGACGATTTTCACCCCTTCGTCCCGCATCCACGCCGCCATCCGCGCCACTTGGACGGCGGTGTTGAACCGCATCATCGAGCCTTTGAGCGGAAACACTTCCGGCTCGTACCCGAGAGCGCGGACCTGGGGCAGCATGTCGCCCGAAGCCTCGAGGCAGCCGACCAGCGCGCGAAAACCTTTGGGGTGCCGGCGAAGGCGCTCGACGAACTGGCGCTCCGCGCCGCCGATCCAGAAGCGGTTGACGAGGTGAAGAACGGGGATCTCCATGGCGCCCACGGTGTGCACGCCACGTGCCGAGCGCCAGCTTGACAGCGCGTCCGCTTTCGCACAGGACACGCCGCCGCGCCCCAACCGACGAAGACGGCGGAGGAATTCCGATCGAAAGGCCCCTCGTTGCAGCCATCGACATGGGCTACGGCCACCTGCGTCCGGCTGCGGCGCTGGCGCGGTGGCTTGGCACCGCCGTGCTCCAGATCGACCGGCCTCCATTCGGCGATGCGCGCGACGCGGCGTTCTGGCAACGCAGCCGCAAGCTGTACGAGCCGCTCACCCGCGTTTCGCAGCTTCCCGGCTTGGGCGCGCCCCTGCGTGCGCTCCTGAACACCATCACCGCCATCCCCGAGCCCTGGCCTTCGCGCGATCATTCCGGGCCCACGCAGGGGACGCGCTGGCTGCAGCGCGCCGCCAAGGACGGTGTGGGCGAAGAGCTGGCGAAACATTTGCTCACGACCGGCGCTCCGCTTCTTGCGACGTTCTACGCGGCGCCCATCCTGGCCGAGCTGCACGGCGCAAAACGCTTGTCCTGCGTGGTCACCGACAGCGACGTGAACCGCGTCTGGGCACCGCCCGAAGGCGCCAAGAGCGAGATCGTCTACTTCTGCCCGAGCGACCGCGCCCGAAGGCGCCTCGTCAGCTACGGCGTCCGGGAAGAGCAGGCGCGGTTGACCGGCTATCCCTTGCCGCACGAGCTGGTCGGGGGAAGGGAACGGACCGCGCTCAAGCACAACCTCGCCGGGCGGCTTTCGCGGCTGAACGCGCAGGGGGCAGTGCGCGATCTGGCGGAGCGCGAGCTTGGACCGCTGCCGGCGCCGGATAGGCCGCCGCTCGTCGTCTTCGCAGTCGGCGGAGCAGGGGCGCAGGTGCCGCTCGCCAAGGAGCTATTGCGCGGGATGAAGCCGCAGCTCGAGCGCGAACAGCTCCGCCTCACGCTCGTGGCCGGCCGCCGAGCCGAGGTTGCGAGCGCGCTTCGGAGCGAGATCGAGAAGGCGCAGGTGCGCGGCGTCGAGCTGCTCGAAGAGAGTGACGTCTTCCGCTACTTCGAGCGCTTCAACGTGCTTCTCGCCCGAGCAGACGTGCTCTTCAGCAAGCCGTCGGAGCTCACCTTCTTCGCCGCGCTGGGGTTGGCGTTCGTCGCCGCGCCGCCGGTCGGCGTTCACGAGGCCTGGAACCTGCGCTGGGCAACCGACCGCGGCGCAGCGCTCGTGCAGCACGACCCGCGCTTCGCCGGCGAATGGCTCCTCGAATGGCTGCAAGCCGGGGTGCTCGCCGGGGCGGCGTTGAACGGGTTCTTGCGCCTGCCGCAGACAGGGCTCTACGACATCTGCGATCAGGTGAGCTGAATGGACGTCCAAGAGTTCGACTACGAGCTGCCGAAGGAGCTGATCGCGCAGGAGCCGCTGCCGGAGCGCGACGCGTCCCGGCTGCTCTATCTGCCCAAGGACGGAGCGCCGCTCCAGCACCGCACCGTGCGCGAGCTGCCCGCGCTCTTGCGCGAGGGCGATGTGCTGGTGGCAAACGACGCGCGCGTGATTCCCGCCCGGTTGCGCGGCCGCAAGGCGGGGACGGGCGGGCAGGTGGAGCTGCTCCTCTTCGAGCCGCTCGGCGGCGCGGACTGGCGCGCGCTCGCCGGCGCATCCAAGCCGCTTCGCGCCGGCAGCGAAGTGGAAGTGGCGGGTGCGCGGATCGAGATCGTGGAGGTTCGCTCTGGCGGCGAAGTGGTGATGAAGCTTCCCGCCGAAGGCGATGCGCTGTGGGCACTGCTCGATCGCGCCGGAGAAGTGCCGCTGCCGCCCTATTTGGATCGCGCGCCGGTCGCTGCCGACGCCGAGCGCTACCAGACCGTCTTCGCCCGCGAGCGCGGGGCGGTGGCAGCGCCGACCGCCGGTTTGCATTTCACCCCGCAGCTCATCGAGCGGCTGCGCGGCGCTGGAATCCAATTCGTGTACATCACGCTCTTCGTCGGCCCCGGCACCTTCCTGCCCGTCCGCGCCACTCGCACCGAAGATCACCGCATGCACCGCGAGAGATACGTAGTGCCGGAAGAGACCGCGCGCGCCATCGCCAGTCGCCGCGGCAGGCTCATCGCCATCGGCACCACCGCTTTGCGCACGCTCGAGGCATCCTCAGGCGCCGCCGGCGCTGGCTCGACCGACCTCTTCATCACGCCCGGCTATTCGTTCCGCGCGGTCGACGGCTTGTTCACGAACTTCCACCTGCCCAAGAGCACGCTCTTGATGCTCGTCTCCGCGCTCGCGGGGCTGGAGCGGATCCGCACCGCCTATGCGGAGGCAGTCCGCCTGCGCTACCGCTTCTTCTCCTACGGCGACGCGATGCTCATCGCATGAAGTTCGAGGTCACCCACACGGACGGTGCGGCCCGCGTCGGCAAGCTGGTCCTTCCCCACGGCGAAGTGGACACGCCGCAGTTCATGCCGGTCGGCACCGTCGCCTCGGTCAAGGCCATCGCCCCCGACGATCTGCACGCCATCGGAGCGCAGATCATCCTCGGGAACACCTACCATCTGCTCCTGCGCCCCGGGCCGGAGCTGATCGCGGACTTGGGCGGGCTGCATCGCTTCATGTCCTGGGATCGGAACGTCCTCACCGACTCGGGCGGCTTCCAGGTGTACTCGCTCGCGGAGCAGCGGAAGATCACCGAGGAGGGCGCGCAGTTTCGCAGCCACATCGACGGCAAGAAGCTCATGCTGACGCCGGAGAGCGCGACCAAGGCGCAGCGCCAGCTCGGAAGCGACATCGTGATGGCGTTCGACGAATGCCCTCCCTCGCAGAGCGATCGCGCCTATCACGAACAGTCGCTGGCGCGGACCACGCGCTGGGCTGAGCGTTGCAAGGCGGAGTGGCTGCGCGATCCGGGGCACGGGAGCCTCTTCGGCATCGTCCAGGGCGGGCTGCACAAAGACCTGCGCGAGCGGCACGCAGCCGAAATTGCCGCTCTCGATCTGCCCGGCAACGCGCTCGGAGGGTTCTCGGTCGGCGAAGAGCCGCGGGTGATGTGGGAGGGCGTCGAGCACGCGGCGCCGCTCCTTCCTGCCCACAAGCCGCGCTACCTGATGGGAGTGGGAACGCCGGAAGATCTGCTTCGCTGCGCGCTCTCTGGCATCGACCTGTTCGACTGCGTCCTTCCCACCCGCGTCGCGCGCAACGGGCTGCTCTTCACCCGCCACGGACGCCTGCAGATCAAAGCCGCCCGCTACGCCAAGGACGAGCGCCCCGCCGATGCGGAGTGCGCCTGCTACACCTGTCGCACCTTCAGCCGCGCCTACCTGCGGCACCTGCACGCTGCCCAGGAGCTGCTCGCCTTCCGGCTCGGCTCCATCCACAACCTCACCTTCTATCTGGACCTGATGCGCGAACTCCGGGACGCGATCTCGCGCGGCGAAGCGAGGCGCTATGCGGACGCTCGCTTGGACGCCTTCGCCCGCAACCAGGTCGACTGAGGCGACTGCCCGGAAGGCTGGTGTTCAGCCGTTGCCGCCACCGCCACGCGGTGCTAGAAGGTCCGACCCTGCTTTTGTTCGAGGAGTGACAAAGTCTTGCTCGCTCTCTTTGCCCAGGCCCAGGATGCAGCCCAGCAGCAGTCGCCGTTTGGCACCTTCGGCCTGCTCATCCCCGCCGCGCTCTTCTTCTTCATCTTCTACTTCATCGTCATGCGGCCGCAGGCCAAGCACCAGCGCGAGCTCAAGTCGTTCGTGGACAAGCTCGCCAAGGGCGACGAAGTGGTGGCGGCCAACGGCCTGTTGGGCAAGGTGGACAAGGTGGTGGGCGACGTCGTGTTCCTCGAAGTGGGCAGTAACTTGAAGGTCCGCGTGTTGAAGAACGCCATCACCGCTCCGCCTGTGTACAAGGCGTCGGCGGACGAGAAGGCTGTGGAAGAGACGAAGAAGTAGCCGCACCTACGGAGAAGCTCAATGGATCGCGCGTGGTACTGGAAGGCCGGATTCATCCTGGCCGTCACCCTCATCTCCATCTGGGCGCTCGTGCCGAGCGTCACGTACTTCCGGCTGCCGGCTGCGCAGCGCAACGAGGCGTCGGTGTTCGATGCTGCGCGCCCCAAGTGGGCGCCGGCCAAGCACCTGAACCTCGGCCTCGACCTGCAGGGCGGCATCCACCTGGTGATGGGCGTCGAGGTCGACAAGGCGGTGCGTGAGAAGGCCGTTCGCCGCGCCGAGGAGATCCAGGCCGAGCTCGAGCGCAAGTCGATTAAGGACGTGGACGTGAAGGGCGACCCGGACACGGGCTTCGTCACCCTCGCCGCGCAGGACATCGGCAAGGCGAAGGAGCTGGTCACCGAGGAATACCCCGACATGTGGGTGCGCAAGTCGTCGGGCAGCTCCATCGAGCTCGCGATGAAGGACGACGCGGTCAAGACGCTCAAGGAGAGCGCGGTGGATCAGGCGGTGAAGGCCATCCGCAACCGCGTCGACGCCTGGGGTGTGTCCGAACCGACCATCGCGAAGCGCGGCGACGCCAGCATCCTCGTCCAGCTCCCCGGCTATTCGAATCCGGAGAAGGCCAAGGAGCTGATCGGCCAGACCGCGCAGCTCGAATTGCGCATCGTCGACGACACCGACAATTCGCTCACCCAGCTCAAGGACCTGCCCGAAGGCGTCAGCCTCGACTGGGACCGCTTCGAGGGCCAGGGCGGCGCCACCGTCAGCTCGCCCTACCTCGCTTCCAAGGATCGCGCCGTCCTGGCTGCGTACATCAAGGACAAGGCGCCCAAGGACCGCACCTTCGCCATCGGCAAGATCGAGGGCGGGAAGGGCACCCAGTCGCTCTACCGGACGTACCTCCTCGACAAGAAGCAGGGCGTGACCGGCGAGTACATCACCAACGCGCAGGTGGCCTTCGACAACTCGCCGGGCGAAGGCAACCGGCCCTACGTGTCGCTCACCTTCAACCGCACCGGCGCGGACCTCTTCGGCAAGCTCACCAAGGAAAACGTCAAACGGCGCATGGCCATCGTCCTCGACGACACGGTCGACTCGGCGCCGGTGATCCAGACCGAAATTCCCAACGGGCTCTGCTCCATCCACATGGGCGGCCTCAAGCCCACCAACGAGATCCTCGAAGACGCGCGCAGCCTCTCGCTCGTGCTCCGTTCCGGCGCCTTGCCTGCGCCGGTGCGCATTCTGGAAGAGCGCAGCGTCGGCGCTTCCTTGGGCCCTGAGCTGATCCGCCGCGGCTCCTGGTCGGCCATCATCGGCCTCGTCGCGGTGCTCATCTTCATGGCCATCTACTACCGGTTCTCGGGCTTCGTCGCCGACGTGGCGCTGGTGCTGAACGGCCTCGTCGTGCTCGCCATCATGGCGGCGCTCAACTCCACGCTGACGCTGCCGGGCATCGCCGGATTCGTCCTCACCCTCGGCATGGCGGTGGACGCGAACGTGCTCATCAACGAGCGCATCCGCGAGGAGATGAAGACCGGCAAGGCAATCGCTGCAGCGGTCCGCACCGGCTACGACAAGGTCTTCTGGACCATCTTCGACGGGCACGTCACCGCGCTCGTCGCAGGCTTCGTCATCCGCGCCTACGGCTCGGGGCCCGTGCGCGGTTTCGCCACCACGCTGATCATCGGCCTGCTCGCCTCGATGTTCACCAGCATCGTCGTGACCCGCGCCATCGTCGAGTGGTTCGTCAGCCACGGGCGGCTGCACAAGGCTGTGTCCTTCTAATCCTTTCAAGAGACAGAGACGCCGTATGGAAATGAAATACTTCGAGCTCGTCAAGCCCGGCACGAACCACGACTTCGTCAAGTACCGTGGCATCGCCGTCGTCATCTCGGTCATCCTGAACGTGCTGGTGCTGCTCGGCGCGTTCGTCTGGCCGGGGCTGAACTACGGCGTCGACTTCGCCGGCGGAACCGAGCTGCAGATCCAGTCGAAGAAGAAGATCGACGCCGGCGACCTGCGCGAGACGGTCAGCAAGCTCGGCTTCGGCGAGCCCACCGTGCAGGCCTACGGCAACCCGAGCGAGAATCAGTTCCTGGTCCGCGTCGAGCGCATCGCGCTTCTGACCAAGGAGAAGGCGCAGGAGATCAAGTCGGCCGTCAGCCAGACGCTGCCGGTGCAGAACATGCGCTTCGATCCGGACGTCGGCGACAAGCTCGACTTCACCTTCAAGCAGCCGGTCGACGAGAACGCGCTCCGCGCCGCGGTGGAGAAGACCGGCACCACGGTCAAGGAAGTGCGGCCGCTCCTCGCCCGCGAAGGCCAGGACCGCGAGTACAGCGTCACCACCCAGGGCACCGGCGACAAGATCGGCCAGGCGTTGCGGGAGAAGTACGGCCAGGACCAGGTGGAAGTGGTCCGCACCGACTACGTCGGTTCGCAGGTCGGGCAGGAGCTGAAGAAGGACGGCATCCTCGCGCTCCTCTACGCGATGGGCATGATCCTCGTCTACGTCGGCTTCCGCTTCGACTTCCGCTTCTCGCCGGGCGTCGTCATCGCCCTCATCCACGACGCCATCATCACCTTGGGCTTCTTCGTCGTCAGCCGGCGCGAGTTCAACCTGACCAGCGTCACCGCCATCTTGACCATCGTCGGCTACTCGGTGAACGACACCATCGTCGTCTACGACCGCATCCGCGAGAACGCGAAGCGCTTCAAAGGGAAACCGCTGCGCGATCTCATCAACCTCTCCATCAACGAGATGCTGGGCCGCACCATCCTCACCAGCGGCGCCACCGCGCTCTCGCTCTTGGGCCTCATCTTCTACGGCGTCGGCACCATCCAGGACTTCGCGCTCGCCATGCTGGTCGGCATCATCTCGGGCACCTATTCGACCTGGTACATCGCAAGCCCGATGACCATCTGGATCGAAGAGCACATGGCCCAGAAAAAGGCGATCGACGCCGCGAAGCCGAAGGTGCCGAAGAAGCAAGAGCCTCGCCCCGCCGCCGCGCGGTAGGTGAAGCCGAAAGTCCACGCTCTTCTCGCAGCGCCGGCGCTCGTCTTCTTCGCGCCGGCGCTTTTCTTTGGCCGGGCGCTGTACGTCCGGGACAGCGGGCTCTATTTCTATCCGCACAAGGCTTGGATTGCGGCCTCGCTGCGCGCAGGCCAGCTTCCGCTCTGGCGCGCCGGGGAGTTCGGCGGACTCCCCATCCTCGCCGACCCCAACTACGACGTCTTCCATCCCTTCGCGCTCTTCACCGACCTGTTGCCGCTCCCATGGGGCTTCCAGGTCTTCGCCTTCGCTTCCGCATTGCTCGCGGCCTATGGCGCGTTCTGGGTCGCGCGGGAGCTCGGCCTTTCCGATCTCGCCTGCGTCGTCTGCGCCTGGGCGTTCGCCTGGTCGGGCCCATTCGTCTCCTTGATTGAATCCGGGCCGCTCTTGATGGCGGCGTCGATTCCGCCGCTCTTCGCGGCGGCGATCCGGCTGAAGCGGACGGGAGCTACGCGCGACGTCGTCCTGGTCGCGGCCGCGGCTGCGCTCCTCTTCTTCACTGGCGTTCCGGAGATCGCGGGCAGCGCGTTCGTGCTCGCGCTGGTGCTGTCCGGCCGAAGGGCCCCACGGTTTGTCGCGGGATGCGCGCTCGGAGCGGCCCTCGCGGCCGTCCAGCTTCTGCCGACGGCGGCCTTCGTCCGCGAGTCGACCCGCTCCGCGGGTTTCGCCGTCGAGCCCGCATTTCGCCTTTCGCGAATTCCCGCGCTCTTCGTCCCGCTTTTCGACGGCTGGCTCGACGCGCCGAAGGTGGCCTACTGGACCTTCGACGGCACCCCTTGGTTCGAGGTGGTCTACGTCGGCTCGGTGGTGGCGCTCCTCGCCGCATTGGGGGCGCGCAAGCGGTGGCCGGTCGTGCTCGCCGCGCTGGGGTTCGCCGCGCTCTCCACCACCCAAGGCTTCGCCCTCGGGCGCGCGCTCTTGCCGCCGCTCCGCGGCATCCGCTTCGGCGACAAGTTCATCATGCCCCTCGCGATGGCCGTGCCCATCGCCGCGGCGACCGGCTTCGACCGGCTGACCGCAGCGGCGAGGACGAGCTTCGATCGGCTCACCGAAGGGGCGCAGGCCCGCGCCGTAGCAATGCCACTGCATCGCGCTGTGTGGTCGCTCGCGGCGGCCTGTCTCGCGCTCCTCACCGTCGCATCCCTGTTCGGCGGCGCGCTGCCTCCCTTGCTCCACCTCGACGCAGCGCAGACGGAGAGCTTCCGGGTGACCGCGGCGCGGATGCTGCCGCTCGAGCTCGCACTCCTGACTCTCGCGAGCCTGGCGATTCTGCGCCGCAAGCCGCTCTGGCTTCTGCCCATCGTCGCGCTCGAGCTGGGCGTTCCCGCGGCAGTGCTCGACCGCACGGTGCCACGCGACTGGCTCCGGCCGAGCCCGATCGTCGGACGGCTCGCCGACGCCAGCCGCGATTACCGCATCGACGTGCAGAGCACAGGCCTTCACGAAGAGGATCTCCCCCCCGTCGGCGAGCTTCGCTCGCAGCAGCTCTTTGCCGTCCGCCATCTCGCGCTCTACGACGCCGCGGCGCCCGGGCTGCTCTTCACCCGCGGCTATTCCGGTTTTCCGTCCGAGGCGATGAAGGAGCTGTTCGTCAAAGGCGATTTAAGCGCGCTCTCGGTGCGCTACGGCGTCGAGTTCGGTTCGGGGCGGCCGGTGTATCCCAGGCTTGGTTTCGAGCCGTACTTTGCCGAGGGCCCGTTACGCGTCTACCGCAATCCGCGCGCGTTGAAGCGGGTGCGGATGGAGCCTTCGGGCGAGGCGCACCTCGTCAGCGAGCGCAACGACGAGCTCGTCATCCAGACCCGCGCCGATGTCCCCGCGAGGCTGGTCATCGCCGACACGCTCGCGGACGGCTGGACGGCCACCGTCGACGGCGCCATCGTGCGGCCGCACAAGAGCGCGCTGCGCATCGTCGACGTGCCCGTCGGCAACCACACCATCCGCT
>DASXHM010000236.1:0-25313 GCA_036488495.1 Myxococcales bacterium | reverse complement strand
ATGTCGTCTCCCACCGAGGACGCGACCTTGGAATGGATCCTGCGCCTCGTGGACGAGCGCGGCCTCTCCGACCTCCAAATCCACTACTTCGGCGGTGAGCCCACCACCCGCAAAGACTTCTGCCTGCGCAGCGCGAAAATCCTCGGAAGCGCCATGCGCGCGCGCGGCGGCCGCTTCGCCTGGCAGATGACCACCAACGGCGTGCTCCTCGATCTCCCGTTCGCGAAGGAGATGGAGAGCTACGGCCAGGGCCAGTACAAGATCACCCTCGACGGCGACAAGGAGTCGCACGACGAGGAGCGCGTCTACCGCGACGGCCGCGGCTCGTTCGACCAGATCTTCGAGAACGTGGTCGCGCTGGCGAAGAGCGGCTCCAAGGTCCGCATCGGCGGCAACTTCTACCCGCACCAGGTGGCCTCGTTCGAGAAGCTGCTCGATCGGCTAGAGGCGACCGGCGTGGCCAAGCTGCTCGCTGGCGTCCGCTTCAAGCCCATCGTCGACGAGAAGAGCGCCTGCACCGGCTGCCCCTCGCAGCAGAAGGCGGAATCGCAAGCGCTGGTGCAGCTCAACAAGAGCGTCGAGCGGCGCAAGATGACCGAGCGCCTCTACCAGGGTGAGCTGCTCGAATCGCTGCTCGGCCCCTGCGAGCTGCACTGGAAGCACAGCTACACCGTCGATCCCGAAGGGCGCGTCTACAAGTGCCCCGCCGTCGCGGGCAAGCCCGGGCTCGAAGTCGCGAACGTGGTTTCCCAAGAGCCGGAGAAGATCGCGCCGCTCCTCGAGCTGCGGCCGTGGGAACAGTGCGGCGACTGCGCTTATCTGCCGGTCTGCGTCGGCGGCTGCCTCGGCCTCCAGTACCTGCAGACGGGCCGCCGCGACCAGGTGTCCTGCAAGAAAGAAATGTTCGAACTGGCTTTCCGACAGACCATCGTCGGCCGTTACACCGCGGAATTCCCCGCGGCTGCCTGATTTTTCAACGCAAGGAGAGTGCCATGAATTTGAAGCGTTCCGTCCGAAAGAGCACCCGTATCGCTGTGTCCTGTGGCGGTGCGGTCGACATCATGCCGATCGTGATGTCCGGCTCGCTCAACAAGCCCGTCGCCGCGAGCAGCGGCAAGAAGTAAGCACGCATGGCTCGCCCGCGTTCGGAGGTGACGGCGCCTGCGAAGGGCGCCGTCACGATCGCGTCAAAAGCCGCCGAAGGGCTGCGCGGTTGACTTGTGCCCGGCCCGATCGGAGAAGCTTTCGCGCATCGTGAAGCGCGGGATCCTCCTCCTCTTGTTCGCCATCGTCGCGTGCCGGCCGCAGAGGCCGCCGCCGGCGTTCCCGCTTCGGCTGGCGGTGAGCGGATCGCTCGAGACGGTCCGGCCGCTCGCGAACGTGGACAACTGGACGTTCGTCGCGAACTCGCTCGTCTTCGAGCCGCTGGTGCTTCTCGCCGAGGACAACAGCCTCGTCCCAGTGCTCGCCGCCCGCAGCGAACGCGTTTCACCCACCGCCATCCGGCTCTGGCTGCGCGACAACGCCTCCTTCAGCGACGGCAGCAGGGTCACGCTCGACGATCTGCAGCGCTCGTTCGAGGGAACCGACCTCTCCGCGACCGCGGACGGAGACAGCTTCATCGTCGCCACCCGCGATCCGAAAAAGCCGCCCGAGCTGCAGCTCGCCTTCACCTTCGTGCATCGCAAGACCGCGCATGGCGAGATCGGCACCGGCCCCTATGTCGTCGTCGAACAAGGCGCGACCCAGATCGCATTGCACCGCCGGAGGCAGGATCAGGGCCGCATCGGCGACATCACGGTGACGAGCTACGGGACGCCGAAGGAGGCTTTCGCGCGGACGCTCAAGGGCGATGCGGACATGCTCACCGAGGTGGATCCGCGCTGGATCGAATTCTTGGAAGGCGTTCCGCGGCTGCGGGTGGTCTCCCTGGGCGTCAGCCCTTACGCGGCGATCGTCGCCTTCAATTCGCGACGGCTCTCCCGCGCCGAGCGGCTCCGCATCGCCGGCGCGCTTCGCAACGACAGCGTGCGCAAGGTCGCGTATGACGAGGGCTGCGTCGCTCCCGACCAGAGCTCGTCGCACGAACCGCCCTTGACCGAGCCGGGCCGTCCGCTCAACGTGCTCGCCTTTCCCGTCCTCGAACGGCTCGCGCTCGCGGCAAGGCGCGCCCTCGGCCGGCGGGGCGGAGACATCGTGGTGAAGGATTTCGAGAGCTTCATCGCCACCATGAAGGCAGGCGATTTCGACATCGCGACCTGGCGTCCGCAGATTTCCCCGGCGGTCATGGCGGCGCGCAACTGGCGCACCGGAGCCGAATACAACATCTACGGCTATTCCAACGCGCGGGTGGACGCGGCGCTCGACGCCCACGACTGGGATGCGGCGCAGCGCGCGCTCGACGACGATCCTCCGGCGGTGATCATCTGCAGGCCGACCGCGGTGGTGGTGATGGACTCGCGCATCACCAACATCGCCAACAAGCGCTTCTGGCGGAACGTCGTCAATTGGGAGGTCCGGCAGTGACGCGCAAGCGTCTTGCCGCACTGCTCGCAGCGCTGGTGGTCCTCTCCGGCATCCTGCCCCTGATCTTGCTGTCGATCGCCGGCTTGCAACTGGTCCGCCGGCGCGGTGAGCGCGCTTCGAACGAGGCGCTCGACGCGGTCGCGGCGCAAGCGGCGGCCCGGATCAGCGCGTACGTGTCGCAGCAGCGAGAGATGCTGCGCACCCTCTCGATGGCGGTCGGCGCCGAGCCGGATGCCGCCCGCAGGCTTCGCGACGCCACCCTCGATGCGCCCAGCCTCGGCCAGGTCCGCATCGTCACCAAGAACACCCCGCCATCGCAGGTGCCGAAGAACCTGCCGGCGGAGCTCCTCGCCAAGGCCATCGGCGGCGAGGAGGTGGTCTCGCCGACGTACCTGCTCGATCTCTCGCCGGCGATGGACGCGTGCACCCCGAGCGGCATCGTCGCGCAGGCCGTCTGCGCCACCCTCGATCTGCTGGAGCTGCAGCGCCAGGTGCAACGCATCCGGGTCGGCGAGCGAGGTCATGCCCTCGCCTTCGACCGCCAAGGCCACGTGCTCGCCGCTGGAGAAGGCGCGCTCCGCGGCGCGGTGGTGAGCGGCGAGCCAATCGCCGAATCTCCGGCTGCGGAGGCACTCGCCCAGGGCGGCGCTCCGCGGCATCGATTGCGCAACGGCCTCGGTGTCGACACGCTCGTCGGCTGGGCGTCGTTGCCCGATCTGGGTTGGACCATCGCGGTCGAGCAGCCGGCGGCGGAAGCGCTGCGCGGCGCACGTGAGGCGCTGATCGTGCTCGGCCTCGGATCGGTGGCGGCGCTCTTGCTCTCGGTCTCGCTCGGCTACGCGCAGGCGCGGAAGATGTTCTTGAGCCTGGAGATGGAGGAGCGCTTCCGCACCGCCGGCCAGCTCGCCGCCGGCATCACCCACGACCTCGGCCACAGGCTCACCATCCTGCGGCAGATCGAGCAGCTCGCTGCGACCGGTGATCCCGACTACCTGCCCCGCATCCGCGCCTCTCTCTCGGAAGAGCTCGGCACCTTGCGCCGGTTCGTCGCCGACTTCTCCGACCTGACCCGCGAGGCAAACCCTTCGGAGTTCCTGCCGCTCGAGCTGAACGCTTTCGCGGACAGCATCCGCGACAACGCTGCAGGGTACGGCACCCAGGCCGCGGTCACCGTCGGCGTCGAGCATACGGAGGGGCCCATCTGGGTCAACGGCGACCGGTTCCTGCTCGAGCGCGCCGCCTTGAACCTCACCCGCAACGCCATCGAGGCTTCGCCGCCGGGCAGCAGCGTGACGTTGAGCGTGCACAAGAACGGCGAATTGGCGGAGATCCGCGTCGAGGATCGCGGCACCGGCATCGACTCCGAGCGGCTTCCCACCTTGTTCGAGTCCTTCAAGTCGACCAAGCGGACCGGCGCGCACATCGGCATGGGCCTGCCCAACGTGCGCCGGATCATGATGGCGCACAAAGGCTCGGTGTCGGTGCGCAGCCTGGTCGGCAAGGGGAGCGTCTTCACCCTCACCCTGCCGGTTCAGTCGTCCGCTTCGCCGTCGTTCTCGTGACCCAGGCCGTACCCGCGCAGCTTGGCCTTCAAGGTCGAGTAGCCGATGCGCAGCTCCTGGGCGGTGAGCTTGCGGTTCCAGCCGTTGCGCTTCAAGGCCTTGCGCAAGAAGCTGCGCTCGAAGGCGGCGAGCGCCCCGTCCAGGCTCTGCTCCGTGTTCGTCTCCTCGGCGGAGCCGGCGGTGAGGGCGAAGTCGTACGGCAGGTCGGCCTCTTCGATGATCTCCGAATCGCAGATGACCGACATCCGCGACATGACGTTCTCGAGCTCGCGGATGTTGCCCGGCCAGGAGTAGCGCTCGAGCAAGGTCAGCGCGCCCTCTGAGAGCGACTGCGGCGGGCGGCCGTGCTCGGCGCCGGCGCGAGCCAGGAAGTGCTGGGCCAGATCGCGGATGTCCTCGCGCCGCTCGCGCAGGGGCGGCAGCTCGATGGGCACCACCTTGAGCCGCCAGTACAGATCCTCGCGGAACTTGTTCTCCAAGACCCGCTTCGAGAGGTCGCGGTTGGTCGCGCAGATCACCCGCAGCTCGAGCTGGATGGGCTTCTCGCCGCCGACGCGCTCAATCTCGTGCTCCTGCAGGGCGCGCAGGATCTTCGACTGCAGGTCGAGCGCAAGGTCGCCGATCTCGTCGAGGAAGAGGGTGCCGCCGTTCGCGAGCTCGAACTTTCCGAGCTTTTGTTTATCCGCGCCGGTGAAGGCCCCGCGCTCATGCCCGAACAGCTCGCTCTCCACCAGGTTCGCAGGAATGGCCGGCAGGTTCACCGCCACGAACGGCGCCGTCTTGCGGTCGCTGCGCGCGTGGATGTAGCGCGCGAGCACTTCCTTGCCGGTGCCGCTCTCGCCGGTGACCAGCACGGTGACGGGCTTGGCGGCGATCTTCTCCGCCACCGCCACCACCCCGCGCATCTTCGGCGAGCTGCCCAGCACCATCGGCCGGGCCACGTGCGTCGCTTCCACGTCGTGAAGCCGCTCGAGCTCGCGGCCGGCGCGAAGCTGCACCAGCGTCTTGCGGACCCGCGCGATCAGCTCGGGAGGCGAGAAGTCCTTGGTGACGTAGTCGAGGGCGCCGGTGTGCATCGCCTCGACTGCCACGGCGATGTCCTTGATGACCGAGAGCATGATGACGCCGACGTCCGGGTGGCGCTCGCGCATCATCCGCAACGCTTCCAGCCCGCCCATGCCGGGCATCTGCACGTCGAGCAGCACCAGGTCGAAGGAGGTGGTGCGCATCCGTTGGAGCGCCTCCTCTCCCGAGGAAGCCATCGAAGACTTCATGCCTCCCTTCTCGAGGATGAAGTGGATGTTCTGGCGGAGGTTCGCGTCGTCGTCGACGACGAGGATGGAGGTCAAGCGCGGCATCAGCGCGAGTCTAGCATCCGAACCCGCTGCCGCCGAACAACCTCTACGACGCGTACCGCCAGAAGCAGGGCAATGACACAAGCCCACACCACCGTCTCGGGACGTGGAGTCTTGAAGCGTAGGAAGAAGTGCAGCGCCGCCAGCCCACCGCACAAGTAGACGACGCGGTGCAGGCGCTTCCATCTGCGGAAACCGAGCCGCTTCTGCCACCCTGAGGTGGAAGTGACCGCGAGCGGCAGCATCAAGAGCCAGGCCGCCATCCCGAGAAAGATGAACTTGTGCTTGAGCACGTCCTGCACCAGATCGGGAAGGCTCAGGCCCTGGTCGAGCACCACGTACGTAGAAAGGTGCAGGCACGCGTAGAAGAAGCAGAAGTCGCCGAGCAGCTTGCGCAGAAGGATGGGCCACTTCAGCTTGAAGACGATCTGGAGGGGCGTGCAGGCGAGCGTCATCGCCAGGAAGACGAAGGCGATGTAGCCCAGGTCGTTGATGCCCTCGTCGATGGGATTTCGGCCGAGCCCGCCGCGCAGGTATTGCACGACGAGCCAGACGAGCGGCAGGCAAGCGGCGGCGAAGGCGAGCGGGACGAGGCGCTTTTTCATCAGAAGAACTTCTTCAGATCCATGCCGGCATAGAGCGGCGCCACCTCGGGGTAGCCGTTCCACATCAGCGTCTTGCGGCGCAAGATCTCTCCGATGCGTCGCTCGCGCGCCTGGCTCCAGCGCGGATGATCCACCTCGGGATTCACGTTGGCGTAGAAGCCGTACTCGACGCCGCCGCCGTACTGGTTCCAGGTGGTCTGCGGCTGCGTCTCCTGCAGCTTGATGCGCACGATGCTCTTCGCCGACTTGAAGCCGTACTTCCAAGGGGCGATCAGCCGGATGGGCGCGCCGTCCTGGTTGGGCAGCTCTTCGCCGTAGAGGCCGGTGACCAGGATCGCGAGCGGATGCATCGCCTCGTCGATGCGCAGGCCTTCCTGGTAGGGAAAGGGAATGCCGGCGTAGCCCTTCACACCCGGCATCTGCGGCTGCACCACCGTCTCGAACGAGACGTACTTCGCGCGGCTGGTCGGCTCGTGCTTCTTGAGGAACTCGCCGAGCGAGAAGCCGTCCCAGGGGATGACCATCGACCAGGCCTCCACGCAGCGGAAGCGGTACACGCGCTCCTCGGCCGGGAAGGCCTTTTCGATCTCTTCGATCGACCACTTCTTCGGCTTCTGCACTTCGCCCTCGACCGAGACCGTCCAAGGCCTGGTGACGAGCTTGTCGCTGTTTTGGGAGGGGTCTTCCTTGTCGGTGCCGAGCTCGTAGAAGTTGTTGTAGGTGGTGATGTCCTCGAACGAGTTGACCTTCTCGTTCGGCACCACGTACTTCGGATTCGGCTTCACCCCGGCGAGCTTCGCGCCGTGCTTCGGCGCCGTCTTCGAAAACGCTGCCTTGGCGAAGAGCGCGGCGCCGCCGGCAAGCTTCATCAGCTCGCGGCGGCGCAGGAAGGTCGATTTGGGGGTGATTTCCGACGAAGGGATGCGCGGCATGCGGCTAGTCTACGCGATTGCCGCGCGACTGGCGCTGCTCAGGCTTCGGCGGGCTCGGCTTTGCGAACGATGGGCGGCACCGGCGCCACCGCTTTCGACGGCTGCTCGGACGGCGCGGCGATGGTCTTCCCCTTCATTCGCGCATTCCACCGGTCGCGCGCCGCGCGCTGCTCGTCGGGCGAAAGCTCGGCGCGGTGTTGATCGCAGATGAAGCCGGCGCGCGGACCGCGCGACCGGTTGGGGCACCCCTCGACCCGGCAGCTCATGTCGAGCGCGCGCCGGGCGCGCTGCGGCTTCGGCGGCAGCCGGACGATGCGCTGCGCAGGTACGGCGGTGGGTAACTTCCCTTCGGCGGCGAGCCTGCGATTGCGCTCCAAGATGCTCTTCTGCTCGGTGGCGGAGAGCTTCGAGGAGTGGTTCTTGCAGAACCAACGATTGCGCGGACCGGCGCCAGGCTGACCACATCCGGGCACGGGGCAGAGGCGGCCCGCGCGGCGGCCGTCGGCGCGGCCAGCGGCTCCGCGCATGGTGGAGAGCGCCTGCGAAACCTGCTGCTGCACTTCCTGCGCGATGGCCTGGGTCAGGTCCTGGGTGAAACGATCGATGATCGCGCGCAGCGCCGCGTCTTTGGTCTTTTGAGCCATATATCTGGTATCCGGAATTGGGATTGCGCCGCCTTCACGGGAGCAGCGGCGGCAGGGTTGTACTCGCAGCGCGATCGAAGTGCGAGCAAAAAAGAATTTCTTAACATTTCAACCGGCGCGACCCGGCGAGTTGCCCGCAGGCACCCGATGCTCCCTGCCCGTGCGGCAAGCGCAGGAGCGTGCGCACGCCGAGATCGGCGAGCCGCTTCTGGAATGCGCGGCAATGTGCGAGAGGCGGCGCCGCCTGGTCTTTGCGCGGTCCGGCATTGAGCGGAATCAGATTCACGCGCACCTCCAGCCCGCGCGCAAACTCCGCCAATTTGTCCGCGTGGGCGAAGGAATCGTTGACGCCGTCGATCAACGTCCACTGGAGCAGCACCGGCCGCGGCGCAGCGGCCAGGGCCGCGCGCAATTCTTCGAGCGGCCAGCGCCGGGCAACCGGGAGCAGCGCGCGCCGCTCGCCTTCGTCGATCGCGTGCAGCGACACCGCCACGTTGGCTTTGGTCCGCGCGAACAACTCCGCGAGCCGGGGCACGATCCCGACCGTGCTGACGGTGATTCGTCGTTCCGGCACCGCGAAGCCCGACGGCTCGCGAAGCACGTCGATGGCGCGGACCACCTCGTCCAGGTTGTCGAGCGGCTCGCCCATTCCCATGAAGACGACGTTCTGCGGGACTCTGCGTCCGTTGGCAGAGGCGTACCGTCGCGCGACCGCGTACTGCGCCACGATCTCGGCCGCGCTCAGGTTGCGCAAAAGCCCCAGCCGCCCGGTCTCGCAGAAGACGCAGCCGCGCGCGCAGCCGACTTGCGACGAGACGCAGACGGTGTCGCGGCCCGCCTGCGCGATCAACACCGCTTCGACGATGTTTCCGTCCGGGAGCGTGAGGGCGAAGCGGACGGTGCCATCCGCATCGGGCACCGCTTCGGCGGCGGGAAGATCGCGCACGAAGGTTGCGGCTTCGGCGAGGAGCGCGCGGGCAGGCTGCGCGCCTGTGTCACGTCCGGCGAAGCTCGCCAACAGATGGCGGGCCAGGGCCTGCGCGGCGCCGTCGGTCGCGCCGCGCTCCTTCGCCCACGCCGTCAACGCCGCCTGCGTCATCCCCGCGAGATGCACGGGCGGCTTCTTACAGCGAAGACCGGAGCCTGCGGTAGTGCCGCGATTCGCTCCAGGGCAGTACGTTACCGGGCCGCTCGCTCCAGAAATTCACCACCAGCGTCACCCGCAAGCGCCCGCGCGGGCCGGGCAGCTTCTTGCGTGGCGTCTCACCATTCCGATCGAGCACGCCGTGGAGGAGATTTCCCGCGAACGACGCATAGCGATTGCGCCGCGGCGCCACCGTTTCGAGCCGCGACGGCGCCCTCCCCGGCCGCGCGTCGGTGACCGCGAGCTGCCCTCCGCGCACGCGGTTGAAGAAGAACACCGACGAGACGCGCGGATGGCGGCGCCTCTTGCCGAGCACGTCCTCGTCGAAATGGAACTCGATCGGCAGATCGTTCGTATAGGCGCGGCCGATCCACCACTCGGACCCGGCGCACCTGGGCGGGCGCGCGAGCTCCGACAATTCGCGCACCGCGCGCTCGACCGGGTTCCGCGGCGCCTCGCCCTGGCCGAGCCAGAAGGTCGTGAAATAGCTCTGCCGCAGGCGTTCTTCGCCGAGCCGGGCGATCGCACGCCGGGCGGCGACGACGACAGGCTCCGGCAGGGCGCCGTCGATCACGCGCACCAGCGCTTGTGATCGCACGGTCCGCTGTGGCAGATCGCCCGCAATGTCCACCCCGGAATGGTCCATCGATCGCTCGCTGTCGCTGTACAACATTCCCGGTTGGGGCGCGGGTTACTTCAACGTCAATGCCAAGGGGCACATGGTGGTGCACCCCTTCGGCCAGCCCGGCCCGATGATCGACTTGATGGACGTGGTCGACGACATCCGCGAACGCAAGCTCGGCTTTCCCTGCGTGGTGCGGTTCCAGGACGTGCTCCGCAGCCGGGTGAAGCAGCTCAACGAGGTCTTCAAGAGCGCCATCGCCCAGCACGGTTTCAAGGGGCAATACTTCGGCGTCTACCCGACCAAGGTGAACCAGATGCGCGAAGTCGTCGAGGAGATCCTCGACGCGGGCGCCCCGTACCACGTCGGGCTCGAGGCGGGCAGCAAGGGCGAGCTCCTGATCGTGCTCGCCCTCAACACCGACCCCGAAGCGCTCACCATCTGCAACGGCTACAAGGACGAGGAGTATCTCCGCCTCGCGCTTTTGGGACGCAAGCTCGGCCGCAAGATCATCGTCGTCATCGAGAAGCTCTCCGAGCTGCCGCACCTCCTCAAGCTCGCAGACGAGATGAACGTGCAGCCGTTGATCGGCCTTCGCAGCAAGCTCTCCACCAAGGGCACGGGCAAGTGGGAGTCGTCGTCGGGCGACTTCGCCAAGTTCGGGCTCACCACCCCCGAGCTGATCAAGGCGGTCCAGATGTTGCGCGCTGCCGGCAAGACCGAGGCGGCGAGGCTTTTCCACTTCCACGTCGGCTCGCAGCTCACCGACGTCCGCACCGTCAAGGACGTGGTCAACGAAGGCGCCCGCATCTACGGCAAGCTGCGGAAGATGGGTCTGCCGCTCGAGTACTTCGACGTCGGCGGCGGCCTCGGCGTCGACTACGTCGGCGTCCGCTCCAACCAGTTCGTCTCCTCGCTCAACTACACGATGGACGAGTACGCGGCGGACGTCGTCTACACCATCCAGCAGATCTGCACTCACGAAGGAGTTCCCGAACCGCACATCGTCTCCGAGTCGGGACGCGCGCTCACCGCGCACCACTCGTGCCTCTTGATGAACGTCTTCGGGCACATCGAGTTCGGCGAGAACGGCAATGCGGTGACGACCGAGGGCGCGGTCGCCGAGACCCCGCAGGCCGAGGCGCCGATCGTCCGCGAGATGCGCGAGATCGTCTCCGGCTTGAACCCGCGCAACTCCGGCGAGGCCTACAACGACGCAGTCGCCAAGAAGGAGCAGGCGCTGACCATGTTCAAGCTCGGCATCCTCGGCCTGGAAGAGCGCGCCACCGTCGAGGGCCTCTTCTGGCGCCTGTGCCGCAACCTGGTCGAGATCAACAAGAAGCGAAAGCGCGTTCCCGGCGCGACCCGCGATCTCGGCGACAAGCTCGCGGACCAGTACATGGCGAACTTCTCGCTCTTCCAGAGCGCGCCCGACCACTGGGCCATCAAGCAGCTCTTCCCCATCGTGCCGCTGCACCGGCACAACGAATGCCCGACCCGCGACTCCACCATCGTCGACATCACCTGCGACTCGGACGGGAAGATCGACAGCTTCATCGAGGGCGAGAACGTCGACGAGACCATCGCGCTGCATCCTCTCATCGAAGGGCAGCCGTACTACCTGGGCGTGTTCTTGACCGGCGCGTACCAGGACATCATGGGCGACATGCACAACCTCTTCGGGCGGGTGCACGAGGTGCATGTCTTCGTCGACGACGACGACCCCGAGGACTACTACATCGAGGAAGTGATCCCCGGCGACACGCTCGAACGGGTGCTGACCCGGGTACAGTATGAGCCGACCGACCTCGCCAAGCGCATCAAGCAGGCCCTGGACGGCAAGGTGCGCGAAGGCCAGGTGAAGCCGAAGGAGAGCGTGCTCTTGACCGACTTCTACGAGCAGGCGATGCGCGGCTACACCTATCTGGGCTCGGAGTAGCCGGCGAACGCGGCTCGTCCTTTTTCGCGCTGCACGCGCGGCTACGCGTCCTTGCTGCGCAGGCCGAGCTGGTCGAGCTTGCGCAAGAGCGAGCTTCTGGCAATTCCCAACTCCGCGCTGACGGCGCGGCGGTTGCCGCCGTGGCGCAAGAGCGACGAGCGGATGGCCATCTCCTCCAGTTGCTCGAGGCTCCGGCCGCGGAAGTCGAACACCTCGTCCTCGATCGCCTCTGCCGCGCGCGCCGTGTCCCAGACTCCCGCAGGCTGGCCGTCGAAGTGCAGCGCAGCCGCGCGGATGACCGGACCGTCGCTCAGCACCGCGGCGAGGTGGATGACGTGACGCAGCTCGCGCACGTTCCCCGGCCAGCGATACGCGCTCAGCGCCGTCCGCGCATCGGGGCTCAAGGAGAACGTCGCAGGCAGGAAGTGCTCGGCGAGGGGCACCACGTCGCGCGGACGTGCCCGGAGCGGCGGCAGCTCCACCGTGACGCCGCGCAGCCGGTAGAAGAGGTCCTCGCGAAAGCTGCCCTCGCGGACGCGCTTCGCGAGGTCCTGGTGGGTCGCGCAGACGACGCGCACGTCGATGGGCCTCGGCCGCGCCGCTCCCACCGGCTTGACCTCGCCGGCCTCCAGCGCGCGGAGCAGCTTCACTTGAAGCTGCAGCGGCAGATCGCCGATTTCGTCCAGGAACAAGGTGCCGGAATCGGCAGCGCCGAACGCGCCCGGCGTGCTCCCCACCGCGCCGGTGAAGGCGCCTTTCTCGTGGCCGAACAGCTCCGCCTCGGCCAGTTCGTGCGCGATGGCCCCGCAGTTGACCGGCACGAACGGTCCCCGGCTGCGGTCGGACAATTCGTGGACTGCGCGCGCCGCCACCTCCTTGCCGGTGCCGCTCTCGCCCAGGATGGTGATCGGAAGTTTGGACGGCGCCGCGCGCTTGAGAAGCTCCAGCACCGGCGAGAGCGCGGGGTCGCGCACCACCAGGCCGGGAAGCTGCGGAGGCTCCTTCTTGGAGTCGCGTTCGACGCGCAGCTCGCATTCGCCCACCCGCAGGCGCGAGCCTTCGCAGAGCTCCGCCTCCGAGATGCGCATCCCGTCCACGAAGGTGCCGTTCGTCGAGCGGAGATCCTTCACCAAGAGCCGCCCGCGCGCATCCTCGATGCTGCAGTGGAAGCTCGAGACGAAAGGATCGACGAGCGCCACCTGGTTGTCGCCGTGCGCGCCGATGGAGACGACGCCAGCGATCTTCGCGGCTCCCCCGGTCCAGACGAGGCGCAGCGGATCCGGCTTCGGCAGCTCAAGGGGGACGATGGCGGTGATGCGGACGTCGGCAAGCGCTTCGGCCATGTTCGACTCTCCAGGGGTGTCCGCAGAAGACGTACGGGCCGCGAGGAACCCGCCACGCCTCGGGCAGTTGACCGACCGGGCTTGCTACGAGCGACCGCCGGGCGGATCGCGGTGCGCCGGCCGCCTTGAAGGCCGCGCGCCGCCGAGTGCGTTATCCTCCGTCACAAATGCCTGCGGTCGTCCTCGTGCTCTCCAAGTCCGGCTACCAGAACGACGACTTCCTCGCCGCCGCGCGCAAGCTGAAGCTCGACGTCGTCACCGCCTCGGACGCCTGCCACAAGCTGTGGGAAGAGTGGGAGACCGACGGCGTCGTCTGGCAGGCGCATCAGCCGGCAGAGGCCGCGGCGGAGCTCGCCGCCCAGGTGCGCGATCGCGCTCCCTCCGCCATCGTCGGCGTGGACGACCGCACTGCGCTGATCGCCTCGCTGGCCTCGCAGAGGTTGGGCCTGCCGCACAATCCGCCCGAGGCGATGGCCGCGGCGCGGTCCAAGGAACAGAGCCGCACGCGGTTGCGAAAGGCCGGACTGCCGGTGCCGCGCTTCCAGGTGCTCTCGCTCGCGGACGGCGATGCCGCGGTGGACGAGGCGATTGCGAGCGCACCCTTCCCTTGCGTGGCGAAGCCTGTGTCGCTCTCCGCCAGCCGCGGGGTGATCCGCGCCGACACCCGGGAGGAGCTGCGGGCGGCCATCCGGCGCATTGCCGCGCTCTTGCGCTCGCCGGAAGTCGCGCAACGGCGCGAGACCGGGCTGGACCGGATCATCGTCGAAGAATTCATCCCCGGGCAGGAGATCGCGCTCGAGGGCCTCTTGCAGAACGGAGAGTTGCGCGTCCTGGCCCTGTTCGACAAGCCCGACCCGCTGGACGGCCCGTACTTCGAAGAATCGCTCTACGTGACCCCGAGCCGCCATCCGCGCGAGCTCCAACTCTCGGTCGCATCGGCAGTGTCGGACGGTTGCCGCGCCTTGGGCCTCGTCGAGGGACCCGTCCACGCCGAGCTGCGGCTTTCACCGCAAGGCCCGCGCATCCTGGAGATCGCGGCGCGAAGTATCGGCGGGCTGTGCGGCCGCGCGCTGCGCTTCGGGGTGGGAATGACGTTGGAGGAGCTGGTGCTGCGCCACGCGCTCGGGATGCCTCCGCCGCCGCCGCGGGAGAAGGTCGCCTCAGGCGTGATGATGTTGCCGATTCCGGGCCGCGGCGTCCTGCAAGAGGTGCACGGCGTGGACGATGCGCGTCGCCTGCCTCTGATCGAGGACGTGGTGGTGACGGCGCACTTGCGCGAGGAGGTCGTTCCGCTCCCGGAGGGCGCGTCCTACTTCGGCTTCGCCTTTGCGCGCGGCGAGACTCCGGCAGAGGTGGAAGCCGCGTTGCGCGAGGCGGGTGCGCGGGTGCGGGCGGTCGTCGCGCCGCGGCTGTTCGTCACTTGAGCAGGCCAACCTGGTCTGCGGTGGGCTCGGCTCAACAGAACCAGGGCTCGGTGAGCCGCGGCACCGCGCGCTTGCGAACCGCGCGTGCAGGCTTCGCGCTGCCCGCAAGCCCAGGGTGACCCGGAACAAGCGCGCGAAGCTCGTCGAACCCTGCACCCGCCCCTGCCGCCGCCGCCGAAACCCGCCACAGCTCGTCGACGCGGCGGTCCGGGTGCGTCCAGCGATAGGAGAACGCCTGCGCGTCGAACGCGCCCAGCCATGGGCCCGCGCCTTCGAGCAACCAAGAGCCCTCCGGCAAGAGCAGGCGCAGCGTGTACTGCACCGGATCGATGGCTTCGGTCAGCTCGTGCTCGAGCGCGAAGTCGAAGAGGCGCGGAATGTCGTCGAGCCTGGTCCAAGGCGTGTACGGAAGCAGCGTCGGGCGCACCTCCGCGCCGGCCTCGCGGACCGCCTCGATGGCGCGCGGGACGTCCGCCGCGCAATGTCCTTTGTCGAGGGCGCGGAGGACCTCGTCGTTGAGCGACTCCACCGCGCTGACGACGAACAGCATCCCCGCCCGGACCAGCAAGGGCAGAAGCGCCCTGTGCAGGAGCAAGTGCTCGACCTTGATGGTCGCATCGAAGGTGATCTCGGGATGCCGCGCATGCAGCTCCCGCGCGATCCGCAGGGCGTGCGAAGGGCCGTTCAGGAAGTCGGGGTCGGCGAAGCTCACGTGCCGTGCGCCCGCGGCCACCTGCTGCTCGACGTCGGCGAGCACCGCTTCGACGGGCACGGTCACGAATCTGCCGCCGTAGACCGGCACGATCGGGCAATGCCTGCACAGGTGCTTGCAGCCGCGCGAGGCCTCGACCGAGGCGACGAGACGCTCCTCGCCCAGGTAGGAGAGCTTCGCGTACCGCTCGAGCACGGGCAGCTTGCCGCGCGAAAGGCGAAGCCCGTCATTCTTGGCCGGCATGGCTTCGGAGACGCCCAGCTCCTCGCCGTTCTCGACCGAGCGCGCGAGCCGCACCAGCGCCCGCGCGTCCTCTCCCGCGACGACCGCGTCGCCGTGCACCGCGAGAAGATGGGCGCGGTTCAGCGCCGCATAGAGGCCGAAGAAGGCGATCTTCGCCTGAGGGTTCAGCGCTCGCGCCCGCTCGGCCACGCGGACGCCGAGCTGCAGCGCGGTGTGCATGGGCACCGAAATGGCGACGAGCCGCGCGTTTCGCAGGTCCTCGTCGGCGAGCCGCTCGACCGCGACGTCCGCCGCTTTGGGATGGAAGCCTTCGCTTTCCAAAGCGCCCAGCGCCTGGGCGGCCGCGATGGGCTGGCGCCCGAGCTCGTAGCAGGAGACGACGAGAATCTGCCCGGGCTCCCGCAAGACCTAGCCTTTGGCGGCCTGCGGCTTGTAGTCGGGCGGAAGCTGCGCGCCCTCGCCGAAGAAGTACTTCTCCGCCTGGTCGAAGAGGATCTGGTTCGCCTGCTCCGAGCCGCCCGCGAGGCGGTATTCGTTCATGATCATCTTGAAATGCTCGAGCCACATCTTCCACGCGTCTTGCGAGACGTTGTCGTAGATGCGCTGCCCGAGCTCGTTGTTGAAGGGCTTGAACGTCAAGCCTGGCAGCTCCTTCCCGAGCTTCGCGCACATCACCATCCGCGCCATCGCCTGCTCCTTCTCGTGTGTGGCAGAGCCGAACCTATATCAACACCGGCTTTGCTATGCTTCCCGCTTCGCGATGAACCTCGCCAATGAGCAGCGATGAACGGCATCGATCACTCTGCGATGTACACCATCGACCACGAGCTGCTCGCCTTCTTCAACCGGCCCGGGTCTCCCTGGCTCGACTTCGTCATGAAGGCCGCGTCGAGCCGCGCGAACCTGCTCGTCCTCCTCGTCGCGGTCGCAGTGTACTTGTGGCGCAAGTCGCCGCACGGCTTTCTCGCGGTGGTGTTGCTCGGGCTCTCGGTGGCCGCGGCCGATCTGGTCTCGGTTCGCCTGGTCAAACCGCACGTCCAACGGGTGCGGCCGTGCCGGGCGGAGCCGCAGGCCGTGCATGCGCCTCTCGGATGTGGCGCAGGGCAATCGTTCCCCTCGACGCACGCAACCGACACGGCCGCCGCGGCCGCCGTCGTGGCCTGGGGAGTACCGGCTGCTTCCAGCGTCGCGCTCGTCGTCGTTCTGCTCGTCGGCGTCTCTCGCGTCTACCTGGGGGTCCACTGGCCGACCGACGTGCTCGCCGGCTGGGCGCTCGGCCTGCTGCTCGGCTGCGGCATCATCGCCCTGGCACGGTTCCGATTCCGGCAACGCAAATGAGTGCATACCGTTTTTGCATGCACATCATCGGCTTCCTCCTATTCGGTCTCATCGTCGGACTTCTCGCCCGGGCGCTCTATCCAGGCCGCCAGCACATGGGCTGGATCGCCACGGCAGTGCTCGGGATGGTCGGCTCCCTCGCAGGCGGACTCATCGGGCACGCGATCTGGGGCGGCAACTCGCAGGCAGACGGCTCCTGGGGCTTCACGCCCGGCGGTTGGATTCTCTCCATCGTCGGCACGATCCTGGTGCTGTTCATCTACATGCGGATGACGGGACGTCGTAGAACGGTCTGATGTTCCGTTCGACGGCGCTGCTCTTCTCCGCCGGGTTGATCGCAAGCGTCGTCAACGCCGCGGCGGGCGGCGGCACCCTCTTGAGCTTTCCCGCGCTCTTGGGCGCGGGGCTCTCGCCGCTCGCCGCCAATGCCACCTCCACGGTGGGCCTCCTCACCGGGTACCTCGCCTCGGTCGCCGGTTACCGCGAGGACATGAAGAAGCTGCGCGGCGAGGTGGTGGCCGCGGTGATCCCGTCCATCGCGGGTGGCATCCTCGGCGCCTGGCTCTTGCTCGCGCTCGGCTCGAAGTTCTTCGCCGACATCGTCCCCTGGCTCTTGATCGGCTCCTCCGCCATCCTGCTCGCGCAGCCACTCGTGCAGCGCATCGCCAAGAGCTCGACCGAGCCGAAGTCGAAGCCGGTCATCTTCGTCGGCGTGCTGCTCATCTCCATCTATGCCGGTTACTTCGGCGCCGGGGTCGGCATCCTCTTCCTCGGCGCGATGGGGCTGCTCTACGGGCGCGACCTCGGCCAGGTGAACGCCATCAAGGTCTTCGTCTCGATGCTCTCCAACGTGATCGCCGCCGCGACCTTCGTCGGGCTCGAAATCCTCCATCCGACGGGGGCCTTGGTGTGGAGCTCGGCGGCGCCGCTCGCAGCGGGGGCGCTGATCGGGGGGTTTGTCGGTGTGCGCGTGGCGCGAAGGCTGCCTCCGGCGGCGCTGCGCGGCTTCGCGGCGTTCGTCGGAGTCGCCATCGCGGTGAAATTCGTCTTCTTCAAGTGAGAGGCTTCGCGCGCAGCAAATCGTTTGACCTCAAAGCATTTGCTCGCGTAGCATCCTCTTTGCGCGAATAACTTGATGCCGCCGCGCTGCACGGGCATAAGCCGGGCTCGTTGCATGTTCATCCCGGAACGGCTTGCCCTTAAGGAGGATCAGATGAAGCTCGCCGACACCCGAAACCACCTCTTCACGCTCGCCCTCGCAGCCGGTCTCGCCGCTTGCAGCCACAACCAGGCCAAGCCCGACGCCAGCGCCTCGGAGACGAGCCCGCAGTCCGGCATGCAGTCGCAGGCCAACGACCGCCAGCCGACGGCGGCGGAGCAGTATCACGCGCAGGGTCAGGCGGACCTGGACGCCGCGCTGCAGCAGCTCCGCAACGTCAGCGTGTTCTTCGAGTTCGACGCTGCCACGCTGACCAAGGACGCGCAGGACAAGCTCGCCAACGTCGCCGACGTTCTGGTGAAGCACCCCGAACTCACCGTCCGCGTCGAAGGCAACTGCGACGAGCGCGGCTCTGAGCAGTACAACCTCGCGCTCGGCCAGCGCCGCGCCGAGGCGGCGAAGAAGTACCTCGACCAGCTCGGCGTGAAGGACAAGCAGATCACCGCCATCAGCTTCGGCGCCGAGAAGCCGAAGGCCTCGGGTCACGACGAAGAGGCTTGGAAGCAGAACCGCCGCGACGACGTGAACGCGCAGAAGTAACCGACCGTTCGCGTAGGACCGCCCGGAGCCTCGGTGCTCCGGGCGTCCACGTCAGAGCGGCCGAAGCTGGTCGACCATTGCCTGCCAGATGCCGCTCGCGCAGGCGAGGATGTCGCCTCCGACGAGCGAATGCGCGGAGCCGTCGCACCGGGTCACGCGTCCGAACGCTTCTTGCACCAAGAGCACTCCGGCGGCGACGTCCCAGGGCTTGAGCCCGATCTCCCAGAACCCATCCAGCCGCCCCGCGGCGACGTAGGCCAGATCCAACGCCGCGCTTCCGAGCCGCCGCGATCCCCGCGCGGTTTCCGTCAGCCGTCCAAACGCCGCCACCATCTGCGGAAGCTTCTCGCGGTCGCCGTACGGAAAGCCGGTGCAGACGAGCGCGTGGTCGAGCAGTGTCACCTCCGACACGTGGAGCGGCTTGCCGTTCAAGCTCGCGCCCTTGCCGCGCTCGGCGAAGAACACTTCACCGCGGGTGGGATCGACGGTGCAGCCTGCGGTCAGTACGCCCCGCACCTCGACACCGACGGTGCAGCAATAGAGCGGCAGGCCGTGGGCGTAGTTGGTGGTGCCGTCGAGCGGATCGACGATGAAGCGCACTTCACCTTCCCCCGAAGCGCCGCTCTCCTCGGCGAGAATGCGCGCCGACGGCACCCGCTCGCGCAGCACCCGCAGCACCGCTTCTTCGGAAGCCCTGTCCGCGTCGGTGACGAGATCGATGCGGCCCTTGTAGTGGATGTCGCGCGGCAGCCCCGCGCGCTCGCGCAGCACTTCCGCGCCCGCCTTCGCGGCGGCGAGGCACGCGTCACCAAGCTCGGTCACTGCGGCGGCTCGCGAAGCTCGCTCACTTCCGCTCCGCCAGCACCTTGAGCAGCTTGTCGTGAAGGCCGCCGAACGCCCCGTTCGACATGGCAAGGACCACGTCGCCGGGCTTCGCCTCCGTCGCCAGCGCCGCCACCACCGCGTCCGGCGACTCCATCCAGCGCGCCGGCGTTCCCGCCTTGGCGATGTCGTCCGCCATCTTCTTCGCGTCCACGCGCTCCGACTCCGGCACCTTTGCGATTGCCGTCGGCTGGCTGATGATGGCCTGCGCCGCGCCAGTGAAGGCGTGCGCGTATTCGTCCTGGTGGATCTTGCGCATGGCGGTGTTGCTGCGCGGCTCGAACACCGCGATGACGCGGCGGCCCGGGTTCTGCGCGATGATCGCCGAGAGTGTCTCGCGCACCGCCGTCGGATGGTGCGCGAAGTCGTCGATGACCGAGACGCCGTTCACCTCGCCCTTCAATTCCTGCCGCCGTTTGACGCCGCGAAAGCTCTTGAAGCCGGCCGAGATCTCGTCGGGCTTGAGGCCCAGAGCGCGGCAGGCCGCGTAGACACCGAGCGCATTTTCGACGTTGTGCCGCCCCGCCGCGGGCAAGGTGACGCGGATCTCCCGCTTGCCCCGGTAGTCGACCTCGAACGACGCGCCCGCAGGCCCGAGGCTCACCCAGCGCGAGTTCCAGTCGGCCTCGACGCCGTCCGCCGCGCAGTACGTCTCGACCTTGCACTTCGCCTGCGCCGCGAGCTTCTTCCAGTTGGGAAAGCCGTTGCATGCGGCGGCGAAGCCGTCCTGCGGCAGGAGTGCGAAGAAGCGCTCGAAGGCGCTCTCGTAGTGCGCGAGGTCTCTGTAGATGTCGGCGTGGTCGAACTCCGCGCCGGTGAAGATGGCGGTCCGCGGCCGGTAATGGAGAAACTTCGGGCCCTTGTCGAAATAGGCAGTGTCGTATTCGTCGCCCTCGATGACGAAGTGCTCGCCCTTCCCCAGCCGGAACCCTTCGTTGAAGTTGAGCGGAACTCCGCCGACGAGGAGGCTCGGATCGCGCCCTGCGTGGTGCAGGACCTGCGCGCAGAGGCTGGTGGTGGTGGTCTTGCCGTGCGTGCCCGCGACGACCACCGGATGGCGGTCCTGCAGGAACAGCTCTTCCAGCGCCTCGGGAAAGCTCATGTGCGGGATGCCGCGGCGGCGCACCGCCTTCGCCTCCACATTCTCCGCGCGGATGACGTTGCCGACCACGGCGAGATCGATCTGACCCTGCTCGAGGTTCGCGGCGGCGTAGGGCGTGAAGGTGCGGATGCCCCAGTCGCGAAGCTTGTCGCTCATCGGCGGATAGACGTTCTCGTCCGAGCCGCACACGTCGTGGCCGGCCTTGCGCAAGAGGCCCGCGAAGGAACCCATGCCAGTGCCGGCAATGCCCAAGAGATAGATGCGCATGATTCACGCGAGGTTAGCACGCGCGAAAAGCGCGGTGGAGGCCGGACGTTCTACGGAGGCGCGGCGGGAGTGACCTGCGTCGGCGTGGTGACGATGCCCGTCGCCGCAGCGCCGACTTCGCCGTCCGCGTTGCCGCCCCAGCAGAGGAGCGAGCGATCGTCGAGGAGCGCGCAGGTGTGCGCGGTTCCGGCGGCGAGCTGGACGACGTTGGCGGTCGCGAGGATTGGGCTCGCGGGAAGGACGTTCGTCCCCGCGCCCGTCGGAGCGGTGCCGAGCTGGCCGCTGTCGTTGCTGCCCCAGCAGTAGAGGCCCTTGGACGAAGGCGTCGTGTCTTCGCCCGCAACTGCGGCCGCGCCTGGGCTGTACGCGCAGCTGTGTCTCGCGCCTGCGGCGACCTGGGCGAACCCGAAGGTAGCGAGCCTCGCCGGAGTGGAGGTGGAAGTGCTCGCGGCATTGCCGAGCTGGCCGTTCTGGCCCTGACCCCAGCATTGCAGGACGTTCTCGTTCAGCGCCACGGTGGTGATGGCGCAGTTGTGAGAGCTGCCCGAGGCGATGGCGATGGCGTCCACCGCGCCGCCGCCGCCTCCACCGCCGCCGCCTCCTCCTCCGCCGCCGCCGCTCTTGAACGCCACCGGCGACGGAGGGAGCTGCGGCGAGAACGTCAACGCGCCGCTCCCGACCTGACCCGCATCGTCGGCTCCCCAGCACTGCGCGCCGCCGCCGCTCGTCTTGACGCAGGTGAAGGCATCGCCGGCGGTGAGCGGAGCGACCGGAGCCGCGACCAGTGTCACCGCAACCACTCCGCTGTGCGGCGCGCCGGTGACATCACCGAGCTGGCCGGAAGCATTGGAGCCCCAACAGAGGACGCCCTGCGAGCTGGAGAGCGCGCAAGTGTGATCGCGGCCGACCGCGACATCCACGGCGTCGGCGATTCCGGGCACCGCGTCAGCCGCGGCCGGACTCGGCGTGCTCGAGGCGGGTTGCCCGAGCTCACCGGATGCGTTGTTTCCCCAGCAGCGGACCGCCCCCGAGACGAGCGCGCAGGCGTGGGTTGCCCCGACCGCGATCTTCGACGGAGATCGCAGACCGGCGACTTCCAGCGGGATGGCAGAGCTCGAGCCAGCGCCGAGTTGGACGCCGAAGCAGCGGACCGAATCGCCGAGGATGGCGCAGGTGGTGTTGCCGCCGGCCGCGATCTGTTCCGGCTGGCAGCAGCCCGTGTCGCAGGCGAGACCTGGCGCAGAGCAGGCGGTGTACTGGCATTGCGAGCTGACGCACGCGACCGTGCTACCGACATGGGCGGGGCAGCTCACCGCCGAAGAGCATTGGGCGGCAGGCGGGGTGCCGCCGTTCACCACCGGCACGCCGGATTGATCGACCAGCGAGCCGCTGCACGCTGTGACGAGGACGGCCGCGAAGAGGAAGCGCTTCATCAGCCGCTCAGAAGCCGTAGAGCGCGAGCAACCCGAAGGTGCCGGCGGGGCGGATGGTGGTGCGGCCGTCGAGCTTGAAGGCGTGAGCGCCAGCGCTCAAGTCGAAGCCGAGCCGCATGGGGCCTGCGCGGAAGGTGGCCATCGCCACGGCGGAAGCGGAGAAGTCGGCTGTGCTCGCCGTGCCGCCGTTCGTCACCTGCAGCCGCTGCGAGACGTAGGCAGCGCCGAGATCCGGGCCCACCTCCAACAAGACCGGGCCGAGCGCAAAGGGGCTGAGGAGCGATGCGCCGCCGCCGAGGTAGAGGAACGAATACCGCAGGCTCGCGTCCTGCCCGTTGCGCTGCATGCCGTCAAAGTGGACGCGCAAGCCGAACCGGCCCAACTCGCGGCGAAAGCCCGCCCGGAGCAAGGGAACGATGCCGACGCCCGGCAAGGGATAGGAGGCGACGCCGCCACCCACGAACGCCAGGGTGGGGGCCGCGCCGCCCTTCGCGCGCGCCAGCTCGTAACCCGTGGGGCGCATCGCCGGCAGCGAGCGCGTCTCGCCCTGCGCGAGATCGAAGGTGGCGGTGGCGAGGCCCTGCGGCGCGCGGCGCTCGACGGTGTAGCGGCCGGAGGGCAGCGCCAGCGTCATGCCGGTGGTGCTACCGGCGATTTCGGCCAGGAGATCGCGCGCGCCGTGGATGACGTAGTTTGCCTCCGCATCCGGCGGGATGCGCAAGCTCGCCTCGGCGCGCCGCAGATCCGCCAGCACGATGTCGCCCCGGCCCGACATCTTGAAGTCGTAGGTCGGGTGCTGCGGGCCGGCTTCGGTCGAGGCAGTGCCGGCCACGGTCTTGGCGGCGGTGTAGCGGAACGCCTCGGCGAGCGTCACCTTGCCGTCGCCGTCCATGTCCCCGGCGCCGCGCATGGCGACTTCCAGGTGATGGGTGAAGAAGCTCCCGCCGATGGCCGCCGACTCCTGCGCGGACTCGCCGACGGCGGTGGAGGCGATGAGCGCGGTCCCCTGCACCAGCTCGTCCGAAGGCAGCGGAAAGTCGACGGTGGGCGAAGGCCGCGCGCCCTTCACTTGCGTGAGCGTCCCGGCCTCGCAGGCGTCGACGATGGCCACCTTGGTTTCCGCGGAAGAGTGCGCGAGGTCGCTGCGCAGCTCGTCGTAGGGCATGCGCTCGTCGCCGAGCTCCAACCCTCCCGAGCCGGCGTGACCGGAGAAGTACACGACGAGGAGCGCCCGTTCGCCCGCGGCACGCGCCTTCTTCACCTGCGCCTCGGCATTGGCGATGGCCGAACGGAGCTCTGAGAGGCTGGCTCCGCGCAAGAGCTGGACGTCGGGCTTGGTGAAGTCGCCGAGCTCGTTCAGGGCATGCGCGAATCGTTCGGCGTCGCGCTCTGCGTACCAGAGCTGCGCCCGGCCTGCAGCGCCGTGGTTGTTGCCGGCGATGACCGCGAAGCGCGCGGCGGCCTGTGCCGGCGCCGCGAGCGCAAGCGAGCACAGGCCGAGCGCGACCAGCTTCACCGGCTCTTCTCGAGAAGCAGCGTCGCCTGCGCGGTCCCCGAAGGGAGCCCCGGGATGGCGTCGAGCGCCCGCACCGAAGCCGCGCCCGTTCCGGCTGCGGTCTTCACCGCCGCCTCGACCTTCTGCATCGGCAGAGGATCGGCGCTGCACACCGCGAAGATGCGCTCCGGGCCGGGCTGGCCGTCGAGGATGGCGCCACCGGGGAGCGTTTCGATCCGTTCCAACGTCGGCGCGACGTCGCCGCTCTGCGGGTAGAGCTGCGAAACTTCGCCGTGCTCGTCCACCGAGACGATGCCCAGATGGCAAGGCCGCGCCGGCTGGATGCGGAAGCGAAGCGCGGCGCTCGCGGGAACCTGGTCCTTGTCCGACAAAGCGCGGGCCCCTGCCTCGAGGCCGGCATACACGTTCAGCTTGATGGCGACGCCCTTGGTGCCGATGTAGTCGGCGGGCGGACCCTTGTTGACGACCAGCACCACGGCTGCGGCCGCCAACGCGGCGACCGGAGCGAGGATGCCCGCCCAACTCCAACGGCGCGCCGTCTTGGGGACGAGCGTGTCCACCGTCGTGGGATAGACGTAGCGCATGAAGTCGTCGCCCTGGCGCTCCATCGTCAAGAGGTGCGCGCGGCAGTCTTCGCAGCCTTCGACGTGTCCCGAAACCGGCGAGCGCGCGGGGTCGAGGAGGTGCGCCTCGAGCCGGAGCGCGGACGGGTGCATCATCCGGTGCTCCGAAGCATATACTTCTTCGCGTTCTCCACGAAGCGACCGAGCTTTCGCAGAACGGTCCGCCGGGAGATGCCCAAGGCTTGGGCGATCTCCTCGTGCTCCATCCCGTCCACGAACACTCCCACCGCGATTGCCTGCGTCTCCTCGTCGAACCTGGCCAGGATCCGCTGCGCCAGCTGCCTCTCCGGGAAGAGGTCCGGCGGCGCTTCCTTCCGGAGTTGCAGGTCCGGCTGCAGCTCCTCCTCGCCCCGTCGGGCCCTGTTCCGTCTCTCGTTCAGGCAGTGATTTGTCGCGACGCGATAAATCCATGGCAGCACCGACTCCCGTTCCAACAACTTCTTTTGGTCCATCAACAGCTTGCGGAAGATCTCCTGTGTGGCATCACGGGCAGCCTCGCGGTCGTGCAGAAGCGCGAGGCACCGCCGGTACACGACGGGCCCGTACTGCCGGTACAGCTGCGCCACCTCGGCGCCCTCTCCACCACCTGACATTCACCACCTAGTTGAACACCCGCGACTACATGCGAGCGACAGAGAAGACGCCAGATTCGTTCAACCCGGCCGAGCGTGCAATCCGGCGTCCTCTGGACAGCGGGCGCCGCCTCGGCCGGGTACCGCGGCGGCGCCTCGGTTTTCATCTAATTGTTCCGCAGTTGGATACGGCTGGCGACCAGGTCGCCGTTCGCCTGCACGGCGCCTCGCACATCCACGTTCTGGCCGGCCGTGAGGCTCGCCAACGTGAAGGTCTTGCCATCGTTGTCCATCCGCGTCCCTGCGTTCACGATGAAGGTCTTCCCGGCCACGGTCAAGCTGCCGGCCGTCGTGTCGATGGCCGAGATGGGGCCCCGAACCTCGACCATCAGCGGAGGAAGCAGCGCGGCGGCAGCCCGGATTTCGGTTGCCGTCAGGGTGCCGTCGGCGGCGGCGGTGGCCTCGACGTCGAGGATGTCGCCGACATTGACGCCCGCGAGCGATGCGACGCCTTCGAAACGGGTGGCGGCGGTGACGACCACCGTGGTGGTGCCGATGGTGAGCGAGCCAGCCACCGGGTCCACGGCGGTGACGGCGCCGGTCAGGTGCTGGTCTTCGGCAGCGCCGGCGTCGGCGTCGATCTCGACCTTGCTGGCGGCGAACGACCCGTCGGCCTGCGCGGCGCCGCGCACCTCCACCCGGTCGCCGACCGCGAGATCGGCCAGCGTGATGTGGGTTTCGTCAGCGGCCTCGAACACGGTGCTCGCGGA
>DASXHM010000217.1:0-5234 GCA_036488495.1 Myxococcales bacterium | reverse complement strand
ACGGCCACCTCCGCAGTCCCGACTTCTTCGACGTAGAAAAGTTCCCGAAGGCCACCTTCAAGAGCACCAACGTCACGAGCAACGGCGACGGAAAGCTGACCATCGCGGGCGATCTGACCGTGCACGGTGTGACGAAGCCGGTCACCCTCGCCGCAACCTACGAAGGCACCGGCAAGGATCCGTGGGGCGGCGAGCGCATCGGTTTCTCCGCCACCACGACAATCAATCGCTTGGACTTCGGCGTCAGCTTCAACAAGGCGCTCGACACGGGCGGCGTCCTCGTCGGCGAGAAGGTCGAGCTCAACCTCGAGGTCGAGGCGGTCAAGGCCGCGTAGCGCAGCGCGGGCCGCGGCGACTCAAGACGTGGGGTCGCCGCCGGGGCACACGCTCGCGCGCGGCTTCAGACACCCGGGGTTGCCCCTCCCGGATTCTTCCCGCGCCGTCGCGAAACTTCGGGCAAACCCCGAGAACTCGCCGCGGCGCGAGCATGTGCCCCCGGCGGCTCTCGCGCGCTTTTGTACTGCTCCACAGCGTCCCACGAGCGCGCGGTGTGACCCGGCCGGTTCCGCCGTCATCGCGCCGCCGGCCACCGCCGAATCACTTCCGCGATGGACGCACTCCATCGACCCGCGACTGCAACCACTTGATTGAGGACAGATTGAGGATTGGCTGGATGCGCGAGGCATGTGCGAGACCGCGCAAGCCGTTCGAGGAGTCGGCGGCACAATCAGGCGCGGCAGTGGCGGATGTTCGAACGAGTGGGCAGCGCAATCACGGGCAGCAGCGGCCAGGTCAGGACGCGCGCTCTTGGGAGACTGCGAAACAGCAAAACAGCGCGCGAGAGCCGCCGGGGTACATGCTTGCGCCGCGGCGAGTTCTCGGGCTTGCCCGACGTTCTCGAAAGTCAGGGAACAATCCGGGAGGGGCAAGCCCGGGTGTCTGAAGCCGCGCGCAAGCGTGTGCCCCGGCGGCGGACCCTCGGCTTTGCGTCTGCGCGAGCCGCCGGTGCGCCGCGAAGCTAGAACGTGCCCTTCTCCCGATACGCCCCCCACACCTTCCGAAACACATCGCACACTTCGCCGAGCGTGCAGTACGCCCGCACCGCATCCAGCACGGGCGGCATCAAGTTCGTGTCGCCGCGGCACGCATTCTCGACCGCGCGCAGCTTGTCCTGCACGTCGCGCTGAGAGCGGCTGCGCTTGACCGCGTTGAGCCGCTCGATCTGGCCGTGCGCCACCGAGTCGTCGACCTTCAACGTCGGGATGGGCGCGTCGCGGTCGGTCTTGAAGCCGTTGACGCCGACGATTTTGCGCTCGCCTGCGTCCACCTCGCGCTGCCATTGGTAGGCGCTGTCCGCGATCTCGCGCTGGGGATAGCCCTCTTCGATGGCGCGGATGATGCCGCCGTAGCCGTCGATCTTGGCGAGGATCTCCATGCAGCGCTTCTCGGTTTCGTCGGTGAGGTACTCGACGTAGTACGAGCCGGCCAACGGATCGACGACCCGGTCGACGCCGCTCTCGTGCGCGATAATCTGCTGGGTGCGGAGCGCAATCGTCACCGCCTCTTCCGTCGGCAGCGCGTAGGTTTCGTCGAGCGAGTTGGTGTGCAAGGACTGCGTGCCGCCCAAGACCGCCGCCATCGCCTGCAACGCCACCCGCACAACGTTGTTGTACGGCTGCTGCGCGGTCAGCGACACGCCGGCCGTCTGCGCGTGCGTCCGCAGCGTCATGCTGATCGGCTTCTTCGCCCCGAACTTGTCGCGCATCACCCGCGCGTAGATGCGGCGGGCGGCGCGGAACTTGGCGATCTCCTCGAAGAAGTCGTTGTGCACGTCCCAGAAGAAGCTGAGGCGCGCGGCGAACTCGTCCACGTTCATGCCGCGCTTCTGGCATTCCTCGACGTAGCCAAAGCCGTCCGCGAGCGTGAACGCCAGCTCCTGGATGGCCGTCGCTCCCGCCTCGCGGATGTGGTAGCCGCTGATCGAGACCGGGTGCCACTTCGGCATGTGCTTCGCCGTGTACTCGATCATGTCCACGACCACGCGCGTCGCCGGACGCGGGCCGACCACCCACTCCTTCTGCGCGATGTACTCTTTGAGCACATCGTTCTGGATGGTGCCGCCGAGCTTGTCCTGCGAGATGTTCTGCTTCTCGGCGACCGCGATGTAGCTGCAGAGCGCGAAGATGGCGCTCGCGTTGATGGTCATCGAGGTGGTGACGCGGTCGAGCGGGATGCCGCTGAAGAGGATCTCGAAGTCCTTCAACGTCGAGACGGCGACGCCTTCCTTGCCCACCTCGCCGCGCGACATGGCGTGGTCGGCGTCGTAGCCCATCAAGGCAGGCATGTCGAAGGCGGTGGAGAGCCCCGTCATGCCGTGCTCGAGCAGGTACTTGAAGCGCTTGTTGGTGTCTTCCGGCGTCCCGAAGCCGGCGAACTGACGCATGGTCCAGAGCCGCCCGCGATACATCGACGGCTGCGGTCCGCGCGTGTAGGGGAACTTGCCGGGGAAGCCGAGATCGCGCTCGTACTTTTCCACGTCCGCATCGCTCGGCGTGCCCACGTCGGCCGGCGTGAGCAGGTCGGGAATGGGAATGCCGGAGTCGGTGTGGAACTCGGTGCGGCGCAGCGGGCTCTTGGCCGTGCCCCGCGCCAGATCCTCCTTGCGCCACTCTTCCGTCGCCTTGCGTAGCCGGTCGCTCATACAGCGCGAGATAACACGTGAAAGGCGCTCGCGCGATTCCCCGCGGGGCCCAGATTTCGACTGCAGGACGCCAATGCTCCGCGCCTGCGCGCTCCGCCCGTCGCCGGCCAAGCCAGCTCCTCCGCACGCAGCGGCCGAGGCGGCCGGCTACTTCAGGACTTCGCGGCCGATGACGATGCGCTGCACTTCGCTCGTGCCTTCGTAGATGGTGGTGATGCGCACGTCACGGTAATGGCGTTCCGCGGCAAATTCGTTGATGTACCCGTACCCGCCGTGGACCTGCACCGCCACGTCGCAGGCGCGGTTCGCTTTCTCGGTCGCGAACACCTTCGCCATCGATCCTTCCAGCGTGTACGGCTGGCCGGCTTCTTTGTGCCCCGCCGCCCGCAGGACGAGGAGCCGCGCAGCCGCAAGCTCGGTGTCGCAGTCGGCGAGCATGAAGCGGAGCGCCTGGTAATCGCCGATGGGCTTTCCGAACGCTTTGCGATCCTTCGCGTAGCGCACGGCTTCGGTCAGCGCGGCGGTGGCGATGCCGATGGCCTGGGAGGCGATACCGATGCGGCCTCCCGCCAAGGCATGCATGGCGATGGCGAAGCCTTGCCCGCGCGCGCCCAGGAGCGCCGACTTGGGAATGCGCATGTCCTCGAAGGTGAGCCCGACCGTGCTGGAGGCGCGCAGGCCCATCTTGTCTTCGTGTTTGCCGACGAGGAGGCCTGGCGTCCCACCCTCGACGAGAAAGCAGCTGATGCCTTTCGCCTGCGACACGCCGGTCTCGGTGCGCGCCCAGACCGTCAGCACCCCCGCCACGTCGCCGGAGGTGATCCACTGCTTGCTGCCGTTCAGCACCCACGAGTCGCCGTCGAGACGCGCGGTGGTGCGCAGCGAGGCCGCGTCGGATCCGGAGTGCGCCTCCGAGAGCGCAAAGCTCGCCGCGGTGAAGCGCCCGGAGGTGATCTCCGGGATGTAGCGCTGCTTCTGCTCCTCGTCGCCAAACTTGACGATGGTTTCGGCGACCATGTTGTTGACCGCCAAGGTGACGGTGGTGGAAGCGCAACCCTGCGACAGCTCCATCAGCGCGAGCGCGTGCGAGACCGCTCCCGCCTCGGCGCCGCCGTACGCTTCGGGCACGTTGATGCCCATCAGTCCCAGCTCGGCCAACTCCGCGAGTTGCTCCTTGGGAAAGCGCTGCTCGCGGTCGAGGCGCGCAGCCTCCTGCGCCAGCGACTCCTGCGCGTACTTGCGCGCAGTGCTCTGCACCATGGTCTGCAGCTCGTTCGGTTCGAAGAACGCCACGGTGCCTTCGCTCACTTCATCAGGGCGTTCGAGATGACGAGCCGCTGGATCTCGGAGGTGCCTTCGTAGATCTCGGTGATGCGGGCGTCGCGGAAGTGGCGCTCCACGTCCAGCTCCTTGGAGTAGCCCATGCCGCCGTGGATCTGCACCGCCTTGTCGCAGACGCGGTTCGCCGCCTCGCTGGCGAAGAGCTTCGCCATCGCCGACTCGCGCGAGTGGCGCACCCCGCGGTCTTTCAACGAGGCCGCCCGCAGCGTCAGAAGCCGCGCGGCATCGAGCTCGGTCGCCATGTCCGCGAGCATGAATTGGATCGCTTGGTGCTGCGAAATGGGAATGTCGAACGTCTTTCTCACCTTCGAATATTCGCGCGCCTCTTCGTAGGCCGCGACGCCGATGCCGAGCGCCTGCGCGGCAATGCCGATGCGGCCGCCGTCCAGGGTGCCCATGGCGATCTTGAAGCCTTCGCCCTCCGCGCCGAGCCGCTGGTTCGCCGGCACTTCCATGTTCTCGAAGAAGATGGTGCAGGACGGGCTTGCGCAGATGCCGAGCTTTTCGTCCGACTTCTGCCGCAGGAAGCCGGGCGTGTTGGTTTCGACCACGAAGGCGGTGATGCCCTTCGTGCCCTTGGACAAGTCGGTCATGGTGAAGAGGACGATGGCGTCGGCGACCGGGCCGTTGGTGATCCAGTTCTTGGTGCCGTTGATGACGTACCTGTCGCCTTTCCGAACGGCGGTCGTGCGCTGTTCGGCGGCGTCCGATCCCGCCTGCGGTTCGGTGAGGCCGAAGCACCCCAGCTTCTCGCCCTGCGCGTACGGCCGGAGAAACCGCTCCTTCTGCTCGTCGGTGCCGAACTTCATCACCGGGTCGCAGTACAGCGAGTTGTTCACCGACAGCGTGACGCCCACCGACGCGTCGCCGCGGCTGATCTCCTCGATGGCTAGGGCATACGCGATGTTGTCCATGCCCGCACCGCCCCATTCGGTCGGTACGGCGACTCCTCCAAGCCCGAGCTCGAACGCCTTCTGCACCGCCTCGCGCGGATACTCGTGCGCCCGATCCCATTTCTTGGCGTTGGGCTTGAGCTCGCGATCGGCAAATTCGCGGCAGGTGTCCCGGAGCAGTTTCTGTTCTTCGCTGAGCTCGATGTCCATGGCAGGCGCTTTGTCTATCACTGACCCTGCGCGAGCAGGTTCCGGGCGATGACCATCCGCTGGATCTGCGACGTTCCTTCGTAGATCTG
>DASXHM010000169.1:0-5326 GCA_036488495.1 Myxococcales bacterium | reverse complement strand
CCCGGCAGCGCGTTCTGCTCCTGGATGGCGGTGGCAATTCCGAGCAGCCAGGCGGCGACGACGACCGGGCCGCTGGAGTAGCCGCCGACCCCGACCACCACGTCCGGATCGAACTGGCGCAGGATCTTGATCGACTGGAAGAGCGACTTGGGAAGCCGCCACAGCCCTTTGATGGTGCCGACCAGGCCCTGGCGCTTCAAGGGACCCACGTCGATGATGCGCAGGGGATAGCCGGCCTTGGGGACCTCGCGCGCTTCGATGCCGCGGGCGCTGCCGACGAAGAGCACGTCGTTGCGCGGATGGCGCGTCTTCACCTCTTCGCCCAGCGCGAGGCCAGGGAAGAGGTGGCCGCCGGTTCCGCCGCCCGCGACGAGGAGCCTCATCGCTGCGCTCCGACGCCGCGCTGGAGAAAGCCGCCGGGGCCGCCGCTGATGGAGAGCAAGATTCCGGCGGCGAGGCAGGAGGCGATCACGCTCGTCATCCCGTACGACAAGAACGGGAGCGCCATCCCTTTCGTCGGCAAGAGCGCGAGCGCCATGCCCGCATTGACCAAGGCTTCCAACGCCACGAGCAAGGTGAGGCCGAGCGCGAGCCAACAGCCGAACGCATCCGGCGCCGCGTGTGCCGCCTTGATGCCACGCCAGACCACCACCCCGAAAAGGAGCAGCACCGCTGCGACCCCGGCAAAGCCCAGCTCCTCGCCGATGATGCTGAGGATGAAATCGGTGTGCGCGGCCGGCAGGAAGAAAAGCTTCTGGTGGCTTTCACCCAAGCCGACGCCGAACGAGCCGCCGGCGCCGAAGCCGAGCAGCGACTCCACCGTCTGGTAGCCGTGGCCTTGCGGATCCTTCCACGGATCGAGGAACGTCATCACCCGCTGCAGCCGGTAGCGCGAATGCCAGACCAAAAATGCCACCACCGGCGCCGCCGCTCCCGCCAAAGCGAACAGGTAGGTGAGGCGCGCGCCGGCCACGAAGAGCAGCGCGAAGGTGACGCAGCCAAGCACCACCGTGGTGCCGAAGTCCGGCTCCCAAAGAAGCAGCGCGCCGAAGACGCCCAGCATTACGAGGTGCGGCAAGAAGCCGACCGAGAAGATGCGGATGCGCTCCTGCTTCTTGGCGAGCGAGCGCGCAAGCCAGAGCACGAGGGAAATCTTGGCGATCTCGCTCGGCTGGAAGGTGATGGGCCCGAGCTTCATCCACCGACGCGCGCCGCCGGCTGCATGGCCGAGCCCGGGCGCATGAACGAGGACGAGCAGCGCGAGTGAGACGACCACCAGCGGAACCGCCAATCCTTCGAGCCTTCGGTAGCCGAGCTTCATCGCGAACAAGAGCGCAAAGAGCCCGAGCACCGCCCCCAACGCCTGCCGCTTGAAGAACCAGAGGCCGTCGCCCAGCCGCGCGCCCGCATAGACAGCGGAGGCGCTGTAGACCATCACCACCCCGAACGCGACCAGGACCAAGACCGCGCCCAGCAGGACCGGATCGTAGCGGAGCGCGGCTTGCGCTGCCCTGCGCTGGGATGTGCGCGCTCCGGCGGCAGCCGTCATCACGAAAGCCTCCGCACCAGCTCTTTGAAGGTGTCGCCGCGCTCTTCGAAGTTGTTGAACTGGTCGTAGGAAGCGCAGGCCGGCGAGAGCAGGACGACGTCGCCCGGGCGCGCGAGCTCGGACGCTTTGCGGACCGCGTTCGGCAGCGTTTCGCAAGCGTGAAGCGGCTTCAGGTCGCCGAGCTCCTCCGCCACTTTCGCTGCGTCCTCGCCAATCGTGAGGATGGCTTTGACGCGCTCTTTCACCAGCGGCCGCAAGGGCGCATAGGGAGCGCCCTTCCCGCGGCCGCCGAGGATGAGCAGCACGTTGCCGGGGAACGCCGTCAGCGATTTCTCGACGCTGTCGACGTTGGTCGCCTTGGAGTCGTTGACCCATTCGACACCGTTCAAGGTGCGGACCGGCTCCAGGCGATGGGGCAAGCCGGGATAGCTGTCGAGGCCGCGCTGCAGCACGTCGCCTTGGACGCCGAAGTGCTTCACCAGCGCAGCAGCGGCGAGCGCGTTTTCCAGGTTGTGCGCACCCCGCAGCGTCGGCGCGCGCAACGTCAACGCGGGTTTCTGCGAGCCGCCGGCGGCAGCCTTCTGCGCTCGCGGATCGATCAGCACCCGCTCCACGCCCGGGTTCGTCTTCATCTCCCGCACCCGCGCATCCGCCGCATTCAAAACCGCCCGATCGCCAGGACGCTGGTTCTCGAAGATGCGCGCCTTGGCCTTGGCGTAGTCGTCGAGCGAGGCGTAGCGGTCGAGGTGATCCGGCGTGACGTTCAAGACGGTGGCCGCGGCACAGCGGAAGCTCTCGATGCTCTCGAGCTGATAGCTCGACAATTCGCACACGGTCACGTCGAGCTGGCCCTGATCGAGCACGCGATTCGACAAAGCATTTCCCAGGTTCCCGCCGGTGAACACGCGCAAGCCGGCGGTCGAGAGCAGGTGGCCAGAGAGCGCGGTGGTGGTGCTCTTCCCGTTGGTTCCGGTGATGCCGACGACCGGCTCGTCGATGAATCGCGAGGCCAGCTCGACTTCGCCGAGCAGCTCGACGCCGCGCTCGCGGGCTTCGACGAAGATGGGCTTGTCGAGCGGAATTCCGGGGCTCGCGACCACCAGATCAATGCCGTTCAGCGCCTGTGGTGCTACTTTCCGCTGCCCGGGCAGCTTGTCGTCGGCGCCGAACACTTGCGCACCCTTGGCGCGCAGAAGCCGAGCCGCGGCCTGCCCGCTCTTTCCCATGCCCACGACGAGCGCTGTGCGGCCGTTGAGGTTCATCGCAGTTTCAGCGAGGCCAAGGCGACCAAGGCCAGCATGATGGAGACGATCCAGAAGCGGACGATGATCTTCGGCTCCGCCCAACCCTTCAATTCGAAGTGGTGGTGGACCGGCGCCATCTTGAAGATGCGCTTGCCGGTGCGCTTGAACCAGAAGACCTGCAGCATGACCGAGAGGATCTCGGCGAAGAAGACGCCGTGGATGATGGCGCTGTCGACCTCGTTCTTGGTGAAGACCGCCAATGCGCCGAGGCCTCCGCCCAATGCCAAAGAGCCGACGTCGCCCATGAAGACCGACGCGGGATAGGTGTTGAACCAGAGAAAGCTGATGCCCGCGCCCGCCATCGCGGCGGAAAAGACCGCCAGCTCGGTCGACCCTTCGATGTGTGGGATCAAGAGGTAGTCGGCGATGTTCAGGCCTTTGATCACCGCGCCGCCGAGATAGGCGAGCACCATGAAGGTGAGCGCGGCGACGATGGTGGGGCCGATGGCGAGGCCATCCAGCCCGTCGGTCAGGTTGACCGCGTTGGACGTGCCGACGATGACGCAAAACGCGAACACCAGGTACAGCCAGCCCAGCGCCGGGTGGAACGCCTTCACCTTCACGAATGGAATGGTGAGGCGGGTGTCGAGGCGCAGCGCGCCGGTCTTCCAGTCGACGAAGAACGCGGCGATGACGACGATGAAGATGACCGTTTGCCAGAACAGCTTCTTCTTCCCGGCGAGGCCCTTGGAATTCTTCTTGCTGAACTTCAGGTAGTCGTCGGCGAAGCCGATGGCGCCGAAACCGAGAGTGAAGATCAAGACCGCCCAGACGAGGCGGCTGGTGAGGTCGGCGAAGAGCAGCGTGCCGAGAAGGAGCGCGAACAGGATGAGGCCGCCGCCCATCGAAGGGGTGCCGCGCTTCTTCTGGTGCGACTCCGGCGTGTCCTCGCGGACGTTGGAATGGCCGTATTGAAGGTTTTGGAGCGCCTCGATGTAGCTCGGGCCCAGCATGAGGCCGATCAAGAGCGAGGCGAGCCCCGCCATCAGCATCCGGAACGTCGGGTAGCGCAGGACGTTGAAGACGGCGATGCGGTCGCTGAACGGGAAGAGGAGCATGTACAGCATCAGCCGCCCGCCTTTGGATGCCCGGCAGTGAGGGCGTCGCTGATGCGCTCCATCTTCATCCCGCGCGAGCCCTTCACCAGCACCGCGTCTTCCGGGCGCGCCCGGGCCTGCACGAGCTTGACGGCCTCGGCGGGATCTTCGGTGGTCTCGATCAGCTCGGCGCCAAACCCCGCCTCTTGCGCCCCTTCGGCGATGGATTTCGCGCGCGCGCCGAAGCAGACCAAGAACGCCAGCTCCGCCTTGCCCGCGAAGCGCCCGACGTCGCGGTGCAGATCGAGCTCGGTCGGGCCAAGCTCGAGCATGTCACCCAGCACGGCAATCGCCCGCCCCTTCTGCGGCGTGAGCTGGCCGAGCGCGAGCAATGCGGCTTTGGTGCTTGCGGGATTGGCGTTGTAGCAATCGTCGATGAGGAGCGCGCCGTTCGGCAGCCGGCCTGGCCGCATGCGCCGGCCGGGAGTCTGGGCGTTGGCAAGCCCGCGCAGGATGGTTTCCGCCGAGAGGCCGAGCGCGACGCCCACCGCCGCGGCAGCAGCAGCATTCGATCCGTTGTGCGCGCCGAGCAGCTTCAGCTCGACGGCGTGCCTGCCGCCCGCGAATTCCAATTCCACCTTCAGCCCCGCGCCGGCGTGGACAGCCGAGTGCAACCGCACGTCCGCGCCGTAGCCCGCGCCGAAGGTGAGAAGCCGCCGCTTCGAGAGCCTTGCCTGCGCGAGCACCCGCGCGTCGTCGGCATTGGCGACGGCGACCGCATCCGAGCGCAGCGCGTGGAACAGCTCGCCCTTGGCGTGGGCGACACCGTCGATCGAGCCGCACCCTTCCAGGTGCACCGGGCCGACGTTGGTGACCACGCCGACGTCCGGATCGGCCCAGGCGGCGAGCCGGGCGATTTCGCCCAAGTGGTTCATCCCGCACTCGACGGCCGCGAAGCGGTGCTCCTCGGTCAGGCGCAAGAGCGTCAGCGGCACGCCGATTTCGTTGTTGAGATTGCCTTCGGTCTTGAGCGTCGCGCCTTCGGCTTCGAGGACCGACGCGATCAGTTCTTTCGTCGAGGTCTTGCCGGTCGAGCCGGTGATGCCGACGACATGTGCTTTCGACCGGTCGCGCACGGCGCCCGCGATCGTCGCCAGCGCAGCGAAGGCGTCCTCCGGCACGAGAGCCGCGGACGCGCCGCGCGCCAGCGCATGCTCGACGAAGTCCGAGCCGCCACCGACGGCGACGAACAGATCGCCCTCTTCGATGCGTCGGGAATCGACTTGCATGCCGGTGACCGCGTCGGCCCACGGCCGCGCGATCAGCCTGCCGAGCGGCTCAACGATGTCCAGCTCGAGCGGAATCACGCCAGCACCTCGCGCGCGACCTTTCTGTCGTCAAATGGAAGGTTCCCGCTCGCGATCTCCATCTCCGTG
>DASXHM010000152.1:0-5355 GCA_036488495.1 Myxococcales bacterium | reverse complement strand
GCATCCGCGCTGCGCGAATACCCCCAGGTGCGCTTGTCCTTGGGCGCGAAGGCGATGCCGCCGAACTCCGACAGCACGATGGGATGATCGGCGTGCGGATGTCCTTCCAGCACCAGGATGCGGCCGCCCGGGCGCTCGCGCCGGAACAGCCGCGGCAAGACCTCCTCCGCGTGGTAGCGCCGGGCAATGCGCTCCGGATCCGGATCGTAATCGTGGATGCCCATGATGTCGGTGGCGACGCTCTCCCAGCCGTCGTTGCCGATCACTGGCCGGGTCGGGTCGAGCGTATGCGTCAAGTAATACAGCGATTGCACATAATGCCGCTCGGCCGGATTGTCGGGGAGATTGGGAACGCCCCACGATTCATTGATGGGCACCCAGGCCATCACGCAAGGGTGGCTGTAGTCGCGGTCGATGGCCTCGGTCCATTCGCGCACGAGCCGCATCACCGATTGGCGAGTGAAACGATACGCGCTCGGCATCTCCTCCCACACCAACAGGCCCAGCTTGTCGGCCCAGTAGAGGTAGCGCGGGTCTTCGATCTTCTGGTGCTTGCGGACGCCGTTGAAGCCCATCGCCTTGGCGAGCTCGACGTCGCGGCGCAAGGCGCGATCGTCGGGCGCGGTCTGGCCGGTTCCTTCCCAATAGCCCTGATCGAGCACCAGCCGTAATTGAATGGGGCGGCCGTTCAAGAGCACCCGATCGCCCTGCACCGCGACCGACCGCAGCGCGGTGTAGCTCTGCACCGAATCGAGCAGGACGCCGCGGTCCGCCCAGAGATCGATCTGCGCTTCGATCAGCGTCGGCGAAGCGGGGCTCCAGAGCAATTCGTTGCGCGAGTCGTCGATGCCCGGGTCGGTGAAGGCGATGCGCCGGTGGACTTCGCCGCGGTCCACCGCATAGCTGTCGTGCGCGAGGAGCCGGCCGTGGGCGAACAGGCGCACCGAGAGACGCAGGCCGTCGCGCGGCGCGCCGGCAATGCGGGCGTCGAGCGCGATTTCCCATTGCGACAAAGACGGTGTCCAACGCAGCTTTTCAATCCGCGTGCGCGGCACCACTTCCAGCCATACGGTCTGCCAGATGCCGGTGCAGCGGGGATACCAGATGCTGTGCGGGTCCTTCTGCCAGTCCTGCTTGCCGCGCGGCTTGGCGAGGTCCGCCGGATCGTCCTCCGCCTGCACCACCAGCTCTTCTTCTCCACCTTTCAAGAAATCGGTGATGTCCGCTGAAAAAGGCGCGTAGCCGCCTTCGTGCTCGACGACCCGGGCGCCGTTGACCCAGACGGTCGCCGAGTAGTCGACCGCCCCGAAGTGGAGCAAGACGCGGGCGCCGTCCTGCCGGGTGGGCGCCCGAAACACGCGGCGATACCAGCAACTCCGGAAGAACCCTTGGAAGCCGACGCCGCTGCGCGCAGTCTCGGGAGCGAACGGCACCACGATACGGCGGTCGAAAGAGACCTCGCGCGGCTGTTGCCAGCCGCTTTCGTGGTCGAGCGCGAATTGCCATTCGCCGTTCAACGATTGCCAATTCGAGCGGCGAAGCTGAGGGCGTGGATACGCGTGCGACTCGCCCCCGCCCAGGTGCTCGAAGGGGAACGGCTCGAAGGCCTCGGGGGACGATTCGCGGTTCATTGCCGGAACAAGGTGCGCAGCGGCGCGGCGGTCCACAACCTAGACGCCCATGGACGAGCTCAATCGGAAATTGCGGATCGTACGTGCGTGCGCCGACGTAAACGGGCTATCGGCTGTGCGCCTGAGAGGAATCGATTGGTTCGCCTGGGGGACGTGCGGCGGATCGAGCACGGTCTTGCTCACGACCGATGTCGGCATCGCCGAATTGCTGATTACGGCTCGCGGCGCTTTCGTGCTCACCGACGAAATCGAAGAGGGCCGGCTGCGCACGGAAGAGCTGCCGCAAGGGCTCGAGATCATCGCGTGCCGCTGGACGGAGAAGCCTGCTGCTTGGGACCGCGTGGTGCGTGAGCTGTCCGGTGGGGGCGCGGTGGCTTCCGACCGGCCGGCACCCGGCGAGGTGTCGCTGCCACAAGAGCTGATCGCGGCGCGCAGCTCGCTGCAGCCGGAGGAGCTGGCGCGCTACGCAGCGTTGGGGAAGGCCGCGGCCGAGGCGATGACCGACGTTCTCGCGGCCGCGAAGCCGGAATGGACCGAGTACCAGCTCGCGGGCGCCGGCGCGGAAGCGCTCTGGGGCCGCGGTATCGAGCCGGCTTTGACCTTGGCTGCCGGCGAGCGCCGCCTTCCCATCTATCGCCATCCGACGCCCAGCGCCGAGAAGCTCCGCGGCCGCGCCATGCTGGTCTTCTGCGGCAGGCGGCACGGGTTGTTCGCGAACCTCACCCGCTTCGTCGAGTTCCGCGCGGGCCGCGGCGAGCCGGGCGCGCGCACGGAGCTCGACCACGAAGTCGCCGAGGTCGAGGCCGACGCGCTCGATGCGCTGCACGAAGGTGTGGAGCTCGGCGCCATCTACGATGTGCTGGTCCGCGCTTATGCCCGGGTCGGCCAGGCAGGGCAGGAGAGGGCGCACCATCAAGGGGGCACTTGCGGGTACGGATCGCGCGACGTCATCGCCGTTCCGGGGTCGAAGGTGCGGATTGCCCGGAACAATGCGGTGGCATTCAATCCCTCGCTGCCGGGCGCGAAGATTGAAGACACCTTCGTGGTGGCGCCGGAAGGACTGCAGCTCCTCACCGTCGATCCGCGCTGGCCTTCGCGCGAGGTGCGCGGCAGGCGGCGGCCGGACGTGCTCCGCAGATGAGCATCTACATCGGCAATGCGGCCGAGGACGGCGCGCAGTTCCGGCAATGGTTCATCGGCGATCTAACGGCGTGGTCACACTCCGCGGCGACGACGTCCGGCGACGCGGCTGCGCTGCGCGATACGCGCAGTGTCGCGGTGAAATGGGGCGTTCATCTGAAAGGCCAGGCTCGACCGGCCGGCTGGGCTGACGGCGACGAGCTCGTCACCTTGAGCGTCCTCGTCTCCGGCAACTTCGTCATTTCTTTTCCTGAGCGCGAAGCCTGCCTGCAGACGCCCGGCGACTATGCGCTCTGGGCGCCCGGCGTACGACACACCTGGCGCGCCGACGCAGACTCGGTCGTCCTGACGGTGCGGTTCCGTCCGGGTTAGCACGCGCGGTCGAGTTGCGCGCGGCTCACGCGAGCCGCGCAGGATCGTCGTTACACTTGCACCGTGCACATCGTGTAGCTCACGCGCTTCACCGGCGTCGGCGCTGCGTCGTTGTCGGCCACCAGGCACTGCTCGCCGCGGACGCGCCAGGAGAGCGGGCGCGAGAGGACGTGCTGCGAAGATTCCTTGCCTTGAACGGAGCGGTAGTGCGCGTTCGAATGGCTGTCGAGGGCGGCGACGGCGCTCTCGCGATCGAAATCGTCCGGCAGGTCAAACGTCTTGGTGGTGCTCGGGCGGCTGTGGACGCGGCCGGTGCTGAGGTTCACGATCGGAATGGTCTTGATCATCGGTTTGCTCGATTCGGTTGAAGGGCTCGACGTGGCGGACGGAAGTGAAGGCCGCTCACGCGCCGAGGCGCATCGTCAGGAAAGCAAAAGGCCCGGGCCTATCGAGCCCGGGCCTTCGCCATCACCGTGCTTGCGGCGGCGTTAGACCGGCCGCACGTTCTGCGCCTGCAGGCCCTTCGGGCCCTTGGTCACTTCGTAGCTGACCTTCTGCCCCTCTGCGAGGGAGCGGAAGCCATCGGCGACGATGGCGGTGTGATGGCAGAAGACGTCGGCTCCGCCGTCGTCCTGCGTGATGAAGCCGAAGCCCTTCGCGTCATTGAACCACTTCACTGTTCCAGTCGACATTTTGCTTTTGCTCTTTCGAATCTCGCGGCCGCCTTGTGCGGACGCGACCCGCGACAGCGGGAGGGGCACGGTCTACGCTCTCTCGCGCCGAATAGCAACTGAAGCAGCCGAGCGCTGTGTTCAGTCGAAGCGCGCGCTGGAAAGCGCTCGGTCAGTTGAAGCCCGCCACCGGATGGGGAACGTACGGCGCTTCCAGGGCTTTCACATCCTCCGGCGCCAGCTCGACCTGCACCGAAGCCAGCGCGTCCTCGAGGTGCGAAAGCTTGCTCGCGCCGACGATCGGCGAGCTCACGCCCTCCTTCTGGAGAAGCCAAGCCAGCGCCACCTGCGCGTGCGGCAGCCGGCGGGCTTTTGCCACCCGATCGAGCTCCTGCAGCACCCGTTGGTCCGCCTCTTCCATCTTCGAATAGAGCACTTTCCCGAACCGATCCGTCTCCGCGCGCAGGGTCTGCGCGCCGGCAGAAGGCGCGCGCGCCAGCCGCCCGCGCGCGAGCGGGCTCCAGGGGATCATTCCGACGCCTTGATCGCGGCAGAGCGCCGCCATCTCACGCTCCTCCTCGCGGTAGAGCAGGTTCCAATGGTTGTGCATGGAGACGAATTTCGTCCAGCCGTTCTTTTCCGCGACGTGCTGCGCTTTGGCGAACTTCCAAGCCGGCATCGACGACGCGCCCAGGTACCGCGCCTTTCCCGCCCGCACCACGTCGTGCAGCGCTTCCATGGTCTCTTCGATGGGCGTCGAATCGTCCCAGCGGTGGATTTGGTAGAGGTCGACGTAGTCGGTGCCGAGCCGCCGCAGGCTCGCGTCGATCTCGTGGAAGATGTGCTTGCGCGAGAGGCCGCGTCCGTTCGGGCCGGGCCGCATCACGTTGTAGACCTTGGTGGCGATGACCACTTCGTCGCGCTTGGCGAAGTCGCGCAGCGCGCGACCGGTGATCTCCTCGCTGGCGCCGAAGGAATAGACGTTGGCGGTATCGAAAAAATTGATGCCTGCCTCGATGGCGCGCTTGAAAAACGGGCGCGACTCCGGTTCGCGCAGCGCCCATTTCCAGCCAAGTTGCTCTCCTGGGAGCGTCTTGTCCGGATCGCCGTAGGTCATGCAGCCGAGGCAGATGCGCGAGACTTGCAGGCCGGTGTTTCCCAGGCGCGTGTATTTCATGCGGCGAGGCTATGCACGAAGCGCGGTCCGCACCACGCGGCGCTCACGCCGCCCGCCGAGCCACCACGTACACGGCCGCGCAGGCGGCCACCACGAAGGCCCCGCGCCGGACGAGCCGCCGCGCCCGCAGCCGCGCATCGGCCACGAGCGATCGCTCAGGCACGCCCCGGCTCTGGCGCAGCGCGCGCTGCAGCACCTGCGACAGATGCATTGGCGTACGCCCGGTGGTTTCGATCTGCTCGCGGCAGGAGAACCCGTCGCTGACCACGAGCGTCTGTTCAGACGCCTCCCGCACTTTCGGCAGCAGCTTGCGCTCCCCGATCTTCATCGAGATGTCGCGGTGGCTCGCCTCGAAACCGAAGGA
>DASXHM010000266.1:0-20954 GCA_036488495.1 Myxococcales bacterium | reverse complement strand
GCGTGCTTTCCCATCGCGACGATGTTCTTGTAGGGCGTGTCCAGATCGTCCTGCAGCGTCTTCCCCAAGAACGACAGGTGCAATTCGAGCTCTGAATGGTCGGCGTCCGCAAAGAGGCGCCGCAGCTCTTCGTGGCCCTTGGCGGCGCGGGCGTTGGCCTCGGCGAGGCACTGCACTTCGTACTCGGTCTTGCGCACCCGGAGCTGATCGAGCATGCGAACGAGCTCCGGGTCGTTCACCGATTGGAGGCCGAGCTCGCGGGCCGCGCGCAGGTCGTCTCCCACGAACGCGACCCGCCCCTTGGGCAGCTCGTCCTTCTTCGCCGGGCCGAGCACCTCGAACTCTTCCCAGAAATGTTCGCTCTCCGGCTCCCGCAGCGCTTCCCAATAGCTGTCGTGCACCGCGCGCAAGAGCTTCGGCTTCTTCCCCGGAACGAACAGGACGGCGCATCCGGGCTCGGTGAGCGGAAGCCAATGGTGGAAATGGGGCGTCACCCGCAAGGCCCAGTACTGATCGTCCGCCTCGGTCTTCTTCAGCGGCGTCCCGGAATGGACGAGCAGCGCCGAATGGCCGGTCTTTTCCAATGCCGCCGCGGCGCCCGAAGCAAGCGTGCGGATGTGAGTGCGATACGAGGAGGAGAGGTCCATAGGTTGACTTATACCGGCAGGTTACTTGCGCAAAAGCGGCAAATCTGGAAATAGGTCACTCGCGAAACATTACGAAAGGAATTGCCGCATGCCGCGTCGATCGAATCTGCAGGTGATGATGGATACCCTCCTCGATCAGATTGCCGCCGCGATCGTGCAGCGCATGCCGGCGAAGGTGAGCGGCCGCGCCGCCTGCGCGGTCCCGGGATGCGGGCAGCCCCACTCAGGCCCGCGCTATCGTTTCTTCTGCCGCGAGCACAAGGCCTCCTTGGGCAAGCGCGAGCAGGACCGCATCCTCGCCGAGCGTTCGTCGAACCTGGGCGCGGCCCGCACCGCATCGCTGCCGCGCAGGCGTTCGCCGCGCAAAGGCATCAAGCTCGACATGAGCTGCCGCGTCGCAGACTGCAAGAACGTGTCCGGCGGACCGCGCCACGGGTTCATGTGCGAGACGCACCAGAAGCTGTCCAAGAAGGCGCAGCGCGACGCGCGCGAGAAGTGGAAGGCAGCGCGCGCCGCCTGACGGTTCGCGCCGCGCGAGATGAGCAGAAGCTGATCTGCCGATCAGATCACGCACAATTCACAGGCCTTGGCAGAGGCGCCGTACCGGGTTTCCCACAGCCCGGCAAAGCCGGTCTTCACAATCTGCGCACAGTCGATTGTGCAAAAGCTGCACAGCGCCGGATTCGGCCTGCGCGTCTTTTCGCAGGCTTGTGAGGAGCGCCTGCTGGCACGGCAAATGCTCTTCAAGATCTCGTGCTGGCGGCCAAGGTGGCTTCCCGGCGCGCAGGCCTCGGCAGCGCTTTTTGAAAGGAGAGCGAAAGGTCAGGCCAGAAAAGCCCAGGAGGGGCGCGGATCGCAGGGGAGCTAAACCCTCCCGCGCGACACCGCACTCGCAGCGGAGAAGAAAGCCCTGAAGCCGAGGGCGGGAGGAGCCTTGCGGGTCACACCGCGGGCGCGTCCCGGCCAATCGGCAGGAGGGCAGCAGCCGGTGAAAGCCGGCAGGCGCTCCGCAGCGAGGGACAAACCCCTGAAGGGCAAACCCTGGACGTGGCAGCGGGATGAAACAAGCCCGCAAAGGGAATTGGCGGAGCAAACCGTCGAGGGCGTGCGAAACGCCGGGGACGGAACGAGACCGCGGGGTTGGAAGCCCGCGGAGTGGTGGACGCCAATCCTGACGCCGCGATGAGGGACGGTAATCTCCACGGAAGGATCTTCCGAGGCCGCAAGGCTTCGCGGAAGCTGGCGAGGGACGAGGACTTCGAAGGAGGCAAAAAGCTCGTGGGAGGATGAAGCTCGGGGCGGCCGTCTCGAGTGGACGGTGGATGGGCTAGACCGCAGAGGCCGGGCCGAAATGCCCAAGGTCAGAGCGGGAGCGGGCAAACCAATGCGCCCGAAGCTCGTTTACCTACAAGACTCCGGGGAGCGGTGAACCTCCAAGGAAGGCAAGCGTGGGCCCGCAAGGGACCGCGCGCGGATTTCGCCGGGACGGACCTTCGAAGGGGAACAGCGCGCCGGCGGGCCTTCTCGGTCCGCCGGCACTTTTTTTTGGTCGCGAGCGCGACTCCGACCGCGAACACGAGGCCGACGTCCTGCACGAAAACGCGGACGAGCACCAGCACGCCTCTAGCTCAGCGACGTTGCGTTCTACACGCGCTCCAACTGCAACAGCGTGCGCGCCTTCGCCGCGTCGAGCGGCGGGCTGAAGAAATACCCTTGCGCGCATTCGCAACCCGCTTCGCGGACCAGCCGAAGCTGCTCCGCGGTCTCCACCCCTTCGGCGATGACCGTCTTCCCCAGGTCGCGCGCGATGGAGACGATGTGGCTCAGGATGCGGCGGTCCGCGCCCTGGGTGGCATCGACGAACGATCGGTCGAGCTTGACCGTGTCCACCTGGCTCTTGTGCAGGTGGCGCAGCCACGACTCGCCCTTGCCGAAGTCGTCCATGTGCAGCTTGTAGCCGCGCTGCCGCAGTTCGCCGAGCACCGCCGTAGGCGTCGCTTCCCCGACGTCGAGCGTGAGGTCCGCCGGCGAGAGATGCGCTTCCCGCAGCACCCGATCGATCTGCGCGCCCAGGTCCTGCTGCTCGAGCAGCTTCTGCGAGACGTTCACCGACATCGAGAGGTTGCGCGCCGCGGCCATGTCCTTGCGCCACTCGTTGAGCTGCTTCACCGAATTGAGCAGCATCCATTGGTCGATGGGGACGATCAGACCCGTCTCCATGGCCATCTGCAGAAACCGCGGCGGGGTGACGAGGCCGAGCCGCGGGTGCTGCCAGCGCGCCAGCGCCTCGAGGCCCTTCACCCGGCCGGTCGCGATCTCGACGATGGGCATGTAGAACACGCACATCTCGTTGCGCTGCAGGGCGCTGCGCAGGTCGGTCTCGAGCTGGACGCCGGAAGGCGCGGCGTCGGTCTCGCGCTGGTACACCGCGGTGCGGCCGTTCCCGAGCGCCTTGGCGCGATACATGGCGACGTCCGCGTCGCGCAGCACTTCCTCCGCGCTCTTGTAGGTCGCAGAACCGACCGCAAGGCCGATGGAGGCGCTGGAAGTGACCCGCTCGCTCCCCAACTCGAACGGCGCGGCCATCACCTCGTGGACCCGCTCGGCGACCCGCAAGGCGTCGGTCGAGCCGCGCACGTCGTCGAGCCACATGGTGAACTCGTCGCCGCCGTGCCGCGCGAGGGTGTCGCCTTCGCGCAGACAGGATTCGAGCCGCCGCGCAATCTGCATCAGGAGCTGATCGCCCGCCTCGTGCCCGAGCGCATCGTTGACCATCTTGAAGCGGTCGATGTCGATGAACAGCACCCCGAAGCGGTAGTCCTCGTGCCGGCGGGTGCGGTTGTACGAATGGCGCAGCAGATCCAAGAACAGCGTGCGGTTGGGAAGGCCGGTCAGGCCGTCGTGGCGCGCGTCGTGCGCCATCCGCTCCAGCATCAGGCGGTGGTTCGTCACGTCCGTCATCAGGCCGGCGATGCGCAGCGCCTTGCCGCCTTCGTCCCTGCGCGCGACGCCGCGGACCGAGAACCAGAGGTATTCGCCGTTTTCGTGGCGGATGCGGTGCTCGTGCGAGAGCTGCTCGACGCGGCCTTCGAGGTGGGTGGTGAGCGCGGCCCGCAGGGCGACCGCGTCTTCCGGGTGCACCCGGTCGAACCAATCGGTGGGAGCGCCGGTCCTCTTCGCGCCGCCGAGGAGGTCGCCGAACCGCTGCGAGAGATGGATCTTGTTCGCGCGCAGGTCCCAATCGAAGAGCGCGTCGGCGGCGCCGGCCAGGGCCAAGGCGAGGCGCTCTTCGCTGGCGCGGACGGCCTCCTGCTTCTCGACGCGCTCGGTCTCGTCACGGACGACCGCGGTCACCCGCGCGAGCGCTCCGTCCTTTCCCTGCCTGGGCAAGAGGACGAAATCGCAGGCGAGCGCCCGGCCGTCCACGGCCGAGCACGCAAGCTCCTTGGCCACCGGCTCGCCGCGGCCGAGCTTCGCCAGCCACTTCTGGGTGAGCGCAGGCGCGTCGAGCGGTTCGAGCAGGTCGAACAGCTTCTGGCCGACCGGATCTTCGCCGCCGCAGAGCGTCCGCGCGGGCTCGTTGGCGGCGCGCACTTCCAGAAGCGGCGACAGCTCGAACAGCGCGAGAGCGCTTGCCCCGGTGGCGAAGCGGGCTTTGGCGGCGGGCTTCCCGGGAGCTGCCCTGGCGCGTTGGGCGCGGTGGAGAAGCGCGGTCAGCGCTTGCACCGACTCCTCGAGCATCTTCCGATCGACGAGGTCCTTGTCGAGCTCGCGAACGAGCGCGCGCACATCGCGCGAGGAGCCTGCCGCGTAGAGCAGCCTGCGCAAGCGGGCGTCCATCAACGGACCCCTTTTGCGGCGCGCAGGATGGATGGGGCGGAGCCTTCGTCATGCAGCGATGGCGGCGCACGGCGCGGGATGGCCATCGTTAGCATTTCCGATCCCGCGCCTCAAGGGTGCAGGACCCCAGGCCGGGCATGATCGGGTCCCCCTCCGATTGACTTTATACACGACCTCCGCCGGCCGGAGGTAGCGACGCGTTCGATCGATTTGGGCGCCCGGTGCGTGCCGCGGACGGTCAATTCTTCGCGGCCTCGCCGATGAGCTTCTCGACGATCACCACGTCGCGCCATTGGCCGTCGAGCCGGGCGTGGCGCTCGTAGGTGCCAACCTCGCGAAATCCGGACGCCCGCACGAGTCCGCGGCTCGCCTGGTTCTCCACGAACACCCGCGAGACGAGCTTCCAGAAGCCGCGCCGCTCGCAAGCCACAACCAGCGCTCGCAACGCCGCGTGCCCTACCCCTTTTCCCCGCGCGGACCGCTCGACGTAGATGGAGACCTCGGCGATGCCGGCATAGCACTCGCGCGCCCGGTACGCGGACGACGCGGCGAACGCCACCACCTGACCGTCCTGTTCGGCCACGCAGATGGGGTGGACGCCATCGAACCAGCCGCGGACGTCGTCTTCGCTCCGCAGCCGCGTCTCGAAGGTCGCGATGCGGTCTTCGATGCCTTGGTTGTAGATGGCGGCGATCCGGGGAACGTCGTCCACGGTCGCCTCGCGCACGCCGAAGGTCACGACTTTTTCTAGCACGCGGTATGCTCGGGTCCATGGACGGATTGATGATGCAGATGCCGCTCACGCTGGCGATGCTGTTCCGCCGCGTCGAGCGCTACTTCCCCAATGTGGAGGTCGTCACCCGCAACGCCGACAAGTCCATCTCCCGGACGACGTACGGCGAAGTGCTGCGGCGCTCGCGCAAGCTCGCGAATGCGCTGGTGCGGCTCGGAGTCAAGCCGGGCGACCGCGTCGCGACGCTGGCTTGGAACAGCGCGCGGCACCTGGAGACCTACTTTGCCATTCCGATGGCGGGCGCGGTGCTGCACACGCTCAACCCGCGCCTCTCCGCCGCCGACCTGACCTACATCGTGAACCACGCCGAGGACCGGGTGGTGTTCGTCGACGAGCCGCTGGTCCCGGTGTTCGACAAGTTCCGCGCCGAGGTGAAGGCGCAGGCCATCGTCTTGGGGAAGGAGTCGGATGCGCTGATCGAGCGCGAGAGCGACCAGTTCCAGATGGCCGCGCTCTCGGAGGAGAACGCCGCCGGCCTCTGCTACACCTCGGGCACGACCGGCAGGCCGAAAGGCGTCCTCTACAGCCACCGGTCGACCATGCTGCACGCGCTGATCAGCGCGCTTCCGGACGCCATCGATCTCGGGATGCGCGACGTGGTCTTGCCGGTGGTTCCGATGTTTCACGTCAATGCCTGGGGCCTGCCCTACACCTGCGCGATGCTGGGCGCGAAGCTGGTCTTGCCGGGCCCGCACCTCGATCCGCACAGCCTGCTCCAGCTCATGCACGACGAGAAGGTCACCTGCGCGGGCGGCGTGCCCACCGTCTGGCTCGCCATCTTGGAAGCCGTCGACAAGGAACCGAAGCGGTACGACCTCTCGAGCGTAAAGCAGATGGTGATTGGCGGATCGGCTGCGCCGCAGGCGATGATCGAGGCGTTCGACAAGCGCCACGGCCTGAAGGTGCTGCACGCCTGGGGAATGACCGAGATGTCGCCGATCGGTTCGACGACCCGGCTCAAGCCCGAGCACGACAAGCTGCCCGAGAGCGAGCAGTACAAGATCAAGGCGCTGCAAGGGCTGCCGCCGCCGCTCGTGGAAGCGCGCGCGATGAGCCAGGACGGCGAGGCGCCCTGGGACGGGAAGTCGATGGGCGAATTGGAAGTGCGCGGGCCCTGGGTGGCGCGCAGCTACTACAAGAACGAAGGCGAGTCGGACAAGTTCCGCTCCGACGGCTGGTTCCGCACCGGCGACGTCGTCACCATCGATCCTTCGGGCTACATCCGCATCACCGACCGCAGCAAGGACCTGATCAAGTCGGGCGGCGAGTGGATCAGCTCGGTCGATCTGGAGAACGCGCTGATGGGTCACCCTTCCGTCAAGGAAGCGGCGGTGGTGGCGGTGCCGCATCCGAAGTGGACCGAGCGCCCGGTCGCGTGCGTGGTGACGCGCGAAGGGGCAACCGCCACCGACGAGGAGCTGAAGGAGTTTCTGCGCAAGGGCTTCGCCGAGTGGCAGCTTCCGGATGCGTTCGTGCGGGTCGACGCGATTCCGCGCACCGCGGCGGGGAAGTTCTTGAAGAGCGCGCTCCGCGAGAAGCTGAAGGACTTCAAGCTGCCGGCGTGACCGACGCGGCGCTCATCGAGGCTTGCTGCGCGGGCGACGCTTCCGCCTGGCAGGAGCTGCGCTATCGGTACCGCCGCGACGTCTACGCTGCGCTTCGCAAGAGCGCCGACCACGCCGACCTCGACGACCTGGAGCAGGAAGTGTGGACGCGGCTGCTCACGCGCGATCGGGCGGCGCTGCGCGGTTTTCGCGGTGGGTCGCTCGGGGCCTTTCTCTCGCAGGTGGCGCGGTCGGTGTGCATCGACCACTACCGGCGGGCGCGGCCTCTCGCGGAGCTCAACCCGGGCCTCGCGTCCGAACGGCCGTCCGCGGAGTACCAGCTCTCCCACGAGGAACAGCGCAAGCGGCTCGCTTCGGGCCTCGCCCAGGTCGCGATAACGGCGCGCGACCGCGACGTGGTGCGGCTGCACTTCGAGGAGGAGCTGACCGCCGCGCAGATTGCCGACTTGGGCCTGGGGCTGTCCGAGCGCGGCGTCGAGGCGCTGTTTCGCAGACTGCGCAAGCGGCTGCGGGAGCTGGTCGCCAAAGAGAATTCCGCCGCGGGTGAGTCTTGACGGCCGGGACGAGCCGGGGCATACAACGCGCCCCGCACCTTGCCCAGGTAGCTCAGTCGGTAGAGCAGGGGACTGAAAATCCCCGTGTCGGTGGTTCGATTCCGCCCCTGGGCACCAATCGGCCGTCGGTCGCGGTCTCACGTTGTTCCGCGCGCGGCTCGACAGCATCGAGCACTCGTGCTTGTACTGATAGACACGAACATTCTGTACGGAGATGCGCTCTTCCGGAACGCGCCGCCTGCACTCCGGGATGTCGACAGTCAGGCGAGTGAGTAGCTCGTGCTGCGGCCGCCGGCCGGGTCTTTCACCAGGATGCCACGCTCGATCAGGTCAGAGATGTCGCGCGAGGCGGTGTCCTGCGACGTCTTCGTCAGAGCGGCCCACTTGGACGAGGTGAGCTTTCCCACGAATCCGTCGAGCAGGCGGTTCAACACCGCCCGCTGCCGGTCGTTGAATGCATGCGCCGCATGAGCGTCCCAAAAGCGCGCCTTGCGCATCACCTGGCCATGGACGTTTTCTGCGCGGCTGAATGAACGGTCGAGGCAGCCGAGGAACCACAACAGCCAGCGCGTGATGTCGAGACCACCCTTCTGCGTCGCTTCCAGGATCGAATAATAAGCGTCGCGCTCGGCCCGGATCTGCGCAGACATGCTGTAGAAACGATGTGGCGTGTTTTCGGCCCTCGCCAAGGCCATGTCGGCGATGGCGCGAGCGATGCGGCCGTTCCCGTCGTCGAACGGGTGGATGGTCACGAACCATACATGCGAAATCGCCGCCTTGAGCAGCGGGTCGACGCTCTGCTTTCCTTCGAACCAGACGAGAAATCTCCTCATCTCCGCAGCGAGCCGGTCGAAAGACGGCGCTTCGTAATGCACCTTTTGCTTCCCGACCGGCCCGGAGACGATTTGCATCGGGCCGGACGCCGCCGTGCGGAACCGGCCGACCACGATAGGGGTCATGCCGCTGTATCCGCTCGGGAAGAGCGCGGCATGCCAGCCGAACAATCGACGCGCGGTCAGCGGCTCCCCGAATTTCTGGGTCGCATCGAGCATCACGGTGACGATTCCTTCGACGTTGCGTTCCGCGCGATGCACGCCGGGCGCGTCCATGCCGAGTCGGAGCGCCAGCGAGGAACGTACCTGCGCCTTGTCGAGGACCTCGCCCTCGATGTCGCTGGACTTGACCACTTCTTCAGCCAGCGATTCGAGATTGGTATCCGCGCGCAGGTTCCATCCCAAGGCCTCCATGCGGCCGATCAGTCGCCCCTGATGACGACTGACGGCGGCCAAAGGAGCGGAAAGTTGCGCCGCGTCCCAGCGGAAGTCGGGCCATCCTGCGCGGTCGTAGATGTAAGACGGCATCGTGCGTAGAGTGTCGCTCGCGCGTGGCCCGGGCGCAATCTAATCTCCGCACGAAAAGCGGAGATTATCGACTTTACTTCCGCTCCATGTGCGGAGATTGACAGCATGTTTGCGCGACAGCCGGGGCATACAACGCGCCCCGCACCTTGCCCAGGTAGCTCAGTCGGTAGAGCAGGGGACTGAAAATCCCCGTGTCGGTGGTTCGATTCCGCCCCTGGGCACCAATCAGCTACGGAAACCCGTACAGACGGCGTGGGTTGTCGACCAGGATGGCGTTGCGCGTTCGCTCGTCGGGCACCCACTCAGAGAGCAGATCGAGCAGCTCGCCGTCGTTCGGCATCCGCCCCGGAACAGCGACATGCGGCCAGTCGGAGCCCCAGACGAGCCGGGTCGGCGCTTTCGTGACGAGGGCCCGGGCGTAGGGGATGGTGTCGCGATAATCCCCGCCTGCGCTGGAGAAACGATAGCTGCCGGCGAGCTTCACCCACGCGAGCGGATTGTCGAGGAGGCGCAAGAGAGCCTGGAAGCCGGCATCGTGCAGCCCGCTCGCCGTCGGCCGAAGCCCCATGTGGTCGACGACGAACGGCGCCTCGATGCGTGCGAGCCGCGGCGCGAGCTCTTCGAGCGATGCCGCGTCGAGCAGAAGCTCGAGGTGGAGCCCGAAGACGGTCGCTTTGGCTGCGAGCGGCTCGAGCGCGTCGAAGCCGATGCCTCCGCCGAACAGGACGTTGAGTCGCAGCGCGCGGATTCCAGCGTCAACGAGCCTTTCCAATTCGGCGTCGGGAACGTCGGCCGGCACCACCGCCACGCCGCGCAGCCGATCCGGATGGAGCTTCAGTGTTTCGATCAAAAGCCGGTTGTCGGTGCCGTGCACGCTGACCTGCACGAGCACACCTCGCTCGATGCCGAGCGCATCGTGCATCGCCAGATACGCCTGCGCCGTTGCCTCCGGCGGCGTGTAGCTGCGCTCTGCGACGTACGGATAGCGGGCGCCGTTGCCGATCACATGCGCGTGGCAGTCGCAAGCATTCGCCGGCACTTGAACGCGCGGCTTCCGCGGGTGCGGATCGGGCGGCTGGCACGCTGGCACAATCGGCATGCCGCCCAGTGTATGCCTTGGCTAGCCGGACTTCTTCATCAGGACCGGGTGGGCGGCCAATTGTTCGGCGTTTTCCAGGTAGCGGGCCCACACCGAGAGCAGCGCGGAAACCAATCCCGACTCCTCCGTATAGAATCCGTACTCCGTCGGCTCGCCGCCGAAGCTGGGAATGGCGAAGACCGCGCGCTCGGAATCGATGATCCAGAGATAGACGGGCATCACGCCGCGGTAGTGCCAGCGGTCGGCGAAGCGCAAATCCGAATTCAATGCCCGATCCTGCCGCGCGGACAGCTCGTCGAGAAACTGCGGCCGCGCCTCGGGAACCTCGCAGTTCTCGAGCTCCTCATAGAGCCTGCGGCTGTGCGCGTAGCCGCCCTTCTTCACGTATTCCTTCCAGCGCGATTCGGGAAAGCGGTCGTGCAGCGCCTTCTCGCGTGCCTTGGTTTCGAGCGACAGCACCTGCACCGAGAGGCCGTGGCCGCGGCGGACCCGGTCCGCTTTGCGGTTCTCGAGCGCCTTGACGTAGGCGCCGTACCGGCCGCGGTCGGTCCAGACGCCGTGGCCGGGAAGCTCGGTGGCGATGAACACCGACTCGCGCGCCTCCGCGATGAGCCGCTCGACCTCGTCCATGTAGACGGGGAACGCGCCGATTTGCTTGGTGGTCAGATGATTGAAAATCGAGCGCAGGTCGCCGGTGAGCTTGCGGCCGTCGCGGATGGAGAGCACCGCGAACACCGTGCCGGCGACGGCGAGGAGCAGCCCGAGCAGCTCGAACGGCGTCTTGTGGATCAGGTACCACTCGTACGCGTGGACGACGAGGTGCATGTCCCCTCCTGCCCGAGACGCTAGCAACAACGATGGGTATGCCGGTACGGGCAGTCGTCACGCAAAGCCGCACAGAGCTGGAAAAGCCCCGGACTTCAGGCGAAGACGCTCAGTAGGACAACGCGCTAGGTCGTGAACTTTGCCGGGCGCTTGCCGAGGAACGCGTCGATTCCTTCCGCTGCATCGTGGTGCATGAGCCCACGGGCCATCGACTCGCCCGCCATCTGGTACGCGCCGCTCAAGCTGCGGTCGACCTGTTCGTAGAACGCGCGCTTGCCTTCGGCGATGACCTCGCGGCTGCGGGCGCAGATGATGCCGGTGAAGCGCGCAATCTCCCGGTCGAGCTCCGCCGCCGGGACGACGCGATTGACGAGCCCCCACGACAGCGCGGTGCGCGCGTCGATGGGCTCGCCGGTGAGGAGCAGCTCCATCGAGCGCTTGCGGCCGACGTTGCGCACCACTCCGACCGCGGGCGTGGTGCAGAAGACGCCGACGTTGACGCCCGGCAAGGCGAAGCGCGCCTCCTCGGACGCCACCGCCAGATCGCACATCGAGACGAGCTGGCAGCCTGCAGCCGTTGCGATGCCGTGGACGCGGGCAATCACCGGCACCGGCAGCCGGGTCAGGCCCACCATGAGCCGGTTGCAGTCGTCGAACAGCTTCGCCTGCCAGGGATGGTCGCTCGAGTGCGCGCGCATCTCCTTCAGATCGTGTCCGGCGGAAAAGGCGCGGCCCGAAGCTGCGAGCACGACCGCGCGAGCGTTGCCGATGGAGCCGAGCGCGGTCTCGAGCGCGGCGATCATCTCGGACGAGAGCGGGTTCATCCGCTCGCCGCGGTTCAAGGTCAGCGTGACGACGTCGCCTGCAGCCCCGGTGAGGACGTAGGGTTCCATCACTTCGCCGCCACCGCCGGAGCCATTTCCCGGCCGTCGTGCCAGACCTGGAGGATCTTGCGCGTGTTGCGGATGTCCTTGGTCGGGTCGGCCGCGAGGACAAGGAAGTCGGCGCGCTTTCCCACCTCGATGGTTCCGCGCTCGCGCGAGACGCCGGCCACGTTGGCGGCGCCGTTGGTCGCGGCTTTGATGGCTTGCAGGGGCGTGAGGCCCGCCTTCACCATCAGCCAGAGCTCGCGGTGCTCCGCCCAGCCGGGAATCCGTACCGGCTGCGCGCCCGAATCGGTGCCGAAGGCGATGCGCACTCCCGCGTCGCTCAGCGTCTTGAGGTTCTTCTTCGCCATCGCAAACGCGGCCTTGATCTTGGGCGTGTTCGGATCGCTCTCGACCTTGCGCTTGTATTCGGGGCTCTTCAGCATCTGCATCGTCTCCGGGCCGGCCGCGGCGGCCAGCATGGGATCCTTCAAGAGCGATGGGTCTTCCGCGAAGATGAACGCGGACTCGTCCACCGTCAGGGTGGGAATGTAGTCGATGCTCTCGCGGATCATCACTTTGATGAGGTCGCCGTCGACCGGCTTGTCGCGGATGCTGTGCGCGAAGGCGTCGACACCGGCCGCCGCCAGCGCCTTCGCGTCGGCGAGATAGAAGACGTGCGCCGCGACCCGGGCCCCTTCCGCGTGCGCTTCCTCGATGACCGCCTTGTAGATGTCCGGCGTCATCTTGGGGAACTTTTCGTAGACGTCGTCCACCCAGATTTTGATCAGGTCCGGATGGTGGGTCATGGTCTCCTTGACCATCTCCACCGCTTCTTCCGGCGTCTTCGGCCGATAGACCTGATCGGGCGCGACCGGCACCGGCGGCGCCGCGTCCGGAACGCCGATGCCGCGCCCGGCGGTCAGGAGCGTCGCCCCCGGAATGGTGTTACCGGCGCGCTGCTCGTCGCGGATTTCATAGACGAGGTCGCGGTTCAACCCCAACGAGCACACCGCGGTCACCCCGAACTTTTCGTATTGCAGCAATTGGCTCAAGACGTTTTCGCGGGTGTACGCGTCGGCGCTGTTCTTGCCGTGCGCGACCAAGCCGACGTGGCCGTGCGCGTTGACGATGCCCGGCATGATGGTGCGGCCCTTCACGTCGATGACGCGCGCGCCCTCCGGGACCTTCAACGTCTTGGCGGGGCCCAGGCCGGTGATGAATTCGTCCTTGACGATGAGGACCGCGTTGTCGATGGGCGGCTTGGCGGTGCCTTCGATGACGCGAGCGCCTTTGAGCGCGATCAACTCCGCGTGCACGGCAAGCGGCGTGAGGAAGAGCGCGAGAGCGAGTGTCTTCATGAGGGAGAAATCCTTGCGGGCGGGGAAAGCTCGGCGTTCAGCGCGAGCGTGCGCTCCGGATGCATGGTGAAGGAGAGGAGCGCCCCCATGCCCAAAAGCGCGATCGACCCTGCGAACGGCAGCGTCCAGTTGCCCGTCCGATCGATGACGATGCCGAAGACCCAGGGCGAAACGATGGCGGCGAGCGCGGAGCCGGAATTCATGATGCCGCTGGCGGTGCCGGAGAAGTGCGGCGCGATGTCCATGGGAATGGCCCACATCGGCCCGATGCACATCTCGAGGAAGAAGAAGGCGAGGCTGAGCAATACGGTGACGAGGAAGAGATCGTGGAGAAACAGAATCGGCAGAAGGCACGACAACGAGCCGAGCATGCTGAAGAAGACCACGTAGCTCCGCGCCCAGAGGACGCCCTTCCCTGCCCGCAGCACGCGGTCGCTGACGAGTCCGCCGACGGTGTCGCCGACCACGCCCGCGAGGAACACGCCGGCCGAGAAGAACGCCGAGCTCTTCAGATTGAGCTTGAAGCCGTGGTTGAAGAACAGGGGAATCCAGGACAGGTACAGCCAGAGCGACCAGCCGTAGCAGAAGTACACCACCACCACCGGCCACATGCGCTTGACGAGCGGCGCCCAGGGGACCGGCTCCTTGGTCAATTCGACGCGGCCGCGAAACTTGGGCAGCTCGGCCAGCTCTTCCTGCGTCACTCCTTTGTGCTCGCGCGGATCGTCGCGGAAGTAGATGGCCCAGGCGGCGATCCAGACCAGGCTGACGAGGCCCAAGGCGACGAACGATCCGCGCCAGCCGAACCAGGCCATCAGCGCGACCACCAGCGGCGGGCAGGCGGCGTTCCCGAGCCGCGCGAACGAGTGGGTGATGCCTTGGGCGAAGCCGCGCGCCTTGGGCGCCGTCCAATTGGACATGGCGCGGGTGGCGGTGGGAAAGGTCGCGCCTTCGCCGAGGCCCAGGAGAAAGCGGGCCCCAGCGAGCGTCCACAAGCTCGAAACCACCCCGACGAGCAGCGTCGCGCCCGCCCAGATCAAGCCTGAGACGGTCAGCGTCTTGCGGGCGCCGAAGCGGTCCGCAAACCAGCCGCCGGAGACCTGCAAGAGCAGGTACGCCCAACCGAAGGCGCCGAAGGCGAAGCCGTAGTCGGCATTGGAAAGGTGGAATTCCTTTTGAATGGCGCCGCCGGCGGTCGAGATGTTGACCCGGTCGATGTACGTGATGCCGTACATCAGACAGAGCAGGAGCAGCACCCAGAAGGTCGCGCGCCGTTTCATGCCGCCCCCTGCCCGAGGAGCTCCATCGCCGCCGCGACGCCCCCCTTGCGGAAAGGAACGTTCGCCACCTGCAAGGCCATCTCCACACCAGCGAGCGTCCCGCACAACATCAAGTCGTTGAACCAACCGAGGTGGCCGATGCGGAAGAGTCTCCCCTTCTCTTTTCCCAATCCCTGCCCGAGCGAAAGATCGAAGCGCTCGAGCGCCGCGCCACGAAGCTTCCCCTCGTCATGGCCGTCCGGCATCCGCACCGCTGTCAGCGAGTTGGAATGCTCGCGCGGGTCCAATGGATTCAATTCGAGCCCCCAAGCCTGGACGGCGCGCCTCGTCGCCTGCGCGTGGCGCGCGTGCCGGGCGAAGACCTTCGTTAGCCCTTCCTCGGAGAGCATGCGGAGCGCGTCGCGCAGGCCATAAAGCAGGTTGGTCGCCGGCGTATAGGGAAAGAAGCCGGCAGGGTTGGTTTCCAGCATCGGCTTCCAATCCCAATACGAACGGGGCGCGCGCGCGGCCGCGTTGCCTTCCAGGGCGCGCGGCGACAGCGCATTGAACGAAAGCCCGGGCGGCAGCATCAGCCCCTTTTGCGAGCCGCCCACCGTCACGTCGACGCGCCACTCATCGTGGCGATAGTCGATGGAAGCGAGCGACGAGATGGTATCGACCAAGAAGAGCGCCGGGTGCTTTGCGCGGTCGATGGCAGCGCGCACCTCCGCGATCCGGCTGGTGACGCCGGTCGAAGTCTCGTTGTGCACCGCGCAGACGGCCTTGATCGAATGCTGCGCATCGCGAGTCAGCTCTTCTTCGACGCGCGCCGGGTCGATGCCGTGACGCCAATCGCCGGGAATGAGCGCGACCTCGAGACCCAGCCGCTGCGCCATCGCCGCCCACAGCGTCGCGAAGTGTCCCGTCTCGAAGCCCAGCACCCGGTCGCCCGGAGAGAGCGTATTGACCAGCGCAGCTTCCCAAGCTCCCGTGCCCGAGGCCGGGAACATCACCACCGGATGACGGGTTTGAAAAACCGCGCGAAGTCCCGCCAGCACTTCTTTCGTCAGCTCGCCAAATTCCGGCCCGCGATGATCGATGGTCGGCGCGTCGATGCTGCGCAGCACCCGATCGGGCACGTTGGTGGGGCCGGGAATCTGCAGGAAGTGACGGCCCGATTTCATTGACCGCGCCAGTCCGGTTTGCGCTTGCCGAGAAAAGCCTCGACGCCTTCCTTGAAGTCCTTGCTGGTGTACGCCTCGACGACGTGATCGGAATTGCCCTCTGCCGCCCAGCCGCGCAGCACCTGGTTCAAGACCTGCTTGGTGGTGCGCAGGGTGATGGGCGCGTGCTCCATCAGCTTCTTCGCCATCGCCTCGGCGCGGCGGTAGACCTCGTTCTCCGCGGTGACCTCGTTCAAGAGGCCGATGGCTTTCATCTCCTCGGCGTCCATCAGCCGCGCGAGCAGGAGGATGTCCTTGGTGCGCGCGACACCGACGAGGCCCGCGAGCCGGGAGAGATTGCGCGTCGAGAGCGTGTTGCCGAGCGTGCGCGCGATGGGAAAGCCGAACTTCGCCGAGGGCGCGCCGACGCGCAGATCGCACGCCGCGGCAATGCCGGCGCCGCCTCCGGTGCAGGCGCCTTGGATGGCGGCGATGGTGGGAACGCGCACGTCCTCGAGCGCATCGAAGACGTCGTCCATCTTCTTTTCGTAGCTCGTGGCCTGCTCGGCGGTGCCGAAGTCGCGGAACTGGGAGATGTCGGTGCCGGACACGAACGCCTTGTCTCCGGCGCCGCGCAGGATCAGCACCTTCACCGAGGCGTCTTGATTGATTTGCCGGCACAGCTCGCCGAGCCGGTCGTACATGGCGAAGGTCATCGCGTTGCGCGCTTGCGGGCGGTTGAAGACCAGCCAGGCGATGCCGTCTTTTGTTTCGAAGAGGATCTCGTCATTCATGGGGCTGTCTTGACCACGCCGGTCCCGTGGAGCCGGCGGATCTCCTCCTCCTGCGTGTCGAGCTCGCGCAGCACTTCGGTCGTGTGCTCGCCGAGGAGCGGCCCGGCCGCGCGCAGCACCGCCGGAGTGTCCGAGAGCCGCATCGGCGAGCCGATCTGCTTCACCGCCCCGAGCTTCTTGTGCGGCGCGTCCTGGAAGAAGCCGCGCTCGTTCAGGTGCGGATCGTGGAAGACCTGGTCGTAGGTGAGAAGCGGGCCGCAGGGGACGCCGGCCTTGGTCAACTCCGACACCCAATGCCCCGCGGGCCTGGTCGCGGTCACCGCCTCGAGGAGCGGAATCAGCTCGCGCCGGTTCTGGTGCCGCAGGTGGTTCTTCGCGAAGCGCGGATCGTCCAAGAGCTCCGGAAGGCCCAGCACCTTGCAGAGCGCCGTCCAGTTCGGGGCCGAGGTGGCGCCGATGGTGAAGTGCCCGTCGCTCGCCTTCAGCGCCTGGTACGGCGCGGAGGTCTGGTGCGCGGAGCCGAGCGGCTTCGGCACTTCGCCAGTCGCGAAGTACTTGCCGGCTTCCCACACCGCGAACGAGACGCCCGCCTCGAAGAGGCAGACGTCGATGAACTGACCGCGCCCCGTCTGGTCGCGCACCCGCAGCGCTGCCAGGGCCGCCAGCGCGCCATAGAGCGCGCAGGCGAGATCAGTCATGGGCACGCCGATCTTCACCGGCGCATTGCCGCCTTCGACGCCGGTGATGGACATGAGGCCGCTCATGCCCTGGGCGATGATGTCGAGCCCGGGCCGCTGCGCGTACGGCCCTTCCTGGCCCCAGCCGGAGGCGGCGACGTAGACCAGCCGCGGGTTCAGCTTCGAGAGCCGCGGCCAGTCCAATTCCAGGTCCTTCATGGTGCCGGGCCGCAGGTTCTCGACCAGCACGTCGGTGCGCGCCACCAACTTGCGGAAGATCTCCTTGCCGGCGGGCGCTTTCAGATCGAGCGCGAGAGAGCGCTTGTTGCGGTTGAGCCGCACGAAGTTCGAGGATTCGCCGTCGAGGAAGGGCCCGGTCGTGCGCACTTGATCGCCGCCGTCCGGGTTCTCCACCTTGATGACGTCCGCGCCCAGGTCGGCGAGCTGCATGGTGCAAAACGGCGCCGCCATGAAGTTGCCGACTTCCAGGACCCGAATGCCTTGCAGCGCGCCTTCCACGGTTGGTCTCCCGGCTGCGCCGCGGCTTTCGAAGGGCCGGGCGCGACGGCGGCGCATCTGGCGCAAGAAATCGGCGTTTGGTCAAGCGTCTGCGGGCGGACACCGCGCTTTCGAAAGTTGACCTCCCCGCGCAATGCTCCGTACGGTTCGGAGGCGGTCGTTCGAGGGGGAAGCTTGGCAAACGTTCGCTCGTGGAAGCTGCTCTTGGCGGTCGCGCTCGCGCCGCTCGCTGCCCGGGCGATCGACCTCGCGGACGGCAAGCTCACCGTCAACGGCGCCGGGGGCGGCGCCTTCACCATCACCGACGGCAACGACGTCTTCAACACCGAGCTCGTCGGCGGCCACGTCGGCAGCTTCAAGAACGCCGAGTTCAACCTCATCCTGGCGGTGAAGCCGTCCGATCGAATCACCATCGTGACCCTCGTGTTCTTCGACGAGATCGGCCAGATCTCGACCGGCCTCGACTGGAGCTTCGTCGAGTTCATGGCGACCGATTGGCTGAAGCTGCGCGCCGGCGAAGTGAAGCTTCCGCTCGGTCTTTCCAACGAGGTGGAGCCGATTGGCACGCTGCGGCCGTTCTATGCGCTGCCGTCCGCCGTCTACGGTCCGAGCAGCATCGCCGCGGATACCTACTTCGGCGTGGGCGTCACCGGCGAAGTGCCTCTCTTCGGCAACTTTCGCCTCGGCTACGACTTCTACGGCGGCAACATGTCGTTCGACACCGCCGAACCGTTCAGCGCGCGGCAGCCGGGCCAGGCGGCCGCGGTTCCGCGCGCAGCGGTGGCGCCGGTCAAGGAGACGGTGCGCAACGTCCTGGGCGGGAGGCTTGCGCTCGGAACGCCGCTGGACGGGCTCGACGTTCGCGTCTCTGCCTACCGCGGCTCGCTCGAGGATTCGAGCCTGGAGGTGGTGCTCTTGTCGGCCGCGTACGAAACCGACAAGTGGCTCTTCCGCGCGGAGGGCTACCGCTCGGGGCAGCGGGCCATCGGCCAGGTCAACCACGGCGGGTATGTCGAAGCCGCGTACCACCTGACTCCCGAAGTGCAGGTCGCGGTGCAGGCGGACGCGATGCGCACCCACCAGGTCGGCGTGGACGACGGCTCGCGCCTCCTCTACCACCGCAGCCTTGGCGCGGGGCTCGACTACTGGTTCACGCCCGCGCTCGTCGCCAAGACTTCGCTCCAGTACATCCAAGGCAATCGACTCGCCTTCCCCACCCAGGTTTCCGACGCGCTCGCGCGCGCGCCGAACGAAGCGGGAATCAGCGAGACCACGCTCTTCTTCATCGCCGGCCTGCAGTTCAGCTTCTGATGCAACCGCGCAAGAGCCAGCTTGCGGTGATCGTGCTCTTGGGGGCGCTTTCCTTCGCCGCCGGCAACGAGGCAGAGCCGGCCTTCCAGGTGGTGGTCAATCCCGCGAACGAGGTCAAGACCATCAGCCGCGACGAGCTTTCCAAGATCTTCCTGCGCAAGGTGCTCGCCTGGCGGCGCTGGGACGGCGAGGCCACCCTGCCCGTCGATCAGAAAGAGGGAAGCGCAATTCGCGACGCCTTCATCCTTTGGGTGCATAAACGAAGCGTGCTGGCGGTGAGCCATTATTGGCAGCAACAGGCGTTGTCCGGCCGCGGGGCGCCGCCCCCCGAGCGGTCGAACGACACCCAGGTGATGGAATACGTGGCGGACAATCCGGGCGCCATCGGCTATGTCAGCCTGGGCGCGAGGCTGAGCGGCGTGAAAACCATCCAAGTGACCGCGGAGTAGGTGATGTTCCCTTCGAGCGCCAACCGCTTTGGGCTTCGCTTCCGCAACCGGGTACTCCTCTTGCCGCTGCTCGCGGCGTTGTCCTTCATCATCATCTTCTTCGTCGATTCGCACCTCGCCGCGCAGGACGCGGAGGTCTTGGCGACCATCCAGAACGGCTACGTGCCGGAAGTGACGCTCAGCCACGATCTGCGCCGGACCATCGAGCGGATCCAGCGCACGCTGCAGGACGCGGTGGCGGCAGAAGACCTGGACGCGCTCTCCCGCGCCGACGCGCTCAAGGCGCACTTCGACGAACAGCTCGACGCGGGGCGCGCGCTGCCGGTCGCGAGCGCCGCCGGATACGACGAGCTCGAGCACCTCGGCACCCGCTTCTATTCGCTCGCCCGGGCGACGACCGAACACCTGATCCGCAAGGACAAGGTGGCGGGCATCCAGACCGACATGACCGCGGTCGCGCAGGCGTCTGCGGAATTGGTGGCGCGGCTCGAGCAGAACATCTCCCGCGACAAAGGGCAGGCCCAGGCCGCCTTCGAGAACGCCGCCAAGCTGCAAGAGCGCGCGCGCAGGCTGACCGGCATCGTCATCGCGGCGTGCCTGGTCCTGCTCATCCTTCTCTCCATCTGGACGGTGCGCAGCGTGGTCGGGCCGGTGCAGGCGCTCAAGAGCATCGCCACCCGCATCGCCGCCGAAGGCGACCTGGCCCAGGAGATCCCCGACATGGGGAACGACGAGGTGGGCCAGCTCGCGAACAGCTTCCGCGCCGTCATCGAGCGGCTCCGGACCATTCCCGTTTCGCTGCAAGTCTCGGCGGCACAGCTCAAGAGCGCGGTGGTCGGCTTGAACCAGGTCAGCGGCCAGCAGGGAGAGTCGGCACGCGAGCAGATCATGGCGCTGACCGGCGCGTCCGCAGGGACCCAGCAGCTTCGACAGGGAGCCAACGCCGCGGCCGCCGATGCGCAGCGCGTTCTCCAAGTCGCAGGCCGAGCCGAGTTGGTCAGCGTCGAAGGTCAGGCGTCGGTGGAGAGCAGCTTGCGGGGCCTGAGCGAAATCCGCGACCGCATCGACGCCATCGTGGCCAGCATCGCCGCGCTGTCCGAGCACACGCAGCGCATCGGCGGCGTCCTCGATGGGGTCAAGGATCTGGCCGAGCAGTCCAACATGCTGGCGCTCAATGCGGCGATCGTGGCGATGAAGTCCGGCGAGCAAGGCCGCAATTTCGCCGTCATCGCCCGCGAGATGCGCCGGCTCTCCGATCAGTCCGGCCAGAGCATGGGCGAGAGCCTGCAGATCCTCGACCGCATCCAGGGCGCCATCCGCTCGACCGTGAAGTTGACCGACCGCGGGGCGCAGAAGATCGAGCTCTCCATCCGCGAGATCCGCTCCTCCGGCGAGACGTTGCGCAAGGTGACGGACTTCGTCGACGAGACCAGCCAGGCGGCGCGGCACATCGCGGCCACCGTCGCGCAGCAGGCGGCGGCGGTCGAAGAGGTCTCGCGGGTGGTGCTCGGCCTCCACCAACAGGCGCTCGACACGCAGCAAGGGGTGGCGGAAATGCAGTCCGCCATCGGCAAGGTGGATCAGACCAGCGAGCAGATCGTCAGCGTCGTCGAAAGCTTCCGCGTCTAGACACGCGGTTCACGACGGATAGGGGCGCGACGAAGGGCCTAGACACGGCGCTTCTTGATCTTTTGCCGAGCTGCGAGCGTAAGTCCTGACGCGCGCCTTCTGGCGCGGCTTTCAATCCCGGCCTTTTGCAGCTTCCCCCTTCCAGCCGGACCCACACGAGGGACCCACATGACCCTGAAGCATTCAGGGCCTGCGCTCGCAGGTCTTGTTTTCGCGCTCGCCGCAGCGCCTTCCCACGCCCG
>DASXHM010000125.1:0-95856 GCA_036488495.1 Myxococcales bacterium | reverse complement strand
TCGGTCGAGGTGGACATCGCGCTGCCGAACGAGCTGCCCAAGGGCGCGCGGCCCGACCTGACCGTCGAAGGCACCATCGAAATCGAAAAGCTCGCCAACGTCCTCTCGGTCGGCCGGCCCGCCGGCGCGCAACCCGAAGGGACCATCGAGCTGTTCAAGGTCACGGGCGACGAGGCGCACCGGGTGAAGGTGCGGCTCGGGCGCAGCTCCGTCTCGACCGTGGAAGTCGTCGACGGCCTCGCCGAGGGCGACGTCGTCATCCTGTCCGACATGTCCGCCCAGGACGCTACCGACCGAGTGAGGCTCCGGTGAACGACGCATTGATCGAGATGCACAACGTGGAGAAGGTGTTCTTGACCGACGAGGTGGAGACGCACGCGCTCGCGGGCATCCAGCTCACGGTGAAGAAGGGCGAATGGGTCGCCATCGTCGGACCGTCTGGGAGCGGCAAGACCACCTTGCTCGCCATCCTCGGGCTCCTCGACACCGCGACCGGCGGGACCTTCCTCATCGACGGAAAGCCGGTGCTGGACCTGTCGCCCACCGACCGCGCCCACGTCCGCAACCGGCACATCGGCTTCATCTTCCAGAGCTTCAATTTGATCGGCGACTTGACGGTGTTCGAGAACGTCGAATTGCCGCTGACCTACCGCGGAATGCCGGCCGCCGACCGGAAGAAGCGGGTCGAGGACGCGCTGGCGCGGGTGGGAATGAGCCATCGCGCGCGGCACATGCCGGGGCAGCTCTCCGGCGGCCAGCAGCAGCGCGTGGCGGTGGCGCGCGCGGTGGCAGGCGATCCGCTGATCCTCCTCGCCGACGAGCCGACCGGAAACCTGGATTCGAAGAACGGCCAGGCGGTGATGAAGCTGCTCTCGGATCTGCACCAGGCCGGTTCGACCCTGATCATGGTCACCCACGATCCGGCGTATGCGCGCCTCGCCACCCGCACCGTCTCGCTCTTCGACGGCCGCATCGTCGAGGAGACGGGCAGCTCGGCGGCCTGACATGGACACGCTCCTGCGCGATCTGCGGTACGCGGTCCGCGGCCTGCGAAGGACTCCGGCGTTCACCATCTCCGCGGTGATCGCGCTGGCCCTGGGCATCGGAGCGACCACCGCCATCTTCAGCGTGGTCCAGGGCGTGCTCTTGCGATCGCTCGGCTACCCCGACGAGAGCCGGCTGGTCTGGGTCACCGCGGAGGAGCGCGGGCTCAATTGGCACAACGGACCCTTGTCGGCGCCGGAAGTGATGGACCTGCGGCAGATGCCGGAGCTCGAGGCGTCCGGCGCGTTCCGTCGCAAGACTGCCGCGCTGCAGGCCGACCGGGCCGAGCGCGTCGACGTGGCGCTGGTCTCGCACGGCTTTTTCGAGACGCTCCAGATCCACCCGCGCTACGGCCGCACCTTCACCGCCGCCGAGGACTTGAAAGGCAACGACGGCGTCGCGCTGATCACCTGGAATGCGTTCCGCCGGCGCTACGGAATGGACCCGTCGGTGGTGGGCAAGTCGGTCACGCTCGACGGGATTCCCCGGCAGATCGTCGGCGTGCTTCCGGACGGCTTCAGCTACGGCGGACAGCGCGACTACTACCTGCCGTTCGGGTGGACGCAAGAGGACGTGAACGTCGCGCGGGGCTTCCGCTACCTGGAGGTGATCGGCCGGATGAAGCCGGGCGTGACCCTGGACGGCCTGCACCGCGCGCTGAAGACCTTCGGCGACCGGCTGATCCACGAGCATCCGAACAACTATCCGGCCGAATTCGACTGGGCCCTTTCGGCGAGTCCACTGCGCGAAAGGTTCGTGGCGGCGAGCCGCGAGCCGCTGGTCGTGCTCTTCGCGGCGGTGCTGCTCGTCCTCTTGATCGCCTGCGCCAACGTCGCGAACCTGCTGCTCGCGCGCGCGGCGCAGCGTGGCCGGGAGCTGGCGGTGCGTGCGGCCATCGGAGCGGGGCGGGTGCGCATCGTCCGCGAGCTGCTCACCGAAGGCTTCGTGCTGGCGCTGTTCGGCACCTTGCTCGGAGTGCTGGTGGCGGAATGGGGATTGTCGGCGCTGATCGCGACCGCGCCGCGGGAGATCCGCGATCTCGCCTCGGTCCGGCTGAACGGGGCCGTGCTCGGGTTCGCGGTCGGCTTGAGCTTCTTGACCACCGTCGCCTTCGCGCTCGTTCCTGCCTTGCGGGCGAGCAAGATCGATCTCGCGTCTTCTTTGAAGGGCGGAACCACCGGCGCGCACGCCACCCGCCTGCGCAGCCTCCTGGTCGCCGCGCAGGTGGCTATTTCGCTCGTGCTCCTCGCGGGCGCGGGACTTCTCTTGCGCAGCTTCGCGCGCGTCCTCGCGACTTCGCCCGGCATCGATCCGGAAGGGGCGATCAGCGCGGTCTTGTCGCCCGCCGGCCCCGGCTACGACAACGACGCCGCCCGGCTCGCGTACTTCCAGCGCGCGCTCCAGGCCGCAGCGGCGATCCCGGGAGTACAGGTGGCAGGCGCCGGGATGAGCATTCCGTACGACGGCCGCCTCACCGAGCAGACCTACACCATCGAAGGCTATGCGCTGCGGGCGGGCGAACCGAATCCGACCGACATCATGCGGCTCGTGATGCCCGACTACTTCGCCGCCATCCGCCAGCCCATCCTGCGCGGGAGGGCGTTCAGCGCTGCCGACGATGCCAAGGCCCCGCGCGTCGCCATGGTCAACGAGGCCTGGGTGCGGCGGTACATGCCCGGGCGGGAGGCGGTGGGCGCGCGCATCCGCATCGACGACGGTCCTGAAGGTGAGGAGCGGCCGTTCCGCACCATCGTGGGAGAGGCGGCAGACACCCGCGAGCTGGGGCTCGACAAGCCGGCGCCGCCGATCTTCTACCTGCCGGCCGTGCAGCACATCGCGCCGGGCATGACGGTGGTGGTGCGCGGCAAGGTGAGCCCGTCACAGCTCCGCGAGGCGCTTTCGGCGGTGGACCCGACCCAGCCGGTCGATCGGGTGCAGCCGCTCACCGCCACCATGGAAGCGTCGCTCTCCCAGCGCCGCTTCCCGCTGCAGCTCCTCGAGTGCTTCGCGGTGCTCGCGCTCTTGCTCTCCGCGGTCGGGATCTACGGCGTGACCGCCTACGCGGTGGCGCAGAGGACGCGCGAATTGGGTGTCCGCCTCGCCATCGGGGCGACGGGCGGCCAGGTCTTGCGGCTCGTGCTCGGGCGCGCGCTGGTGCTCGCCTTGGCGGGGGTCGGCATCGGGGTGGCGCTGGCTGCGGGCGGCGCGCGGTTGATCTCCTCCCAGCTCTACGGTGTGTCGGCGGCGGATCCGCTGACGTACGCAGCAGTGATTGGTTTGCTCGGCTGCACGACCTTGCTCGCGAGCGCGCTGCCGGCTTTGCGCGCCGCGCGCATCGACCCCATGACGGCGCTGCGCGCGGAGTGAATGCATGGACGCGCTCAAGAACGATCTGCGACTCGCTTTGCGCGGCCTTCGCCGCACGCCGGGCTTCACCGCCGCGGCGGTCATCACGCTCGCCCTCGGCATCGGCGCCACCACCGCGCTGTTCAGCGTGGTGGACGCGGTCCTTTTGCGGCCGCTCGGCTTCGGCGACGAATCGCGGCTCGCCGCGCTCAGCGTCGACTTTCCCGGCATGCACCTGCAGACCTTCGCGCTCTCGATCGCGGAGCTGAAGGACCTGGAAGGCTCGCCCATTTTCGAGCACGTCGGCGGCTACGATCCCGGCACTGGCGCGCTCCTCACCTCCGGCAACGCCGAGCGCGTGCGAATCGCCAACGTCACCACCGGCTTCTTCCCCGCGCTGGGCGTCCAGCCTCTGCTCGGCCGCAACTGGACCGCCGAAGAGGACAAGCGGGGCGCCGCCAAAGTGGTGGTGCTGAGCTACTCCGCCTATCGCAACCGCTACGCGAGCTCCCCTTCCATTGTCGGCAGCGACATCGTTCTCGATGGCGCGAGCCGCCGGGTGATCGGCGTCCTCCCCGAACGGTTCAGCTACGACAGGCCGACGGAATTCTGGGTGCCGTTCGACATCCCTCCGGATTGGGAGGCGCAGCGCGGCGCGCATTACCTGCAGGGCGTCGGGCGGCTGCGGCCAGGCGTCACGCTCGAGGCGGCGCGGCGCACGCTCGCGGATCTCTCGAAGCTTGCGGTGCAGAACCATCCCGCCCAATATCCGCCCGAGCACGGCCTCGCCTTCCGGCTGATCCCGCTGCGCGATCGGTTCGTCGGCTCCGCGAGAGAGACGCTGCTCCTCTTGCTCGGCGCGGTCTTCCTGGTGCTGCTCATCGCCTGCGCGAACGTCGCCAGCCTCTTGCTTGCGCGGTCGGCTGCGCGGCAGGGGGAAATCGCGGTGCGCGCTGCTTTGGGCGCGGCCCGCGGGCGGCTCCTGCGACAGCTTCTCACCGAGAGCGCGCTCCTTGCGGGAATGGGCGCGGTGCTCGGCGTCCTCACCGCGCAGTGGGCGCTGTCCGGGCTCTTGCTCGCCGCGCCGAGGAACATCCGGCAGATGGCGGCGGTGACGCTGGATCTGCGCATCCTCGCCTTTTCACTCTGCGTCGCGGTGCTCTGCACGCTCGTCTTCGGCCTCTTCCCGGCGCTGCGGGCGAGCAGGGCGGACCTGGCGTCGGCGCTCAAGGACGGCTCGCGCAGCGTCGCGGGAGGCAACCGCCTTCGATCGGTCCTGGTCACCGGCCAGTTCGCGCTGTCGGTCGCGCTGCTCGCCTCCGCGGCGCTGGTGCTGCGCAGCTTCGCCAAGCTATTGCACGTGAACCCCGGCTTCGACCCGGCCGGCGTCGTCGAGGTCCGCGCGGAGCCCGGCGGCGCCGCCTTCGACGACGATCCGACCAGGCAGCGCTACTTCGAGCGCGCGTTCGAGGCGCTGTCGGCCCTGCCTTCCGTCCAGAGCATCGGCGGCATCGACCGGCTGCCGAACGAAGGCAGCTACCAGCTCAGCTATTTCATCGAGGGCTACACCCCGGCAGCGGGCGAAAACCAGCCGACCGATTTCATCCGCCGCGCCTGGCCCGGCAACTTCCGCACCTTGCGCCAGCCGGTCGTGGAAGGCCGCGAGTTCACCGCTTCGGACGACGCCAAGGCCCCGCCGGTCGCGCTCGTCAACGAGGCATGGGTGCGCCGGTACTTCCCGGGCAAGAGCGTGCTCGGCAAGCGCATCCGCCTCGACACCAGGACGTCGGACGGCATCTTCCGCACCATCGTCGGCGTGGTCGGCGATGCGCGCGAGAGCGGCGTCGATAGGCCGGTGCAGCCCGTCTACTACTTCGCGTCCGCGCAGATGCCGCCGGACCGGATGACGTTCGTGCTCCGGAGCGACAACGCCAAGGCGCTCATCCCAAGGGCGCGGGAAGCGCTGGCGCGCGTCGACCGCAACCAGCCCGCGGGCGATGTGACTTTGCTCGAGGAGTCGCTCGCGAATTCGCTGGCCACGAGGCGCTTTCCCTTGCAGCTCCTCGGGTGCTTCGCCTTGCTCGCGCTCTTACTCTCGGCGGTGGGCATCTACGGCGTCACCGCCTATTCGGTCGCGCAGCGCACCCGGGAGTTGGGCGTGCGAATGGCCATCGGCGCGACTTCGCTTTCGCTGGTGCGGATGGTGCTCGGCCGCGCGCTCGTCCTCGCGCTGGCCGGCATCGGCGCCGGCATCGTCGCGGCGCTCGCCTCCGCGCAGCTCCTTTCTTCGCTCCTGGTGGAAGGCACCTCTCCACGCGATCCGCTCATCTACCTCGCCGTCGCCTGCGTTCTCGCGGTGGTGGCGCTGCTCGCGAGCGCGCTCCCGGCGCTGCGGGCCGCGCGCATCGAGCCGATGGCGGCGCTGCGGACGGAATGACACCGATGCCGACCGCCCAGCACACCCTCACCCCGTTCCGGATGGAGTAGCCGATGGACGATCTGATCCGCGATCTGCGCCTCGCCATCCGCGGCCTCTTGCGCACCAAAGGGTTCACGCTCGCGGCGGTGCTGACGCTCGCGCTCGGCATCGGCGCCACCACCGCGCTCTTTTCGGTGGTGCACGCGGTGCTCCTGCGCTCGCTCGGCTGGGGCGAGGAGTCGCGGCTGGTCGCGGTGCGGCTCAGCTTCGAGGCGCAAGGCATCTCGGGCAACTGGATCTCGGCGCCGGAGTATGACGATCTCCGTCACGCGCCCGTCTTCCAGTCGCTCGGCATCGTCACCGACCGCACCGCCGCGCTGCAGGGGGACCGCGCCGAATCGGTGCGCGCGGGGGTCGCCACGGGCAGCTTCTTCCGCACTCTCGGGGTCGCGCCGATCTACGGACGCGTCTTCGAGGAGGCCGAAGATCACGCAGGGAACGACAACTCCGTCCTGCTCAGCTACGCCGCCTGGCGCAAGCGGTACGGCGGAGACCCGCAGATGGTCGGGCGCTCCATCAGCGTCGACGGGCGGCCGCGCACCGTGGTCGGCATCCTGCCGGACGTCTTCCGCTGGGACGTCCCCAATGAGGTCTGGCTGCCGTTCGGCTTTACCGAGAAGGAACTCACCGAGGAGCGGGGCAATCATTACCTCGAGGCGGTCGGACGGCTTGCACCCGGCATGACCCTTTCGGCAGCGCGATCGGGAATTTCCGCCCTGGCGCGGGAGCTCGCGAGCGCGCATCCCGACTACTACCCGAAAGAGTCGCGCTGGACGCTCGGGCTCGACCCTCTGCGCGATCGCTTCGTCGGCGCGGCGCGGGCGCCGCTCTACCTCCTCTTCGGCGCCGTGCTGATCGTGCTTCTCATCGCCTGCGGCAACGTCGCCAATCTGTTGCTCGCGCGCGGAGCGGCGCGAGCGCGCGAGATGGCGGTGCGGAGCGCGCTCGGCGCAGGCCAGGCGCGTCTCATGCGGCAGCTTCTCACCGAGAGCGCGCTCCTCGCGGTCTGCGGCACCGTGGCCGGCCTCTTCCTTGCGCGCTGGTCGTTGCAGGCGCTGTTGTCGGCGGCCCCCGACACGGTGCGCGCTCTCACCGACGTCTCGCTCGACCGTGCGGTGCTCGCGTTTGCCGCCGCGCTCTCGCTCCTCACCACCTTCGTCTTCGGGCTGCTCCCGGCGCTGCAAGCCTCGCGCGCCGACCTGCGCTCCGCGTTGCATGCCTTCCCCGGTCCGCACGCCGGCCGGCTGCGCTCGACGCTGGTGGTCTTGCAGGTTGCCCTTTCGGTCGTCCTGCTCGCCGCAGCCGGCCTGATGCTGCGCAGCTTCGCGCGCATCCTCGACGTTCCCGCCGGGTTCGACCCGAACGGCGTCATCGCAGCTCGCGTCTCGCTGGTCGGGCCCGCCTATGCGAAGCGCGAGGCGCGGGCGGCCTTCTTCACCGAGGCGCTCCGCCGGGTGACGGCGATTCCCGGAGTCTCGTCGGCGGGCGCGGTCAACGTGCCGCCGCTCGAAGGACACACCGACTGGAGCTACAAGGTCGAGAACTACGTCCCGCGTCCGGGAGAGCCCGGGCTCGACGACGAGTTCCGCCGGGTGACCGCCGGGTACTTCGCCACCATGCACATTCCGGTGTTGCGCGGCCGCGAGCTCTCGACGGCGGACGATGCCCAAGCGCCCTTCGTGATGGTCGTCAACGATGCCTGGGTGCGCCGCTTCTTTCCCGGACAGGACGTCCTCGGCAAGCGCATCCGGATGGGCGGCGACAAGTCTCCCTGGCACACCATCGTCGGGGTCGCCGGCGACGCGCACGAGAAGGGCCTCGATCAGCCGACCCCACCCGTTCTCTACGCAGCGCAGGCGCAGCTTCCCGACGACGCGATGACGATGATGGTCCGCGGCGGCTCGCTTTCGGCCATCCGCGAGGCGATGTCGGCAGTCGACGTGACGCAGCCGGTGGAGTTCGTCGAATCCTTCGAATCGCGCATCTCGGCGGCGCTCGCCCCACGCCGGTTCCCGCTGCAGCTCTTCGGCGCCTTCGCGCTGCTCGCGGTGCTGCTGTGCGCGGTGGGCATCTACGGCGTGACGGCCTACGGAGTCACCCAGCGCACGAAGGAGATCGGCGTGCGCCTTGCCGTCGGCGCAACCTCCGGCGAAGTGGTGCGGATGGTGCTGCGCTCGGCGGCGAAGCTCGCGGCGATCGGTGTCGGCATCGGCCTCTTCGTCGCACTGGCGATGTCGAAGGTGCTCGAATCGCAGCTCTTCGGAGTCTCGGCGCGCGACCCGCTCACGTACGGCAGCATCGCGCTGCTCCTCGGAGCGCTGGCGGTGGGTGCGAGCTTCCTGCCGGCCCTGCGCGCGGCCCGCACCGATCCCATGAACGCACTTCGCTCGGAGTGAAGATGGAGAGCCTTCGCCAAGACTTGCGCTTTGCGCTCCGCATCCTGCGCAAGAGCCCGGCAGTGACCGCGGTCGCCGTGTTGACGCTCGGCATCGCCATTGGCGGCGTCACCTCGATCTTCAGCGTGGTCAGCGCGCTCCTCTTGAAGCCGCTGCCGTTCCCGGCGCCTGAGCAACTGGTGTCGCTCGAGGACGTGGATCCGAACCCGAACGCGAGCGGCGCGGGCGATCTCTCCTGGCCCGAATTCACCGAGCTGCGCGACAACGCCAAGGTGGTGGCGGGGGCTGCCGCATACGTCGGCTCGGACATGGCGCTCCTCGGCCGCGGCGACCCGCAGCGGGTGGTGGCGAGGTACGTGAGCAGGGGCTTCTTCGACGTCCTCGGATCGCCGCCCGTGGCCGGACGCGCTTTCACGAGCGAGGAGCACCAGGAACACGGCCCTGCCGCGGCGATGGTCTCGAAGGAGTTCTGGCACGCCTCGCTGGGCGATGCGCCGATGGGCACCTCTCTCGATCTCGACGGCGTTGCCCACACGCTCGTGGGAGTGGTCAACCCCGCCGCCGGAACGGTGGCCGGCCCCGGCCAGGTCTGGTTGCCGTTCGAGGAGCGCTACGTCAACCACGAGCGCGGCGCACACTTCTTCGACGCCGTCGCCCGCCTCGCGCCGGGCGTTTCGCTCGAGCACGGCCAGACCGAAGTTGCGGCGGTGGCGAAGAACCTGGGCGCAGCCGCGCATTCCACCCACCTCGCCCGCATCCGTCCCTTGCGGCAAGCGCTGCGGGGAAGCTCGGCACCCTTGCTCTGGCTTCTCCTCTGCGCGGTGGGGATGGTCTTGCTCATCGCCGCCGTCAACCTCGCCAACGTCCTGCTCGCGCGGGCGAGCGGGCGGGTGCGCGAGTTCGCGGTGCGGCGCGCGCTCGGCGCTTCCCGGATGCGGCTCGCGCGGCAACTCCTGATCGAGAGCGCGCTGATCGGGCTCTTGGGCGGCGCGGTCGGACTCTTGCTGGCGCTTTGGGGCAGGGACATCGCGCTGCACGCCTGGCCGCGGTCGATGCCGCGCATCGAGGAAGCCCCGCTTGATGTCCGCGTGCTGGTGTTCGCCGCGACGGTCTCACTCTTGACCGGCCTCGCCATCGGCGTGCTTCCCGCAGTCGCTTCCGGCCGCGGCGAGCTGCACGACGACCTGCGCGAGGGCGCGGGAGCGACGAGCGGCCGGGGCAGGGCGCGCCATGCGCTGGTGGTCGCCCAGAGCGCGCTCGCAACCCTGCTCTTGATCGGCGCGGCGCTCCTGGTCCAGAGCTTCACCCGCGTCCTGCACGAGGATCCCGGCTTTGCCGTCGAGCATGCGCTGTCGGTGCGGATGGAGCTTCCCGCCCGCAAGTATCCGACTCCGGAGAAGCGCGCCCAGTTCGTCCGCGATCTCCTCGCCCGCGTCGCAGCTCTTCCCGGAGTGCGCGCGGCAGGGGTGACCGGCGGGCTGCCGATGGGCGACCACACTTCCATCGGCGACTTCCAGATCGTCGGCCGCCCGCCGCTCGCCGAGAACGAACAGCCCTTCGCCGAGAAGCGGATGGTGACGAGCGGCTATTTCTCCGCCATGCAGATCCCGATTCTGAAGGGCCGCGTCTTCGGCGATAGCGAGCCGACCCGGGTGGTGGTGGTCAACGAGACGCTGGCAAAGAAAATCTTTCCCGGCCAGGACGCGGTCGGCCAGCGCATCGACGCGGGCTTCTTCCACACCAAGGACACCGACGCGACCATCGTCGGCGTCGTCGCCGACGTGAAGCAGCACGACTTGAGCCAGCCGGCGCGGATGGAGATCGATTTTCCCTACGACCAGGTGGCGTGGGCAGGGCTCGACATGGTGGTGCGCGCGACCGGCGATCCCAAGGCGCTGACGTCTTTGGTGAAGGCCGCGGTGCTGGAAGTGGATCCGGAGCAGCCGGTCGCGAAGATGCCCACCATGACCGAGCTGCTCGCGGCGTCGGTCGGCACCCGCCGGCTCTCCGCCACTCTGCTCGGAGGCTTCTCTCTCGCCGCGCTGCTCTTGGCGGCGCTGGGAATCTACGGCGTCGTCTCCTATGGCGTCGTGCTTCGCCAGCGTGAGATCGGGGTGCGGATGGCGCTCGGGGCGGCCCGCGGCGAAGTGCTCTCGATGGTTCTGCGCGAAGGCGTCCGGCTCTCGCTGTTCGGAGTGGCGGCAGGTGGCGCCGTCGCTCTCGTCGCCACGCGCTTTCTCCGCAGCTTCCTCTTCGGCATCTCCGCGACCGATCCGCTCACCTACCTCGTGGTCGGCGGAGCGCTCCTTTTGGTGGCTGCGCTCGCCTCGTTCCTTCCCGCGCGGCGCGCGACCCACGTCGACCCCGCCTCGGCGCTGCGGGCAGAGTGATGGCGCACCTCGCCACCCTGGTCGTCCACCTCGCAGCCGCGCAATTTTGCGCCGCCATTTGCGTAGGGCTCCTTGCCGTGGTGTGGAAGGCCTTGCGATGATCGAGCTGCGCAACCTGGAAAAGTCGGTGAAGCAAGGCGCGGGGCAGCTCTTCCTCTTGCGCCGCATCGACCTCGACATCCCGGACGGCGATTTCGTCACCATCATGGGGCCGTCCGGCGCCGGCAAGTCCACCTTGCTCGCCATCCTCGGCATGCTCGACCACGGCTGGACCGGCGAGTACGACCTGGACGGCATCGCGGTCCACGAGCTCAACGCGAAGAAGCGCGCGGAATTGGCGAAGCGCACCATCGGGTTCGTCTTCCAGCAGTACCACCTGCTCGATGATTTGACGGTCGCCGAGAACCTGGAAGTGCCGCTCGGTTATCGTGACCTGCCGGCCTCGCAGCGCCAGTCGCTGGTGGCCGACACGCTCGATCGCTTCGGCATCGTCGGAAAAAAAGACCTCTATCCAAGCCAGCTCTCCGGCGGTCAGCAGCAGCTCGTCGGCGTGGCGCGCGCGTTGATTGCGAGCCCCAAGCTCTTGCTCGCCGACGAGCCCACCGGCAACCTGCACACCGCGCAGGGCGAGGACATCATGCGGCTCTTCCAGGAGCTCAACCGGCAGGGCACCACCATCGTGCAGGTGACGCACTCCGAGCCGAACGCCGCCTTCGGCAAGCGCATCGTCCGTCTGCGCGACGGGTGGATCGCCACTTGAAAGTCCTCGCAGCCGACGACCAGCCGGACGTGCTGGAAGCGCTGCGGCTGCTGCTCAAGCGCGAAGGCATTGCGATCGTGCAGGCCTCTTCGCCCGCAGGCGTGCTCTCGCTGCTCGAGACCGACGAGTTCGACGCGGCGCTGGTCGATCTCAACTACGCCCGCGACACCACGAGCGGCAGCGAAGGCCTCGATCTCCTCAGCCGCATGCGCGCGGCCGACCCGACCTTGCCGGTCATCGTCATGACCGCCTGGGGCAGCGTCGAGGGTGCGGTGGAAGCGATGCGCCGCGGCGCCCGCGACTACGTGCAAAAGCCGTGGGACAACGCGCGCCTCACCGCGGCCTTGCGCACCCAGATGGAGCTGTCGAAGGCGCTCCGCCGCACCCGCCGCCTCGAAGACGAGAACGCGCGGTTGCGGGGCAACGCCCCTTCGATGATCGCGCGGTCGCCGGCGATGCAAGCCGTGTTGCGGGTGCTCGACAAGGTGGCGGCGAGCGACGCCAACGTGCTCCTCAGCGGCGAGCACGGCACCGGCAAGGAAGTCGCGGCGCGCTACCTGCACGCTGCTTCCAAGCGCGCGCACAAACCGTTCGTCGCCGTCAACGGCGGCGGGGTCGCGGAAGGCGTCTTCGAGAGCGAATTGTTCGGCCACGTCCGCGGCGCCTTCACCGACGCCCGGGCCGACCGCGCCGGCGCGTTCGAGGTGGCGGAAGGCGGCACCTTGTTCCTGGACGAGGTGGGAAACTTGCCGCTCGGCCAGCAGGCGAAGCTGTTGCGCGTCTTGCAGACGGGAGAATTCACCCCGGTCGGCTCTTCCCGCGTGCGCAAGTCGGACGCGAGGGTGATCGCCGCCACCAACGCGAAGCTCGACGAAGAAGTGGCCGCGGGGCGCTTTCGCGAAGACCTGCTCTACCGGCTCAACACCGTCGAAGTGCACCTCCCGCCGCTGCGCGAGCGGCGCGACGACATTCCGCAGCTCGCCCAGCTCTTCCTGGGAAGGCTGGTCGACCGGGGCGCCACCAGCGTGCGGCGGTTTTCGCCGGAGGCGCTCGACGCGCTCACCCGGCATTCGTTCCGCGGCAACGTCCGCGAGCTCGAGCACGTGGTGGAGCGCGCGGTGCTGCTCGCCTCGGGAGAAGAGCTGGGGCCAGACGATCTGCTGCTCTCGGAGGCATCGTCGGGCGGAGCATTGCTCGAACGGATGACCCTGGAGGAGGCCGAGCGCCACCTCATCCAGCGCGCCCTGGTCCGCTGCGCGGGGAACGTCAGCGAGGCCGCCCGCGAGCTCGGGCTCTCGCGCAGCGCCCTCTACCGGAGGATCTCGCATCATGGTCTGAAGGTGCCGTGAAGCGCATTCCGCACGACCTGTACGTCTTCTGGCTTTCGATCTGGGCAGGGCTTCCGGCCGTGATTTGCGCGGTGGTGCTGCTCGTCGCCTATGTCGACGATGCAAAGACGCGCTGGACGGTGATCCTGTTGATCGTGGCGGTTTGGATCGGCACGGCAGCGGCGGTGCGCGAGCGGGTGCTGCGGCCCTTGCAGACGGCGGCGAACCTGTTGGCTGCGCTGCGCGAAGAGGACTTCTCGGTCCGCGGGCGTGGGGCGCGCGCAGGCGACCCGATGGGCGAATTGCTGCTCGAGATCAACCAGCTCGCCGACGCGCTCCGTTCGCAGCGCAGCTCGGCGTTGGAAGCCGGCGCTCTCTTGCGGCGGGTGATGGACGAGATCCAGGTGGCGGTGCTCGCCTTCGACGAGAGCGGGCGGGCGGTGCTCGCGAATCGCGCCGCCGAGCGGCTGTTGGGCGTGCCCCTCTCGCGCCTGTTGGAGTCGGGCGGGCTCGATGCGAAGCGGCTGCGGCTGACGGAGGCGCTGCAGGGCGAGTCGCCGCGCATTCTCGAATTGCACCTGCCGGGCGCGAGTGGCCGGTTCGAAGTGCGCAGGAGCACGTTCCGGCTCGGCGGCCTGCCGCACCAACTGGTCGTGCTCGCCGACCTGCGCCGTGCGCTGCGCGAAGAGGAGCGGCTCGCCTGGCAGCGCCTCGTGCGCGTCCTTGGCCACGAGATCAACAACTCGCTCGCACCCATCCACTCCATCGCGCAGGGCCTCGCGGGCGCCGCGCCCGAGGACGTGGAGGCCGGCCTCGCGGTCATCTCCCGCCGTTCGGAATCGCTGCTCCGCTTCATGACTGCCTACGCGCGCATCGCGCGGTTGCCGCCGCCCAAGCCGGCGGCGGTCTCCGTAAAGCCCTGGATTGAACGGGTGGTGGCGCTGGAAAAGCGCCTCTGCGTGAAGGTCATGTCCGGCCCGGAGGTGAGCATCCAGGCCGACCCGGATCAGCTCGATCAGCTCCTCATCAACCTGGTCCGCAACGCGGTGGACGCATCGCTCGAAACCTCCGGTGGCGTCGAGGTGGGATGGTCGCTCGTGCGCGAGGAGCTGGAAGTCTGGGTGGCGGACGAAGGGCCGGGCATCAAAGGCACTTCCAACCTGTTCGTGCCGTTCTTCACCACCAAGCCCGGGGGCTCGGGAATTGGCCTTTTGCTCTCCCGCCAGATCGCGGAGGCCCACGAAGGCTCGCTGACGCTCTCGAATCGCTCAGGCCGTCCCGGCGCCGTCGCACGCCTACGCCTCCCGCTGTCGCCTCCGGCGATCACCTGAGGTGGTGGATGCGGCTTGGCAAGCCGGTGATTGAGGATTAAAAGCCAGCCGTGAAGAAGCGGCTGCTGATCGTCGACGACGAAGAAGCGCTGGTCGAGGCGCTGGTGCGGCATTTCGAGCGCCGCGGCTACGAGCCCGAAGGCGTCTTCACCGTCGGTCAAGCGACGCAGGCGATCGAAGCCGCGGCTGCGGGCGCGAAGCGGTTTGCGGCAGTCCTCAGCGATCTGCAGCTTCCCGATGGCGACGGCAGGGACGTGGTCAAGCTCGTGCGCAAGCGCCTGCCGGACTGTCCCGTCGTCATCATGACCGGCTCGCGGTGGGTCGCCGGCAGCGTCGAGGCGGTCCGGTTGGGCGCGGTCACCGTGCTGGAGAAGCCCGTCGCGCTAGAGACCTTGACCGCCGAGATCCGCCAGGCCATCGAATCCAGCGCCGGCCTCGACGACGGGCTCCACGCGGCCTCCGATGCGGGAATCATCGGGGTCTCGCCGAAGATCCGCGCGGCGCTGGACGTGCTGCTCCTCGCCGCGCCCACCGACGTGACCGTGCTGATCGAAGGCGAGACCGGCACTGGCAAGGAGCTCGCGGCGCAAGCGGTCCACAAGCTGTCGCGGCGCGCCCGCTCGGAGTTCGTCGCCGTCAACTGCGCCGCGTGGTCGGAAACCTCGCTCGACAGCGAGCTGTTCGGCCACGCCAAAGGAGCTCGCGACAGCGCCCGGCAAGGACTGTTGCGAAAGGCCCACGGCGGGACGCTCTTCCTCGACGAGATCGGGGAGATGCCGCTTGCGCCGCAGGCGAGGCTGTTGCGCGTCCTGCAGGAGGGCGAAGTGCGCTCCGAGGGGGCCGCGAAGGGGCGGCCCATCGACGTCCGAGTGGTGGCCGCGACCAGCCGCAATCTCGGCCAGCAAGTCGAGGAAGGATCGTTCCGCGGCGACCTGTATTACCGCCTCAACGTCGTTCCCTTGGTGTTGCCGCCGTTGCGGGAGCGGCGCGAGGACATCGCGCTCCTCGCGCAACACTTTCTCGCCTCCCGGAACCAATCGCGGAAGTTCACTACCGCGGCGCTGGCGGCGCTCGAGCGGCACCGCTGGCCGGGCAACGTGCGCGAAATGGAAAACCTGATCCAGCGCCTCGTCGTGCTCAAACCGGAAGGCGAGCTCGACCTCGCCGATCTGCCGCAGGAGATCGCCGCCGCGGCTGGGCCTTCGCCATTGACCGCCGTCCCTGCGGCCGTCTCGCTGCCGCCCGAAGGCGTGGACCTCAAAGCCGTCTTGGGCGATCTCGAAGATCGCCTCATCAACGCCGCGCTGGAGCGCACGCACGGCAACAAGAACCAAGCAGCGCGCATTCTAGGCTTGAACCGCACCACGCTGGTTGAAAAGCTGCGCAGGCCAGCCCGCAAGCCAGACGGGGATTGATCGCTGTGAGGCGGACAAATACGTCAGCTTCAGCGGGGCGAACGAGGCTCAGAACGACAACTGCTCGAGGGGCAGGGGGCGCGAGTAGAAATAGCCCTGCGCGCGCTCGCAGCCGAGCTTGAGCAGCGCGTCCACCTGCTGCTGCGTCTCGACGCCCTCCGCCACCACCTCGATGCCGAGGCCCTTGCCGAGGAGGAGGATGCTCTGGACGATCTTGTGCTTGCGGTCGTCCTGTCCGATGGCGCCGATGAACGAGCGGTCGATCTTGAGCGCGTCGATGGGCAGCTCGTGCAGGTAGCTGAGTGAGCTATAGCCGGTGCCGAAGTCGTCGATGCAGAGCCGCACGCCGATGTCGCGCAGGTGCTGGAGAGCCTCTTGCGCCACCGCGCCGTTGCCGATCAGCATGCTCTCGGTCAGTTCCAGCCGCAGCCGCGACGGCTCGATCTGCCGCTCCTTCATCATCGTCGCCAGCTCGGTGGCAAAGTCGGGCTGGAGAAGCTGCCGGCCGGAGAGGTTCACCGAAAGCTGGATCGCGCCGGGGAGCGAGGCGAGAGCGCGGCAAGCCTCGTCCAAGACCCAGCGCCCGAGCGGCACCACCATGCCGGTCTCTTCCGCCAGCGGAATGAACTCGGACGGCGGAACGGTGCCGCGCTCGCGGTGCTCCCAGCGCACCAGCGCCTCCACGCCCAGCGTCTTCCCGGTGGCGAGCTCTACGATGGGTTGGTAATGGACGCGCAACTCGCCGCGTTCGAGGGCGCGACGCAGCTCGTTTTCAAGCCGCAGCGCCGCCATTGCCCGCTCGTGCATGGACGAGTCGAAGACGGCGTGGCGGGTGCCGCGGACCTTGGCGCGGTACATCGCGGTGTCGGCGTCGCGGAGCAGGTGATCGACGCGCTCGGTGTTGGGACCGCCCAGGGCAATGCCGATGGAAGCGCCGGCAAAGACCTCGTGGCCTTCCACCAGGAACGGCGGCGCCAACGCGCGATGGACGCGCTCGGCGACGGCGATGGCCTCGTCCTCGGTGGCGGTGCCTTCGACGAGCAGGGTGAACTCGTCGCCGCCCAACCGGGCCACGGTGTCGCCCGCGCGGCGGCAGCTCTCGAGCCTGCGCGCAATCTGCACCAGAAGCTCGTCGCCGGCGCGGTGGCCGAGCGAGTCGTTGACCAGCTTGAAGCGGTCCAGGTCGAGGAAGAGCACCGCGAAGCGCGCCTGCTCGCGGCCGGTCGCGCGCGCGAACGCAACTTCCAAGCGGTCCTTGAAGAGCGCGCGGTTGGGAAGGCCGGTCAACGGATCGTAGAAGGCCGCCTGCAAGAGCCGCGCTTGCACCTTGCGCCGCTGGGTGACGTCGGTCGCCGCCACCAGGAGCGCGCGCTTCTGTTCGAAGACCACCTCGTGCACCGAGAGCTCGAGGTCGTGCGCCTCGCCCGAGGCGGTTCGGTGGCGCTCGACCGAAGGGCTGCCGCTGCGTTGCTCCGCCGCCGCGCCCGGATCGAGCCGCAGATCGGACGACTTCAAGGTCATGAACTTCTCGCGCGGCCACCCGTAATGGCGCACCGCAGCGTCGTTCACGGCCAGAAAGCTGCCGCTGTCCGCATCCTCCACCCACATCGGCTGCGGATTGTTTTCGAACAGCACGCGATAGCGCTCTTCGCTGGCCCGCAAGGCATCGATGACGCGAACGCGCTGGGTCACTTCCTTGGCCAGGAGCAGCGTCGCCGGAACGCCATTGAACTGCACTTCGCTCGCGCTGACTTCCAAGACGATGTCGGTGCCGCGCGGCGAAGTCTCGAAACGGCTCCCGCGGGCAATGGCCTTCTGCGCCAGCGCCGCATCCGACCAGAGAGCAGCGACGGTGGCGCCGATCAGCTTGTCCCGCGGCACCCGGAACACCGCCGCGGCGCGCGGATTGGCGTCGAGCACCACGCCCGTCTTCGGCGCAACCAGGATGAGCGCTTCGCCCAGGCTTTCGAAGACCTCGCGGTATCCGCGCTCTACCTTGCGCAGGGCGTCCTCCGCCGGTTTGAGCTCGATGATCTCGCCGAGCTCCGCGCATGCGGTCGCGATTCCGTTGAGCGTCTCGTCGTCGGGCGTTTCTTTTGCGGCGGCAAAGAATTCAACCGCGGCAACAGTCTTACGCCTGGCCACGGCGGGAAAGGCAAACACCGCACCAACGTCGTCTTCCGAATCAGGACGCCATTGAGGCGCGCCGTCCAGCAACACCTTGGCAGCAAGCCCGGCTCCGCGCGCCCGCCGCCGCCGCTCGGCCACGCGGCGCAGCGTGAGCAGCCGCTCCGGATGATCGAGATGCCAGACGATCCGGGAGCCGATGTCGCGCGCCAGCTCCACGCGGCCAGCCTGCCAGCCGGTCGCCGTGCAAATGCGCTGCAATGCGGCGCGCAGCGCATCTTCCAGGCTTCGAGCCCTGTGCGCCGCCTCGCGCACCGATCGTAGGATCTGAGGCTCTCGGACGGTCCCGTGCATGTGGGGACGGTAGGCATCTGTCATGGGTGGCAGGAAAGGGCTTAGATGTAGCCCGATGTCGGCAAAGCCCCAAATTTCCCGCTTTCGTGTTGGGTGAACGACGCGGCGCGTGGTCGCGAGCTTTGGTTCGAGCCCACAGGGCTCGTCCGACGAACGGTGCTCGACAGCCGGTTGTGCGCTTCACGACCCGATGTTGCACCGCGCCATCGCTGCTCCGGTGACGCAGCGACGGAGCCCGCTTTCACTCTTGCCGCACGGCCGGAGGGCAATGCTAAGCAAGCGGCCTATGGTTCCTCGTCGCGCAGTGAAGAGTCCGATGCCGCGACCAACAAAGTCTGACTCCTCTCGTTACACAAGACGCGGAGCACGATGATGCCAACGGTCGAGGATGCGATCGCGCTCGCAGTGGGGAAGCACCGAGGTCAGCAGGATAAGGCCGGCAAGCCGTACATCCTTCATCCGCTTCGAGTGATGCTGTCGATGGCGACGGATGAAGAGCGTCGCGTCGCAGTTCTCCACGACGTCATGGAGGATTGCGGAGTCACCCGCAGCGACCTGAAGGACCTAGGCTATCCGGAGACGGAGATCGCCGCGCTCGAGGCGCTGACGAAGGCTGCGGACGAGCACGGCGACTATGAGAAGTTCATCGAGCGCGTGGCTAAGAACCCGCTGGCTGTGCGGGTGAAGCTAGCGGATCTCAAGGACAACATGGACCTGAGCCGCCTCGACGTCATCACGGACGAGGATCGGAAGCGCATCGCAAAATACGAGCGCGCTCGTGACTGCTTAGGGCTGACGCGATAGGACCCGTGTGACACGATAGGACCCGTGCGTCGCGCCTCCAGTGCTTTACCGAGCGCGGATTGAAACGGCCTTGCCTTTCTCCGTGACCAGAGCGTGAGTCACGCGCGTTCGGCGCACTACCGTGCGGCTCGCGATCGAGGCAGGAGATTGGATGCCTCGCTCGACGCCAAGGCGAAGCTTTAATACCGAGGCGAATGCCCTCGGCACGGACGGTCACCTGATCAACGACGAGGTGGAGCGCCGCGCGGAGGACCGCATTCGAAGGACGCGACCGCGCTTCCATTGGCGTCATCGAGGACAACTCCCGAGTTAGGTAATTGAGTTCGACCCTCCTGGTCGCGCACGTACAAACGCCCATCGCGAAAGACCGGGGTGCTCGCGCCGCCGCCTTCGACGTCTCCGGCGAAGTGCCAGAGAGTCGCGCCCGTCCGGCGATCGAAGGCGTAATATTGAGCTGGAAAGGTTGCAAACACCGTCGTGCCGGAAAGCGTGGGCGCACCGGCGCCGCTGCCCTCGACCGAAACGGTCCACAAGTTCGTGCCGTCGACCTCAGAAATCGCCGACAAGTTCGCGCCCAAATCGATGCCGCCCGTAACGAAGAGCACGCCATCGGACGTGACCGGTGGGGATTCCACGAAGAATTCGTCCGGCAGAAGCACTTGAAACCCGACAGCGCCCGTGTCTGCGTCGAGCTGGGTCAGGACGCCCAGCGCGTCGACGACGTACAACTTTCCCGCGTCGTACATGGCATTGGAGCTGCCGAGCTCGTTGATGTCCGTGAACGGTCCCCCAGACGAGCGAGCCCGTTGCAGCGTCGAGCGCATACAAGCGAGTGCCGGCCGTAGAGGGGTCAATGCTCTCTGCTACGTTGATGAACACCTTGCCGTCGGCGATGATCGGATACGAAACATCGCCCTCGAAGGTGGCGGTCCAAGCAGGGGCGGAGGGGAAGACAAGCGGCGCGGGAAAGGTCATTTCGCCGGCATGATCAGCGGTCAATTGATAGCCGACCGATTGCAGCGCGGGAGCTTCCACCGTGACCTCGGCGGTGGCTGCCCGCCAGGCTAGCGGTGGCGCTGGACAGTGTTCGCGAGCGTTCCGCTACCTGCCACGTTACGGCTGTTTCTTAGGAGGGTTGTTTCCACGCCCGGGCCCGGAAGGGTGATGGGGTTTAGTGCTAGGGCCATTTGGCGGCCGAGGAGGCGCGGGCTTCGGCGCCTGCGCCGGCGGATTTGCCGGCTTTGCTGAACCACCCTGCTTACTGCCGCTACCTGCGCCGCGAGCCATGTGTCCTCCTTCGCTGGGTAAACCGACTTGCGTTCGCCCACAAATCCTACGATGCCCAACGGTGATGCAAGGCGTCGCGCCGGTTGTGGAGATCAGGGAGATGGATGCGCAGTTGACGCCTCCGCACGCCGCGGCCGCGCTGCTCGATGTCGCGTGGAGCCTGCTCGCGAGACTCGGCCGCGTTCAGGCTCAGCCGGGGCAAGCAGCTGCACCGAAGCGGTAGGAAGGCCTCTTGCCGCGCCTCACTTGCACGGCGGGTCGTTTCCCTTGCCCGCGCCGGACGGAATGCCTCGCGTGCTCGGAGGATTTCGTGGCCGTCCACCTTTGCCTGGAGCGGCGACCTTGCTGCCGCCCTGGCTCTTCGCCCCGAGATACTTCGCCCGCCACGCGCGGCCCGCCTGATACGCCGCCCATTTGATCGCTGCAATCTCCTCCGAACTATATTCCTTCATGGTCGCCCTCGAACGAGGACTGTCGCTCGTCTTACTGGACGAGGCAGGGCCTAATCCTCTCACCTCCGGACCTGCGCATGTGTCTATCCGCAAAGGGGGTGCATACCGAAACTGCGGTACGCTCTTGGTTCTATCGCTGCCCATGTCCCTCATCCACCGCATGACCCGCTCGAACAGGGCTTTGCATTCAATCTGCTGTTCGGGCGTCAGCGGCGGCCGAACGATCCCGCGGGCTTCGTCGTCACGGCTCGCCCAAACGCCCCCGGAGGAACTGCGCCACGAACTCTACCTTCAGCTTGGCCTTGGCGCGTTGGACTGGCGAAAGCGCAGGCGGCGGTCGAGGTTCCCCACGCATGCGTTCGAATGCCTCTCGCGCGGCGGGGCGGTTGCGGTCGAGCAGGGCGTTGATGAACGCCTCCTTGGCACGTACCTGCTCCGGCGTCGGCGGTGGGGGTGGCGGCGGTGGAAGGGCCTGAAGGCGCCTGCGGGCCAACGCGGCGAGCGACAACGCGCCGGGGACGGCTCATGCCCCCAGGCTAGCCGTGGCGCTGGACAGTGTTCGCCGACGGGCTTGGGGCCGCCAACTGACCGGGCTTGACGACCTCGACCCACGGGCGCACCGTAACGACGAACGCCCGTCGAGGAGAACAACCATGAGCGGACCAAAGGACCGGGATCCGAACGACGACCGCAGCGACAGCATGAACCCGAACAACGACGCCTACTGGGACTCGTTGGACAACCGCGCTAACCAGCTCAACCCGACCCACGACGAATACCAAGGTCCGCAGACGGACGACGACGACGATGACGAATGAGGAGTCGAGGCGCGATTCGCAATGCAAGACCACGTCGTGCCCCTGCCTGAAGCCGCACTCGCGTTAGAGAACCGCGCTATCGGGCGTGGTGGTGAACCGACACTCGGCAGCGCCTGCGACCTTCTCATCGAACAATGGTGTGCCGGCGTCCGCGATCGGGAACTCGGGCTGCACCTTGCGTTCCTGGCCTGGTATATCCTGGTCGAGCCGCCGTTCCTGACGGGCGCGGACGAGGCGCGTGTCGCGCCAGAATCACTCGCGGGCGTGTTCCGCGAGGTCCATGATTTCTTGGCACCCCTAGAAAGCCGAGACGCGGAACTGCTCTACGTTTTCGGCCTGATGGCACATCTGTTCCCTTGGGTCGTGGGCGACGTGAAAGAATGGGAGACAAGGAGTGCCGAGTACCGGACTGCGTACCGGAAGCTGGCGCCCGATGGTGTTCGCCCCGATGTCTTCGAGGGTAGAGGCTTCTACGGGCACTACTTCCGCGGCCAAGCCGCCGTGAAGGGCGGCTACTGAAACAACTTGCGTTCGCGAGCCTGGCTTGTGCGACATGGAGCGCGCGTTCAAGCGCAAAACGGGCCATTCCGGTACCCGTCACGCCGTCAGGTACCGATCCGCCCGTCAGGTACCGATCCGGTAGCGAATCGGGCCCTTTTGGTGCGTTTATGCAGGGGTTTCGCGAGATCGCGACACAGGCCGCTTTTGCCACATTCCTCAAAGGTGTCCCGCAGTAGCTCGCTTTTGCGCCTCGACTTTGTGCGACTCGATCGGCCAAAAACCCCAGGGATCGAGTCGCACAAGTAACTGCGGGGACCCACTGTTACGCTCGGTCCCGGTCGACTACGGCAGAGACCCGCTATTTGCTGAGCCGCTTGGGCGGCCTAAAGTTTCGCAGTGGTTTATTGAAGGCGAATGCCTGCGGCTCGTCTTCGGCGACTGCTAATATGCTGGCGTGATCTCGGAAGGCGAGCACGAACGGATGACCAGCCGGTTGACCCTTCTTGAAGACGTGTTGAGGGCGAAGGATACGGACCCGGTGTCCCCGCGGAACCCGAAGAAGGGATGTTTATCAGAAAGCTAGCGACGAGGAGTTTGGATTTTGAGTGCGAAGCGGCAACAGAGACGCACGGGGGATGTCGTAGAGATCCCCCTTTTGCGTGACCTCTATGGGTATGCCCGTGTTCTGCCCAATGCTGTGTTTGCCTTTTATGAATCGTCGTCGCCACGACGCATAAAAGTGGACGAAATCGTGACTAGGCCGGTGCTATTCAAGGTGCCGGTGATGAACAGCGCTGTGACTTCCGGACGATGGAAGGTAATAGGTAACATTCCGCTGTGCTCGGAGCTTCAAACCCCACCGTCTTTTTTTGTGCAAGACGCCATACACAAGGAACGATTCTCGATCAGCAGGGGCGGCAAACAACGTCCGGCTACCGCAGAGGAGTGCGTAGGTTTGGAGAGGCTGGCGGTATGGAGCGCGCAGCACATAGAAGACCGCCTACGCGACGCTCATGCAGGCAAGCCCAACAAATGGGTCGAATCGCTGCGGATGAAATTGTGACGCGGCCGATACCATCACTGCGGCGCTCAGCGCTAGCGGACGGCCCGGTGTGTGACGCTTCCAGAATAGACCGGCCAAGACGCACAATACGACCCCGACCAGTCCTGCTAGCAGACTGGAGCCTCTCTTTCGCGGATTCTCCTTCGGCACGGCACCCGCTTTCGGACGGTGAGTACTACTCGTCACACGCACCGGGTTCTCAAAGAAATCACGGATGAAATGGGTTTCGGTGTCAAGCGACCCGACCGATAATAGAGATAATTTCGCCGACCCCCGACTCGCTGATGGCGCAAGTTGGCGGTGGCAGGAGGTCCGTCCCGTAAGTCTAGCTATCACGGCGCACTTTAGCGCGTTCTGGGGTTTTCAGGAGGTCATCAATAAATATGCACAAGGCTTTGCGTCGGCTGGAGCGGCACTAGATCCGGATCTAACCCGCGCCAGATCCGTGAGCGCCTTTCGACCGCTGGGACCGAGCCGCGCGACGCGTGAACATTTTATATCCCGTGCAGTGCCTTCAAGCCGGACGCGTCAGTTGTGGAAACGCTCGATGTCCACGGCGTGAACCTGGTTTGGCCCAACGCGGACCTCAGCCGTCGTGACGCTCGGACATGTGATGGCTACGCCGTCGGGGAAGGTGATAGCAAAATTCCCGATCATCTGCTTTCGGAATGCCATGAGAAGGCGACCGAATAGCTCTTGGACCGCCCTCTCGATCCTATCCTCCAACGGTTTCGTGAGGATCTTGAGCACGAGGGTTGCCGCCGCGAGGGCCACCCCGTGACTCGTCGGATCTTTCACGATATCGATAACGACGTCGACAACTTCGTGCGTGGTAGCCGTGTCGTTGGCGCCGCCCCAAGCGCTTACCGGAAAAGCATCGTCGCTCAAGATGTCTCTTAGTACATCCAAGCGGTCGCGATGCGCGGTCCAAGCCAATTGCCCGTTGTCAGGCTCGCCCTTCAGGCGGTTGTCCAGGTTGCGATAGACGGTCAGGGTCACTTGGCTGGTCATCAACCCATCGTACGCCGAGCCGCGCAAGCGTGCACACGGTACTCATGCACCCGCGCGGGGTAGGAGCGAAATCACTCTTCGTCGCCTAAGTTCCCGCGTCGTCTCGTAGCCGCGAGCAGTTGATGTACACGCTGAAAGGTCATCCCAGTGACGACAGCGATGTCGCGCACGGCCAACCCTTCGCCGACGAGCTCGATAATCGCCTGCCTCGTCAATGCCCGGGCCCGCTCCTGCAGCTCCTTGGCTTGTCTACGAGCGGCTTTGGCGGCGTCGACCTTTTTGAGCACCTTGAGCGCAGATAGAGGAAGTCGCCGTGCCGCTGGATTTGCGGCGGGAATCCGGCCCAGGTCGCCGGCACAAACGCGCACCCACCTGTTTGCGCCGCGGCAGCAACGTGTCCGTTCGTGTGTGGCATGAGGTTCCTCCTCAATTCGTCGCCTGCACGTCGCGCACGCCTTCGTGTTCCCCTTCCGCTCCGGGCGACGCGACGCGCGTCAAGAAGACGCACTGAGCTTTGTTGCTAACAGCCGAAATTCCTCTGCAAAACGAGGTGAGAGCCACTTAATCCCGTCGAGGTTTATTACACCTACCTGTTGATCGTCCCCGGCCTTTTCCAGCTGCTTCTTGAGCCATCGAGCCAATGGCGCCGCGTCGGACTCCCGGTGTGACTCGAAATGCTTGGCTGTAGCGGCGAGCACGTGCCGGTAGTTGTGAACGACCAGATGACGCTCGTCGGTGGGCCATTTAACCGACGCCATATTTATCTTCCGAAAATCAACCCATTTCAACGTGGCAGCGCTGAGGTCGACATCGCGCATCTCATTACGTGATATTCGGTGCACGTCTGTAGCGGCAAACGATACGTTCTCCATCGCGCCGACGAACTTGCATCTTATAAATTCGGTTCCGGCAAAATTGACTGATTGCAGCTTGGTGTCGACGAATAAGCAGTCTTCCATAACCGCGGACTGATGTGCGGTGTCCCTGAAGTCGGCAAAGCTAAAATCACTCTGAGCGTATCGGCTTCGGCGTCCAGCTTCAGATACGCCGCCGAACGCTGATTCGCGCAGATCCGCGCGCCGGAACGAGCAGCGAGCGACGTCGACGCCCCACATTCGCCAATCTCTGCATGACGCGTCGTCAAATTTGCAATTCACGATACTAAAGTCATGAAAGCGCAAACTCCAGAGATCCGCTGAGGACAGATCTAAGTCCGCCCACGTGCCGTGTTTCAGCTCTGTCGTGCGCGTCAGCTCTCTAGTGCCTTGAAGAGCCATCGGCTGGGCCCGTGGACGAGGTAAAGACAGTCCACGAAGGTCGAGTAGACCTTCCGCGGTCCTGCTCAAGTTATACCTTTCTAAGGAGCCTCCGGACAAGACGGCCGCCATTGCATCGTCCGAAATATGCTTGGTAGACACCCTGGCAAGCCTCTTTGTCAGTGCAAAACGGGGAATCCGCTCCCGAAGAACGGGGTGTATCTCATCACGTGATCGGCCCATTGTCCAGCAGTTGTAACATCCCACCAGGTTCCGGCTGTGGCATCGTAGAAATCAGGACCGAATACACCGGCAGGAGTTATCTGTATGCCGCTGAGACGCGGATCGAAGCGTGCGTATTCCTTGACAAGGGCATCGATCTGCGTCCCCTCAAACATAGCATTGAGCGCGGGATTGCGAGCAGCGGCCGCCTCCTGCGCAGGCGTGAGCTCAAAGTTCTGAAGCGCTGTCTCGAGGTGTTCGTTCAGAATACCGGCTATTTTAGCCTCGTAGGCCTGCGACTCTGATACAACTTCTGAAAGAGCCGGTGGGGTCGCGCCGAGCTCGGCAGCCTTAGTGATGACCGCTGCGATGCCTACCACGGCAATACCCGTCGCAACGGGGTGTTGAGCCATCCACGAGCCTGCCTGCTTTGCAGAGGCCCACGCGGTGCTCGCCACAGATGTCACATTCGACATCAGGGACGCTTGCAAACCCGCCACAGCCAACGTTGCGTCCGTTGAATCCTGGTTGACGCCGCCTGTCTGCGCTGCTTGGTTCCTAAACCAATCGGCGATGCCCGAGCCGAGGTTGGCCAAACCACTTCCTAGGCCAGACAAGTCTATCCCGCCCGTACTGGCCGGCTGGTTCGACAGCCCTTGACAAGCGGGCGTGGTGCAACCCCCTCCCTGGTCGCCCGAAGTAACCGTAGGTAAAGGTACCTTCTGGCCTGGGGCGCGACCGGACGGATCCGTGAAGTTCAGGGGATCTCCAAACGCGTACGTGTAACGACGGGCGTCTATCGTGTCGGCCTGGAGGAAACGGCGCAACGCTGGCGAATACGCACGCGCCTTCAAGTGCACGAGTCCGCCGCTCAACTTGAGGCCGCCGATGAAGCCGAGCTCGGACGCTGCAGGATCCGTCTCGCTCGCTGGGCTGCCGGCTGCGTTGACGATCTTGTCGATCGCGCCGGACGGGAGATACCGGTAGCTGAGGCCAATCAGGCCACGACCCGTTGCGGAGCTGGTCGTCGTCGCCACGACGTCATTGCGGCGGTCACGGTGGTAGTAGATGACGTTGGGCAGCGTGCCGCTCTTCGCGTAGACGCTCGGAATGCGGAGCCGCCCCAAGCGGATGTGCGCGTACCCGACGTTGCCTGTGCCGCCGTGGTCGACGAGCGTCAAGTCGTCGCCGACGTAGTAGCGCGCCACTTCCGCGCTGCCGCTTGGAAACGTGCGGCTGGCAAGATCGCCCGCGCCGTCGTAGTCGAGGCTCTCCAGCTTGCTCCCAAGCCGCGCGATCGAGATGAGCCGGCTTTGGCTATCGTATTCGTAGGAGTCCTGGGGCACGGCCTGCGACGCGTTCAGCTTGTGCTGCACGACGAGCCCACGGCCACGACGGTCGTATACGAAGGTGTCCGTCGTTGTTGCGCCGAGCGCTGAGATTGAGGTGACCCGCTCGGGCGACGTCGCGTCCGCGTAGTCGTAGGTCGACCCGACGGAGAACCCGAGGCTGTTCGTTACGTTCACCGTCTTCAGGTTTTCCAGGTTGAAGCCGTACGCTTCAGCGAACTTCTGTTGCGCCGCGCCTGTCTGGCCCTGCGGCGCGGCGCTCCACTGCTGTAGGTGCGCGTCGATATCGTAGGCGGCAGAGTACGACGCGCCGCCGCCCTCCCAATTGCTCGAGAGTGAGTATGTCTTCAGCAGGCTGCCTTGCCACGTCATACCGGACACAGTGTACACATTGGCGCCGCCGGACAGCGTCGTAGAGTAGCTCGACGGCAGGTTCGAGCCCGATAGGAATGAGCGCGACTTCTGCACAACGCCGCCGTCCCACCTTTCCGCCGTCAGCCGGCCCAGCGCATCGTAGGCGCCCGTCGCTGGATCCGCGCCGTTCGTTCCTGCGAGCCAATAGATATCGCCGCTGCCATCGAAGGGCAGCGCATTCCCGTTGCCGTCGAGGCTCGCGGTATTCACCTGGATCGGATTGCCCGCCGAATCATAACCGACGCTGTAGCCGAACTGCCCCGCGGCATTGTACTCATTCAGAAATGGACTCGTCATTACTCGCGCGAGCAGCCTTCCGTCTAGACCGCGAGTCTCGGCCACGCTGTGCGCGGATTGCGACGCACCGAACCATTCGTCGCGCAACACGGCGCTGCCGTGGCTGTCGTATCCGACGGCCACCGTTGTTCGCGGCGCATCGGGAGTTCCCGTCATTGCCGCGGTCAGATGTCCCGCTGTGTAGTCGTACCGGCCTGTCTGGTTTTTATAGGGAACATCGTATTGGTAAGTGGTCTGGTCTTCCTGCAGAGCGGATGCGTTGCAGTCAGAGGCCGTTTCATGCCGGTAGTCGTCGCGCTCGACGATCCGGCCCAGGCTCCCGATGCTGAACACGCTCCACACCGCAAGCGTATCTGCGATCGTCGGCTGCGAATTCGTGCTCTGGATGACCTGCGCTATTTCGCCCGTCGGAAGGTATGAATATCCTCGATAGTTGCCTGCGTCGTTGAACTCGCTCGCCAACCTCGCACGCTCGTCATACGTCCAGGCGTTTTTCACCGGCGACGACGATCCAGGCGGACCTGAAGTCCGCAGTACCTGCGTGCGCCTGCCGAGCGCATCGTATTGGCTCGCTTCGTACGTCCCCGCTGGTGTGCGCGCGTAGCGCGCGTGACCCGCAGCGTCCAGATAGACGCGGCTGGCAGGAGAGCCAGGGTTGGCCCAGCTCTGCACCATATCGACGGTCATGTACGGACGCCCGTCAAAACTGGAGTCCACGCCGTACGTCATGCGTGTGGCGCGCGAGTAGGTTGGGCCTTCGGCAAAGCTCGAGCTGCAACCTGATGGGACAATGGGGATCGTTCCCGCCACGGGCTCGTACACGGTGCACGTCGGCCTTGACTCGACATCGTAGGCCGCGACGGTTGCGTGCAGTCTTGCCGTCGTCAGCTCCGACGAGTTTCTCGGATCGACGTACGCGCCCGTTGGCGAAAAGTACGGTTCAAATGAGACTACCGCCCGGCCTAGCCCGTCAAGGAGCACGTTGCTGCGGACGGAATATTGGGTGGGGAGCGACTTGTGATAACATTCCCACCGGTCGATTTCGGGGCGGCGCCGGACCCGAGCCTAACTCGTTCCTGCACTGCGCGGCCGAGCGCGTCGAAATAGGTGATGACCTGCGTCGAATCGTTCGACGGCGAAACCGGCCCTCCGGCGGTGAATGATGGCGGATCCGATGCGAAGACGTAGCTCTTCACCGCACCAGGCGTGGTGACCGTGGGAAGGACGTACTCGAACGCGCGAAGCGCATGTGTGATGGTCGTCCCGAGAGGTTGGTCCGACTCTGCCACCACCCTTCCCGCAGGGTCGTACGAACGATGCAGCGCCATCGCGTGCAGCGGCGTGCTAGTCGGCGCCGTGCCCCCGAGGACGGGCCCGACGACGCTCGCGACGTCGCCATAGCTCGTATACGTGAAAGTCGTCGTTAGCGAGGTGTACGGCGGCTGAGGCGGCGCGGTCCCCGTGGGCGGCGGCGGCGCATCTTTTGCCACGCGCGAAATGATCGACAGGTCGTCGAAGGGATCGTAAGTGATTTCCTCCGTCACGGACGCGATCGCCTGGCCTGAGTACGATCTCACACTGCGCAGGACGTTTCCGCTCGTCGAATAGTACGTCGCGGACGCGACCTCATATGGATTGGCGCATGACTGGCACGCTGTCTGGACGTACGAAAGATGGCCCTTTGCGACGACAGTGGAAACTGAGTCCGCTGTGGCGGAGCTCGGGCTCACATTGACACCGACCGCTAAGTCGTAATGGTAATAGCTGTGGCCAAGCTCAGTCCCGTTCGAGGCGGTGATCGCCTCGTCGATGACGCACGAGGGACACGCCGACTTAGGACCGGTCGCGAAAGCGCGTTTGATCGTCAGCGACGGGGCCGTCGACGCGCTCGGCAACGCATCCGGCGTGGTGGTCATGGTTAGGATGTTGCCGTAAGCGTCAGGCGGCTGCGCTGTCTGCACCGACACGGGGGCCGCCCCCATCTCCGTCCGGCTCCGCGTCTGCGCGGAAGGGTACACATACGTGGGATACAGATACGTCGTGCCCGCGATGACGTTGCTGCCGATGCTGCTCGAGCTCCATGTAGCGGCCGAGGATTCGATGACGCCGGCGCCGTTCGTCCATGGAGGCGTGGCGGTCCCTTTCGCCGCACTAACGACGAGGCCTTGCGTATCGTGCGTCGATCCATAGGTCGTCTGTGAGACGAGGCCGCCAACGCTGGGCGTCGCGTAGCCCACCGTGAAGCCAAGCGATTCATTTTGCGATTGGGTTGGATCGTCCCAGACCTTCACCGCCTTCAGGCCCGCGTAGGAATACGTCACCGTCAGGGGCGACATCGCAGGGCCGGAGCTATCGATCGCCGCGACCACGTCTCCAACCATGGGCGAACCCGAAATTCCGGCGCTGTATGCCGTTGACGGCGCCCAATGGTACGTCTGCGTCGACCCAGACGAACTCGTCATGGAGACAAGCAGGTCGGAGCGTCTCTTTTGATGCGTCCCTCGATAGAAGTACCAATGGTTGATCGGCATCCCCTCCGACGGACCGGGTGCGCGGTAGAAATCGAGAACACCATCGCCGTCGAGATCCGCAAAGCCTTCGTTGTACATCTTTGATGTCGAGAGATCGTCGAGGTCCGTGTAGTTATCGAACGGTCGCCAGCTCGGCACCCCGGTCGGATTGTCGAGGCACGGCCCTTCGACAAAACCGCTGTTGCCGTTCAACCCTGTAGGCGAACCGTACCAGACCTTCATGGAATCGCCGGGACCCGTGCAGGCGGTGTTGCCCGCGGACGTAACGCTATTCGGACCCGACCGGATGATCAGATCCGGACGCCCGTCGCGATTCAGGTCGAACAGCGCCGAATCGTGCGTAGTGACCCACGCGTCCTGGTACGGAAGATCCTTTTGAAATAAGCCTCGGACGTTCGACGGGCCTTGCGTTTCGACGAAGCCGGTACCCGTGTTGTAGTCGACGAACCAGGAATTGTGGAGAGCGCTGCCGTCGGACCATTGAAATGCGACCACTCTATCGGGCAGACCGTCGCCGTTGACGTCGACAAAATCGATGATCGTCTTTCCACCGAGCAGTTGCGATGGATCGTAAGGCGGATGACTCGGGTCGTCGTACACGGCAGCGGCCATAGGGCCCATGACGGAGCGGATTGGGTAGATGTTTGGGCTCATCGCAGCATTTTGCGGCCAGGCGTAACCGGCGGCGACGTTCGGCAGCGGAGTCGCGGCGAAGGCCCAAAGCGTGTGTCCGCTCGTGTCTTTCCCCGGCGAATAGCCGGGATAAACGAACCACGTCGCGGAGTTGCTATCCGCGATGATAAAATCGAGCACGCCGTCACCGTCGAAGTCAGCGAGTTGAATCCAAGTGTTGGTTGTCGTCCCGCTGCCGGTGAACAGACGCGGCCCCGGCATCGTGTAGCTGACCGGAAGCTGCTGCACTTGGTACATCGTCTGCATCTGGTTGAACGCCGCTGTCGCATCCACGCACGAGGGCGCATCCGCATACGATAGTGCTCCCGTGGTCGGATCAATCTGTGCAAACCACACCGACAATGCTCGCGCGCTTCCGCCACAGCCGCTTGAGATGAGATCAGGCGCACCGTCGCCGTTGAAATCTGCCACCATGCCGAGAGCGCCGTTGCCGATGGGCGGCGGCGGGCAGGGGGTACCATTCGCGAACTTACCGTTGGCCGGGCACGTCCCGGTGAAGTTGTTCGGTCCCATGGCAACCCAGGGGCCGCCGTTATTGCCCTTTAGCGTGTGCCCACTGTAATACCCATGTGCTTCCTCCCCGGTAGGTGTCGTGCCATCGCTGTTGAGCGTAGAGATGAAGCCCGGCCAGGGCGCAGCACGCGGATCGGGAACACTCGTCCTGCTCTTGCCGTCGGCGCCAGGAATCTGCGTCATCGCTGCGAACGTGGGGTGACCGCTCGCGCTGCCGAGATTGCGCGCCCAATAAAGCGCCGTTACGCCAGCCATGCTGTCGCTGCCGCCGTAGACGATGTCGGGCAGACCGTCGCCGTCCATGTCCATGAAAACGGCTGCCTGCGAGACGTCGCAAGTAGTCCCGTCTCCCAATCCCCACGACCAGCACTGCGTGCTAGGGAGGTGCCCAAACGCGTCGCCTCCCGCAAACGTGAAGTCCGCTGCCGCGGCAAGAGGTGGCACCTTCACCGGATCGAAGTCCGTTTCATATACGAATGAGGTCGCCAATCCCAATGGCGCGCCAGCGCGATCGTTGCGCTGAATGTGGTCCAGCAGGTCGCGGTGCGTATCGGTGCTTCCGTTATGTACGTAGCCAAGGGTCCATGACCCAAGGCTTACTACGGGCGGCGGCGATCCTGCAGATACGGAACGGTTCACAGTGACGGAAGACAGCCGGTGGTCGTGCGTCACCATACAGCCGCTTATGGCTTGCACAGACGGCTCGGGCGACACCTCGTACGCGAGCTCGACGGTCGACACGGGCGTCGTCGCGTCGATCGCAAAGTTGTAGCTAATGCGGAGGAGCAGAGCTGTCGGCGCTGTCGCGTTTCCCGAGCAAGTACTCGTTTCCGGCGCGTCGCTTGCTGTGCTTCCATAATCAAACGACGTTGTGTTGTTATCGACATCCTGCACGAACTTCAGGTACCAACGCGAGCACGTTGCCGCGGTGCTCGGGACGCAGCCGTACGTGTACTTGTTGCCGACTCCGTCGACGGCTGTCCATGTAGTCGGCGTCGCCGATGCCGAAGGCGTCACGGACGGTGTGACGGAGAAGTAGCTCGACGACACATCAGCGCGGTAGCTGTTATCGCCGGCGGCGACGAGAAGCCTTTTGCCGCCCGCCGACGACAGGAAATACCGTGCACGCTGCGTCGAGTCGGTGTTGTGCGTCGCGCGAGTGACTGCTTCAACGTAGTTCGACGTCAACGTCCACCCGACGCCGTAGTTTGTCGTCCCCGCATTGCTGTCATAGGTGAGCGCAAGCCACGGCTGGTAGCGGCCACGGGCGGCAGGCAGCGAAAAAGCGTACGAGACGCCGAGCGACCCGTCCGCGGCGACGGTTTGCGCTACGGCGGAGAAGGAGCCGCCCAGGGCGAGAGCGGCGACAAACGGCAACGCGCGGTTCTTGATCATTGGAGGTTCCGGCTCAGATGTTGTCGGCAGGGCAGCAAATGCCGGTGCCCACAGGAATGCAGCCGGTGCCGCAGAGAATCTGCGACGAAGGACACGACGCGGTACACGCGAAGCTCGAGCAGGTCAGGCCGCTCGGGCAGTCGGCGCTCGTGCAGCACGCATCCGCCGCAATGCAACTCGATCCGCACACCCGGTAGCCAGCGGCGCAGGTGGGCGCCCCGCTGCATGTATGGCCGTTCGCGGTCGTAACGCAGGTTTGCTGGCCTTCCCCGCTTGCCAGCCGGCAGTCTGCATCGGTGCAGCATTGGCTTGATGCGATGCAGGCTCCGTTGCACAAGCTGAAGCCACTGTTGCATTGAGTGGGCGGGGTGCAGACGCCGTTCGCGCACGTGGCGCCGCCGCCGTTGGGCTGCTGGCACGGTGTGCCATTCGGGGCGGCAGGGTTGGTGCAGGAAGGATTGCCGTTCGCGTCCGCCGAGCACGCGCCGACGACGTGGCAGGCGTCGAGAGCCGCGCAGACCGTGGCGCCCGAAACGCAGCTGCCCCCCCCGTCGCAGTGGTCGGGCGAGGAGGAAGTGCCGGTGCACACGTCGTTGTCGCTGCAGCGGACGGTTGAGGCGGCATAGCTGACGGCGCAGGACGGTGCCGTCGCTCCCGTCGCGGCATTCGGTGTGTATGTCACACACGTCGTGGTCTGCGGGCACGTAAATGCCGTCCCGGAGCATGTTGCCGGCGTGCCGACCGGCGAGTTCGCCGCGACTTGGCAGGCGTCGTTGTAGGTGCCCGTGTTGCTGTCGTTGCAGGCGAGCCCGGTCTTGGGCGTTGCGACGCACGCGCCCGTCGACCTGTTGCAAGCCATCGTGTTGCATTGGCCGGTCGGGTCGTTCCCCGGAAGCTGGCAGCTGACCGGAGTGCCGACGCAAGTGCCAGATTGACACGAATCGCGCGTCGTGCACGGATTTCCGTCGTTGCAAACGGTACCGTCCGCGACAGGATCGCACTCCCATCCATCAGCGACGCAGACAGGACTCGTGCAGGCGCCGCAGCTAGGCTTTCCGGACGGAAGGCAAGACTGCGCAAACGCAGCGGCCGGTTGCAGGATAATAGCTGAAACGAATGCGGCCACGACGGTGCGCCCGACCATGTGCCCCCCCCCAAAAAGCGCGGGACCATGCCCAACAGCTGCGGGCTGTGTCAATCCGCCGTGATTTTAGATAATGCGCTCAGCCAGTTATCTGGCGTGCGACCAATCAGCCCTGCCGGCCAGAAAACGAGCCCTTTGCTTGCCGAAAATTGCGACTGTCACTTCGCGGCCGCGGGCTGAAACTGACCGCGACAGTGCGCGTGCGAGGACGCACTCAGTCTTACCGCTCTGGTAGCGCTTCACGTTAGAGTCGCGCAATGCGTTCTAAGTTGCCCGCGTTCGCCGCCGTTGCCGGTCTGCTGTGGTGCTGCTCACCCTCGGACCGTGGCGGTCAGGACCAAGAACGCGCACCAGCCGACTCATCCGTTGCCTTCCGCTTTCCCACTATGAGCATCGATCGGATCGAGAAGCCCGTCGCACCGCCGTATGCTGCGGGAAGCGCACGCGGCGGCGGTCTGCTCTCCAGTAGCAATCCCGCCGTCGTCGAAGCCGACGCCAACGGCATGCTCGTAGCCCATCGCAACGGCACCGCCACCATCCGTTCACGCAATGGCGTCACCCTCGAGGTTTCAGTGCGGGCGGCGCACGCGCTGCGAATTGAGCCACCACGTCTCGCGCTGAAGGTCGGCGCCGAGCAGGTCGTGGAGATCAAGGCGGACGGCGAACCGGTGGACGGACGCGCGATCCGGTGGTTGAGCGAAGACCCAAGCGTCGCGGTCGGCACCAAGCTCAAAGTGATCGCCGGCCGGTCCCCCGGTTTAGCCACGCTGACGGCCACGCTTGGCGACGCAAGAGCGACGCTTCCAGTGCAGGTCGACGAATCCGACATCCTGCTCCGCGTCACGCCGCCGCAACTCCGAATGACGGTCGGATCGATGCAGCAGTTGCACATTCCAGCGGTCTACTCAGGCGCGGTTGAATGGACCACGAGCAACGCGAACGTCATTCAGCATCTGCACGATGGGTTGGTTCTCGCGCGAGCGACGGGACACGCCGGGGCTTGCGCGAGCGCCCGCGGCACGCGGTCTTGCACCCGTATCGACGTCGGCCAATAACGGCGGTGCTGTGGGGCTGCGGCCAAATGCAGCAGTGGGTCCGAGGAGGCGTCGAGTCCGCTTGACTCCGCCGCGCAGAGAGCGAACGTCACTCTCATGCCGACGAGAACCATCGCTTACTTGCGAGTGAGCACCGAAAAGCAGGCTGACCGAGGGGTGAGCCTCGATGCCCAGCGCGGCAAGGTCGCGGCCTACGCGCAGCTGTACGACTTGGAGCTCGTCGACACCACCGTCGACGCAGGCGAGAGCGCGAAAAGCCTCGACCGCCCAGGCTTGAAGCGCGCTGTAGCGGTGCTGAAGGCGGCTCAGGCGGAAGCGCTGTTGGTAGTGAAGCTCGACAGGCTAACGCGAAGCGTGGTCGATCTCGGAACGCTGGTAGAGGGGTACTTCGCGCCCGGCAAGGCGGCCCTGCTCAGCGTGGGAGAGCAGATCGACACCCGCAGCGCCGCAGGGAGACTCGTCCTAAACGTCCTTGCCTCGGTCAGCCAGTGGGAGCGGGAGGCCATCGGGGAGCGGACGGCGACGGCGATGCAGCACAAGGCGAGCAGGGGCGAGTACACGGGCGGGCAGGCGCCGTACGGCCGGCGCGTAGCCGTCGACGGTGAGCGCCTCGAGGAAGACCCACAGGAGGCCGAAGCCCGCGCTGTGGCGCGCCAGGTCGGGCCCTTTTGGTGCGTTTATGCAGGGATTTCGCGAGAACGCGACACGGCCGTCTTGGCCACATTCCGCAAAGGTGTCCGCGCAGTAGCTCGTTTTCGGGCCTCAGCTTTGCGCGACACGATCGGCCAAAACCCTAGGGATCGAGTCGCGCAAGTAACTGCGGGGACCCGCTGTTACACCCGTTACCAAATTTACGAGGCATGGAATATGCCGAGCCTCGTGATCAAATTCATGGAGGCTACCTTGCCCCATCTTCATCTAGTGCAAGGGACATGGAAGAACCTCGCCGCGGCAACGACCGTCGCTCAGCCGAAATCAAGCCTTCAGAAGTGTTTCGAAAGCACTAGCGGCGGTTCATGGCTTCCGCCGTCAATGCGCCCTTGGCGGCCTGTTCGATCAGCGCGGCAACTTCCTTCGGGTGCGAGCGGTATACCGAATGACTGGCGCCGGCGATTTCGACCGTGTGGCTGTGCGCCCGCGCGGCATACATTCGCTCGAGGTCCGGGCTGATGATTCGATCCGATTTCGCGACCATGTACCAGCTCGGCTTCTGCTTCCAGGCGGGGTTGACGAGTGGAGTGGCGAAGACCTTCGCCGCCGTGAACATTTGCGCCCCCGCCTCGAACGCGGCTTCGGCCGGCGGCAGGTCTGCGGCGAAGTCCTTTCCGTAGCGAGCAGGATCGATGAAGGTGAAGCCGTCCGCAGTCTTCGTTATCGCGTCCCGGGCTGCAGCGGGGTAGAGCTTGCCGTTGGCGCTCTCTGTCTCGCCGTCGTCGAGCGCGTGCGCGGCGATGTAGACGAGGCCGACGACGTTCGGCTCGTTGCCCGCTGCGGAGATGATCGCCCCGCCGTAGCTGTGCCCGACGAGGATGGCAGGACCGCCCTGCCGTTCGAGGATGCGCCTGGTCGCGGCCACATCCTCCTCGAGGCCGGTGAGCGGCTGTTGGACGATGCTGACAGAATAGCCATCGCGCTCCAGAATCTCGTACACCGGCCTCCATCCCGAGCCGTCCACGAAAGCGCCATGGACGAGCACGATGTTCTTGACGGGAGCGGCGCTGGCGGCCGACCCCAGGGCGAGGACAGCCAGGAGCGGCAGCGCCGCGTGGACTCGAAACAGGTTCTGCTTGATCCAATTCGTCATCGCGACATCTCCAGGAAATGCGGCCCCTTCAGCGGTGCACCGCGGTGGGGGAAGATACGAGCGCCGTTGCGGCGCGCCGCGAACAGCCGTCGAAGGGCCGGATTTTGCCGCCGGGCGCCGATTCTTTTCCGACGAGCAGCACAAAGCGCGGCGGTCCGAAACCCTGCCGCCGCGCCGCCTTTGTTACTTGCCCGAGTCCGGCGAGTGCAGGTTGGCGAGCCCCGGCACGGGCATGTTGCACGCCAGCGCCGGCTGATCGGCGGCGCCGATCGAATCGCCGCCGTCGTTTTCCGCGCGCAGCGCCTGCGCATCGACGCTGTCGAGGGACTCCGCGCGGCCGTACCCGTCCTTGTTCAAGAGGCTGTCCGGCGCGCCAGCCTCGGCGAGATCTGCGAGGTGCATGTCGCACGCGCGCATGTTCGGATCGCCTGCGACGATCATGCGCGAGGCGTTGCCGACCGAGTGCGGGCTGCCCGCTTCGGCGCGCAGCACCTGCGCATCGGTGACGGCGCTGTCGACGGACTGCAGGCCGTAGCCGTCCTGGTTCAGCACGCTGTCGGGCGCGCCGGCCTCGGCGAGGTCTGCCTGCGTCGCCTCGGCACGCGCGGTTCCGCCGACGAGGCCCACTGCCAGTAGAATTCGGATCGAAAGCAGCTTCATGGTGGATCTCCTTTTCTGCGACTGTCGAAGCCAAGGAGATCGCCCGGAGATGATCGGTTCGTATGGCCGCTATGCGAATTGTGGAGGGTTGTTCTCGTGCTCGAGATGGAGGAGGACGCCGACGTCTTCGCCGCGTTCGTCGAGCGGATCGGTATCCGCAGCCTGATGGGCGTCATGACGCACGACGTGGAGGTGGACGGCCTGCGCCACGACCGGTACCGGTACGATCCGGCGCTGCGACAGGCCCAACTCCGTCGAGCGGTCGAGTTCGCGGAAGAGTGGCACGGCAAGGCGGACGGCCGCATCTCCGCGATCATGGCGCCGAACATGACCATCAGCTCCTCGCCGGAGCTCTTGCGGGAGTCGCGAGCGGCGGCCGATCGCCTGGGGCTGCGCCTCAGCATGCATCTCGGCTGGGGGCGGGGCGAAGTCGACGCCACCCGGCGCCTCCACGGTGTGACCCCATTCGAGTACGCGCGGGCCAATGGGCTGCTCGCGCCGGACGTCGTGGCCGCGCACTGCTACGTCATCGAAGATTCGGACATCGCGCTTCTCGCCGAGACGCGCGCCGCCGTCGCCCACTGCCCGCTGATCAATTCGCTCCGTGGCCACATCGCACCGGTGGGCGAGTTCCGGCGCCGCGGCATCGCGGTCGGCCTCGGCAGCGACAGTTTGTTCGCCGATTACTTCGAGCTGGTCCGCGCGGCGGTGCTGATGGCGCGCGTCAAGGAAGAGAGCGCGGTGACGATGCCCGCGGCGGAGGCGCTGGAGCTCGCGACGCTGGGCGGCGCCAGGGCACTCGGGTTCGAGCGCGAGATCGGATCGATCGAAATCGGCAAACGCGCGGATCTGGTGGTCGTCGATTTTCAGGCGTTCGGTCTGACGCTCGATCCAATCCAGAACCTCGTCTACCACGCGCATGCGACGAACGTTGAGACCGTGCTGGTCGACGGCCGCATCGTCGTCGACGACGGCCGGCTGGTCCACGCCGACGCGCCAGCTCTGATCGACGGCGCCGCGGACGCCGCGACAGCCGCGTGGGAGAGATTCGTCGCAAAGTATGGCGGGGTCGGGGCGAAGTAAGACGTCGACGGCTGTTCGTGACAGCGTGCGCGACGAACCGGCTCGCCACACAAGGTTACTTGTGCGACTCGATCCCTGGGTTTTCGGCCGATCCAGACCAACTCGGAAGCTACCGCAGGGGCGCTGACAATGCGTGGCGCGACCTATGGCGCCGACGACAACGCATTCACCACCCGCAGCAGGGTCGGTCGAAAGCGCTTCGCGCCGCGCTGCTCGAAAACACGACCGGCCGGCCGGCCTGCGGCGGCCGTGACTCAACCCCGATCATTCGCCGCAATCTCCGTTCGCGAGGCACTTCGGTAGCCAGACGTGCACCAACTGCGCCGGGTGGAGCACTGTGAGACGATTCGCATGTCCCGAGTGTAGGCGGCGCGGCGGGCGCGGAGTGCAGCGCCGGTCGTCGGAAAGCCGCCTCTCGTCTGCATTTCGGGGCGAGGACGATTCAGCTCACGGCCGCCGCAAACCCGTCGTGTTGCTCAGGAGCGCGTCGCGGAGCGGCTTGGCGCGGTCTTGCGAGACAGGGACATGGATGCCCTTGCCGTCGTCGCCGAGATCGCTCCCGACCGTGACGGTAGCGCCGCCGAGGTCGCGTTCGAGCTCCTTGACGTAAGCCAGGTTCACGAGCCAGTTCCGGTGCACACGAAACAGAGCGCGGCCGAAGGAAGCCTCGATCGCGGCGAGCGACAGATCGATGTCGAACTTGCCTTCAGCCGCGTGCACGAACGTCAGCCGGTCGGCCGCCTCGAACGCCCAGATGCTCGAAGCGTCGAGGAAGACGAGGCTCTTCTTCCGCCTCGCGACCACGCGGCTGACCGTCTGCGCCCGCGGCGCCCGGCGCTCGAGCAAGCGGCGCACGCATTGATCGAGGCGCTCTTCGGTGTACGGCTTCAAGATGTAATCGACGACACCGAGATCGAACGCCTCGAGGCCGTGCTGCGAAGAGGCGGTGGCGAGGACGAACATCGGCGCGCCCGGCTCCGCTGCCATCGCGCGGATCAAGTCGAGGCCGGTGCGGGAATCGCCGGTGGCGGCGAGTTGGACGTCGACGAACACGACGTCGACCGTCGAACCAGCGAGGGCCTCGCGCGCCTCGTCGAGTGTCCCCACCGCGCCGACCGCTTGCGCGCGTCCGGTGCCCTCGATCAGTTTGACGAGGTAGTTCCGTGTCGGCCATTCGTCTTCGAGCACCAGCGCCTTGAGCAGATTCGTTTCGCTCATGAAGTGCTCCCTTGCTCGAGCGGCATCTCCACGATCGATCGCGTGCCGGCCGCGGAGGACTCGATTCGCAACCAGGCAGCATCCGAATATCGCAACGACAGCCGGCTGCGCACCGAGAGCAGCCCGAACGCCCCAGGCCGCGTTGGCCGCGCCGCGACTCCGGGCCCGTTGTCTTCGACGGTACAGATGAGCCTGCCTCCATCGGCCAATTCGGTGCGAACGACGATTTGGCCGCCCCCGGCGCGCATCAAAGCGCCGTGCTTCACCGCATTCTCGACCAGCGGCTGAAGCAGGAGCCGAGGCAACAGCGCCCGGCGCGTGCCGCGCGAGATCTCCCAGCGGAAGACGAGATGTCCGGCGTGGCGCTCCTCGAGGATCTGCGCGTACCGGCGCAGCCATTCGATCTGCGCGTCGAGCATCTGCATCTCACCCTCCGGCTCCGCGGAATCGCGCAGCAGGTCGCCGAGCGTTCCGATCAGCTGGCGCGCCTTGCGCGGGTCCTCGGTGACGAGCCCCGCGATGGCGTTGAGCGTGTTGAGGAGGAAATGCGGCTCGAGATGCGAGCGGAGCCGCGCCAGCTCCGCCTGCGTCCGAAGCTGCTGCGCTTCCAGGGCACGGACGCGCAGGTCCTCGGCGACGCCGGGGAACACGAAGGCCAGCGCCCAGACTCCAAAATGGGTCAGCCCGAGCGCGAATCCGACACGGAGCACATCGCCGTGGCCCCACGCTTCCAGCCCGGGCCGGGGCATGATCAGCGAGGCGGTCAGCGCCCGGGTCGCGAGGAGCAAGAGGGCGAAGACGACCCCGGTGGTCAGCGCGCCGACGAAGAGCGGGCCAACCGCGCTCGGCCCTCTTGGCGACACCCGGCGGAACGCGGCGAAACCGCCGGCGATCAAAAGGGGCAACCCGATCGACAGCGCCATCAACTTGGAGAAGAAGCGGGCGGCGTCGCGCGTCCCGAGGTATTCGGAAGCGAGCTGCAAAAGCGCAATCCCCACCATGGCCAGGACGCCCAAGCGGCGCGAGGGCTTGCGGTTGATGGTTTCGAACGGCGGCTGCACGGTGGCCGACTTTACCTCTCCGCTCGTCGGCCGAGGAGGGTGCCTCGTCCGGACGAGCCCGGCGCTCGTCGGGGACCGCGGAGCCGGAACCCCCGCGCTGCTACCCTCTGTGCGAGGAGAAACGAAATGCACACGACAATCCTGATCGGGAGTCTCCTGCTCGCTCGCCAACTTCCGCAGCATGTCCCCGATCGTTACGCCACCGACGTCGTCGAGCATGCGGCATGGCCTCGGTCGGGCGAGGCGTTCGCGACGTGGAAAGGCCCGTGGACGCGGCACTATCCTGGCCTTTACGACCATCGCTACATCACATGGTGAGGCGAATGATGCGGTCGGCCCTCATGCTCGTGGTCGCGGGCATCGTCCTCGCCGGCGGCGTCCTCGTGCTCGGGCGCAATGCGGCGGCGGCGCCACCGACGACGGCAGACCCGGCAGATGCAATCCTGAAGCTGCAAGCGCGGGTAGACGAGCTCGAGCGGCGCGTCCCGGATCAGGCGATCGGGATGACGCACGTCGCCTACCACTTCACCAATCTTTGGTTCGCTGCGCGGGATCACAACTGGCCGCTCGCGGACTTCTACCTCGGCGAGGTACGAACCGACGTCAAGTGGACGGTCGGCATGCGTCCGGTGCGCAAGGGGCCGGCGGGAGACGTCGACCTTTCGGCCATCGCGCAAGCCGTCGACAGCACTGAATTCGCCAAGATTGGCGACGCGATCCATCGACGGCGCACCGACGAGTTCGTTCCCGCCTACGACGAGACGCTGACGGCTTGTTTTGCGTGCCACAAGGCGATCGGCAAGCCCTATCTGCGACCGCAGCGCCCGACCGCCGCAGACGAGCGGATCATCAACCGCGACCCGGTCGCGAAATGGCCCCCGTGACCTCCGGGCCGTTTTGGCCACATTCCTCAAACGCTCAAGGGTGCTGCGGAGGAGAAGTCGACACCCGAGACCTTGACCACGGCCTGCCACGCGGCTTCCTGGCTGGCGCGATCGTGGAGGTGCGGCTGGCGCTGCACCTCAATTGGGCCTGAGAACTTCCCTTGAGCGGAGGCGAAGAATTGTCCTGAGACGTCAGTTCCGAACTCCGACGCCTGGAGGTACCGGCGGGCCGCGGTCTCCGGCGTCTGATTCATGCCGGGAATGAGGTTCACGATTGGGATAAAAAGATACTTCAATGCCAGGCCAGCGTTTCGCACTACCTTGGTGGCGGTCGCCCCACCGGGCGAGACAGCGTACACGGCCATGCCGGAGGGCAGCCGGCGCGCCAGCGACGCGACCCACCAAGCGACAATGAGCTTCGCGTCGGCATACGTATTGTTGGGCACGTACTTCACGTTTGGCCCGTTGCGAATCAGGGCCTCGATAGCGGTGGTCCGGTCTTCCCGGAAGTATCTGGCCGCGAAGGCCGGCACATCGGTGTAGCTGAACATCGGCACGCCCCCCCGGGCAGGTTCCGCGCCGGCGATCACAATCCGTGCGTTGGGGCTCAGCAGGTTGGCGCGGAGCAACCCGACAGTCAGTTGATGATGGCCGATGAGCGGGGCATGAGAAGCCTCGATGTCCGCGGCAGTGATCACGCGCTTCTTACCTGGGACCATCCCTGCATTGAGCAGCAGGAAATCGATCGGCCGACCTTCCTTGACGAGCTCGGCGAGCGCGGACTGAACGCTGGACGGCGTGTCCAGATCCAGCTCCAGCGGCGTGAAGACCTCGGTCTTGGTCTCAGCCGCGAGCTGAGCGGCCGTTCCCTGAACCCGGGCCATGCTGCGCCCCGTGACGATGACCTGACCGCAGCCCTCGGCGGCGAGCATGCGGGCTGCCGCATAACCGAGCCCGGAGGTGGTGCCGGTAACGAGAGCGATCGAATGTCTCATGGGTGGTCCTCGCGACGACAGGTTGACTTGCCAATTTCGAACCGGTCGGTACTATAAGAGGCGCGGATGACCAGACGCAAGGAGTTTCGAACTACATGATTCAAAACTCCACCAGGCCGCGTGGAAGACCGCGCAGCTTCGACGAGCTGGAAGCGCTGGAAAAGGCGACCCAGGTGTTCTGGTCGAAGGGCTACGACGGAGTGACGATCGACGATCTCGTAGCCGGGATGGGTGTTGGTCGGCCGAGCCTTTACGCAATCTTCGGGGACAAGCGGACGTTGTTCTTGCGCGTCCTCCGGGCGTACGCCGAGGCGAAGGGCGCTCGGGCTGCGAACGCACTTCTCTCGCCGAACACTCTTCGCGACTCGCTCGCCAGCTTCCTCAAGCACGCCGTAGAGAGTGCGACCCAGGAGGGCTCCGCCACAGGTTGTCTTCTCGTGTGCGTCGCGCCGCTCGTGGACGATGAAGAGGTCCGGCAGTTCCTGCAAAACGCAACGGCTGGCGCCGCGGCCCTCGTACAGCATCGTTTCCGGGACGGCATCAGCGCGGGAGAAATCCCGTCAGACTTTCCCGTAGCCGCGCGTGCGAGTCTGGTCATCGATCTTACCCGCGGTCTGACGATGCGCGCGCAGATGGGCACGCCGCGCAAGACGCTTCTCAGGGATGCCGAGGAAGCGGCTGACTTGGTGGTCCTTCTGCCGCGGGAGGTTAGCCGCGGGCCGAGCGGCAGTGCCCGGAAAGCCAGTACGGGTCGGGGCAGAGTTCCGCGTCCGTGAGCAGCTCGCGCAAGGATGTTCGCCGTCGACGAATTCGAAAGGACGGACGCGGGGCGTCGGGCAAGGCCCGCCTCAAGCTCGTCGCTCACCAGCTCCGTTACTTCTCGGCACGAGAGGGCTGTGTCGGTCGCGAATTGCGGCTCATGTTCCTTCTCGGACTCGAGGAAGTGGAGGTGGGCCGGGCTGAGCGGCACCTGCGAGACGCTCTTCTCGGGAGGCTCGCGGTCCAGCCCCTCGACGCGCCGTCTCCGCGCTCGGTCAGAAGCGAAGATTGCCGGTCAGGTAGAGCAGCAAGCAAATGATCAGGATCAACCCGAGCGGCGACCAGCCAGCGTAACCCCACCTTCGCGTCGAGCCGTAGAAGCCGCCGCCGGTGGCGAGAAGCAAGAGGACGATGAGCAAGATGAGCATTGACGTAAGCTAGCACAGAGGCACAGCCTCGCCGGTCCCGCGTTGTCCAGCCTTTCACGCGGCTCTTCGTCGCTCGCGCGCGGCCGAGAGCTGGCGTGAAGTGCCTTGGCCAACGACAAGGTTGCCGGTGATCTGGACGGTACCCTCGAAGAAGCCCGCCAAACGGCCACCGCGCTCGAAGCGAGCTTCTGCCCAAGCTGAGTGCTTCAGGTATCCGCGAAAGCCGGGCCAGGATTCGAAAGGTCTCGGTCATGAGCTTGCGGAGCTTGGTTTCCAGCCAATGCCGCTGTTGCTTCTCAAGCGGGGTGAGTCAAGACTCACACCAATCAAGAGGCCGATCGTGAAGGCCGAACGTCGCAACCACAAGGAGTGAATCAAATGAAGAAAACATTCGTTGGAGCGGCCTTTGCCGCCGCATTCGGTCTCGCCGCCTGCGGCGGCGACATGCCGGCCAGCCACGTCTCGACGGGAGTCCCCGGCGCCGACAGCTTCACCTATACCGCCACCGGCCCGGGCGGGACTAGCAGCCCAGGCACGGTCTCGGCGACCGTCAACCCGGACTCGGCCGCGCTCTCCGCCACCCTCAGCGCATCCAGTTGGTCGGCGGTCGCCGGCGGCACCTCGGATCCGCCGATCGTTGTCACGGCCGCGGGCGGCACGGGCTCCTACACCTATTCATGGACCCTCGTCAGTGGGCAGGCGAACGTCGCCGTCAGCGACGCTTCTTCCGCCTCGGTCACCTGGTCCTGGAACGGGTTTTCGCGGGTCGGCGACAAATTCGCCACTTGGCGGTGCCAGGTCTTCGACAGCGCCGGCCACAGCGTCATCGCCGGGACCGTCACAGTCGACATCGACTTCAGCTGATCGAACATGTCACCCCGGGCCGTAGTCTCGAGCCGGCGGCCGCCTGACGACGACCCGGTTTTACCTCCACGCGAAGGGAATTAAGGACGGAACGAACGTACTCGCTACCTACACCGCGGAAGAAGGCCGGCGAGATGGAAGCCGTGAAGGTCGAAGTCGCCGGCCCGAAGAAGCATCGATCGACCTAGCAGCTGCGCGACGCGATGATCAGCAGGGCGCCGCTGTGCACCTTGGTCTTGATCTTCATCAACCTCACCTCCTCTCCCGTTCGTCGGTCATTTGTGGCGGAGCACGCCGCTTGGGGCGCTCAACGTAGCGAGACGTCAAGCTGGCCCTCCTACTTCCAGCGTCCGCTCGCCGCCGCGGATCGAGGAGTTCGCGGCTCGAGACGCAACGTCAGGGCGCGGTGATCAGCTCCGGCGGCTGGCGTCCGTCCGAGAGCACCAGCAGATCCAGCGACGGCACGTACGCGGCTGCGGCGCCTGTCCGCGCGCTCTGCAGCGGCGGACCGGATTTGAAGGCGATGCCGTCGAAGGTCTCGGTGGAAGCAATGGCTCGATCCAGAGCCACGCCGCCCGCCAGCAAGACGCGGCCATCGGCGAGGAGCGCCGTGGCGTGGCGCGCGAGGAGCGGGTTCGAGAGCTCGGGGGCGTTGGCCGCGCGGCCGAAGCTGCCGCTCGCGACGTCGAAGATCTCCCAGCTCGGCGCGGAAGCATCAGCCACGCCGCCGGCCACGAAGACGCAAGCGCCGGACGCGCAAGCCTTGCTGCCTGCCGGCAAGAGCGTCGCGCTGTGGCCGCTGCGGACGGTGGACATCCGGGCAGTCCGGACGATGGCGTTGCCTTGGAAGACGTCGGCGGTCGCACCGCCCGCGAGCAGGATGGCGCCGCCGCCGAGCACGGTGACGGTCGGCGAAGCGCGCGGCTCGGTCATTTGGTTCGCGGCGGTGGAAGAGACGATCGCATCGGCGCTCCACAGGTCCCAGCTCGCGAGCGCGGTGGCGTTCGCCGAGCAGTCGTCGCCGCCGGCCACCAGCACCGAGCTGCCCTCGAGCGCGGCGGCCGCGTTGCAGCGCCGGGTGCTGAGCGAGCCCGTCGGCGAGCAGGAGGCGCCGGCGCCGAAGCTGCAGAGCTCGAACGTGCTGCCGCCGGAGGCGTTCCCGCCGGCGAGGAGGACGAGGCCGTTGCCGATGGCCGTGGCGGTCAGGAACGCGCGCGGGGCGGCGAGCTGCGGCCCGGGAGTCATGACGGAGGTCGCGGGCTCGTACAACAAGGTCGCCCGTGAGGGCGTGGCATCCTGGCTGACGGCTGCGATGAAGACCTTGCCGTCCAGGGGCCCGCCAAGGATGGCCGCCGCTGCCGGCCCGGGCGGCGCGCTCTGCACCGTGTCCGTCTGGCTGGCCGCGCTCGAGCCGAGATAGTTGGCGTCGCCGCCGTAGCTCGCGCCAAAGGTCGTCGCACCGGGCGGCACCGTGATGGACTTGGTGCAGGTCGCGGTAGAGGCCGTGAGGCTGGTCAACGCGCACGTCGCGTTGATCGCCCCGGCCGTGAACGTGACTTGCCCCGACGGAGGCAGGACGGCGTCCGGACTGCCCGCGACCGTCGCGGTCAAGACGACCGGGGTGCCGGCGCCGCCGGGCTGGCTGAAGGCGAAGGTCGTGGTGGTCGCTGCTTGGGTGATGGTCTCGGTGAAGGCCGGCGAGTCGTCCGGACCGACGAAATTGCCGGTATCCGGATTGAAGGTCGCGACGATGCTGTGCGGCGAGTGCGCGACGTCGAGCGTGGAGATGGTGCAATGCGCCTGATTCGAGACGATGGTCGAGGGGCAGCTCGCGCCGCCGAGCGTCGTGTTGGTGCTGGTGTCCATGAAGACGACCGTGCCGGTCACGGCGGTGGTGGGAGGAATCGGCGTGAGCGCCGCCGTGAAGGTCACCGCCGTGCCGAAGGGCGCCGACGACGCCGTGGGCGTGCCGCCGACGTTGACGGCGACGAGGACGTTGGCCGCGAGGACCTCCTGCGCGACCGTGCCCGTCGAGCCGAGGAAGTTGCCGTCATCGAGGAAGGCGGCGGCGATGGTGTGGACGCCAGCATTCACCTTGCTGACGGTGCAGATCGCCTTGTGGGTCGAATCGAGCACCGCGGTGCAGAGCCTGGAAGCGGTGCCGCCAGTGGGGAGATCGGTGAAGGTGACGATGCCGATCGGGCCGCCGACGGCAGAAGTGAAGGCCACCGTCGCGGTGAAGGTGACGCTCTGCCCGAACGTCGAGATCGCGTTCAAGCTGGTCGAGGTGATGCTGGTGGTGGTCGCGGCCTCGTTGGCCGTCTCTTGGAAGGTGGTGGACGAGGTCGCGAAGTCGGCGTCGCCGCTATAGGTCGCGGTGATGGTGTGCGCGCCCGCCTGGGGAAGGGCGCTGCTGCTGCACGAGGCGGTCGGCGGATTGCTCGTGTTCAGGGTGGCCGTACACAACGCCACGCCGAAGGCGGTGTCGACGAAGGAGACGGTCCCGGTCGGCGTTCCGGCGCTGGCGCTGACGCTGGCGCTGACGGTCGCGCTGAAGGTCGCGCTGGCGCCGAAGGTCGCCGTCCCATTGGCGCTCACGGTGGTCGTGGCGGCTTGATTCACCGTCTGGGTGACGGTCCCGCTCGACCCGGCGAAGTTGCCGTTGGCGTTGGTGAAGGTCGCGGTGATGGTGTGCGCACCAGGGGTCAACGACGCGGTCGAGCACGTCGCCTGCCGGGTCGTGGTGTTGAGCGCTACGCTCGTGCAAGCCGGCGAGATGGCACCAGGGCTGCCGGCGCCGACGGCATCGACGAAGGAGACGGTTCCCGACGGCGTGCCGGTGCCGGCTGTGACCGCGACGGTGGCGGTGAAGGAGAGCGACGTTCCAAACGTCACCGGCGCGCTGGGATTGCCGCTGCTGCTGACGACCACGATGCCGGTCGTCCCCGGATTGACGGCTTGGGCAACGGTTCCAGAGGAGCCGGAGAAGTCAGGATCGCTGCTGTAGTTGGCGGTGATGGTGTGGGTGGCGACGGAGAGCGTGCTGGTCGTGCAGGTCGCGCTCAGGGTGCCGGTCAAGGCCACCGCGTTGCACCCGGAGATGGCCGTAGGTGCGCCGGCCCCGACGGTGTCGGTAAAGGAGACAGTGCCCGTCAGCGCGCCGGCCCCACTGGCCACCGCGACGGTGGCGGTGAAGGTCACGCTGTTGCCGAAGGACGACGTCGGGTTGCTGGACAGAACGGCCGTGGTGGTGGTGCCCGGGTTGACCGCCTGGACGACGCTGCCCGAGGAGCCGGTGAAGTTCGCGTCGGCGGCCAGGGTCGCGGTGATGCCGTGCGAACCGACCGAGAGCGTGGAGAGGGTGCAGGTCGCCTTGAGCGCGGCATTCAGCGCGACGCCGGCGCAGCCGATCAGCGGGCTGGCCCCTTCGGCGAAGGTGACCGTTCCGGTGGGCGTGCCCGCGCCCGTCAGCACCGCGATGGACGCGGTGAAGGTGACGGAGTTGCCGAACGCGGACGGCGAGAGGCTGCTGGTCACCGTCACGCTGGTGGTGGCCTTGTCGACCGTCTGTGGGACGGTGCCCAACGAACCGGCGAAGTTTGCGTCGCCGGCAAACGCCGCGGTGATGGTGTGCGATCCGGCGGCGAGCGCGCTGGTGCAGACCGCTTGCGAGCCAGCCGTCAAGGCCACTGCAGTGCAACCGGCGATCGGCAAAGCGCCGTCGTTGAAGGCGACCGTGCCGGTGGGAGCTCCGGCGCCGGCCGTCACCGCGATCGAGGCGGTGAAGGTCACGCTGTTGCCGAAGACCGAGGGCGAGCCGCTGGTGGTGACGACGGTCGTGGTGGTGCCCTTGTCGACGGTCTGCGTGACCGCGTTCGACGATCCGAGGAAGTTCGCGTCGGCAGTCAGCGTGGCGGCGATGATGTGCGCCCCGACGGCGAGCGTGGTCGTGGTGCAGGTCGCCCGGAGGAGAGCCGTGAGCGCGACCGAGCTGCAACCTGCCATGGGCGCCCCGCCGTCGGTGAAGGAGACCGTTCCCGTGGGCGTGCCCGCGCCGGTGGCGACCGCGATGGCGGCGGTGAAGGTCACGGCAACTCCGAAGCTTGCGGGCGTCGCGCTCGTGGCCAGGCTGACGGTGGTCGTCGCCGGATCGACCACGAACGAGAGCGGCTGCGTGGCCGAGCTCGACGCGGCGAAGTTGGTGTCGCCTGCGTAGTCCACCCTGATCGAGTGGGTGCCGGCCGCGAGCGAAGCTGTCGAGAAGGTGGCGGTGCCACCGATGAGGGTCGCGGTGCCGAGGGTCGTCGCGCCATCGACGAAGCTCACCGTGCCGGTGGGCACTCCGGAGGGAACGCCGGCCACCTGCGCAGTGAAGACGACGGTCTCGCCGAACGAAGACGAGGTGGGAGCAGCCGCGAGCGTGGTGACGCTGCCCGCCGGAGTGACCGTGATTCCCGTTTGCGCGCCGGTGAGCGCCGGGTTCTTGGCGTCGGTGACGACGACCGACTGGAGCGGTGGCAGCGTGACGGCGGTAGCGAAGGTGATGTTGGGAATCGCGCCTGGGACCGTCGGCGTGATGTCGAGCGCGACACCCGCGGGCAAGAGGGCGCCGCTGCCCGTGTCGGGCTCGCCGAAGGTCACGTCGACCGTGCCATGGAAGCTCGTCGAGTTTCCGTTTGCGTCTCGAGCGGTGACGGACGCAGCGTGCGGTACCTGGGTCGCGACGCTGATGGGAAAGGCGACCTGGAACGCGGTTGCGTCGCCGGGGGCCCCGTTCTCGGTGAAGGTCGCGACCGAGCCCGAGAGGCCGGCGCCGGTGGCGGTGAAGCTGTTGGCGCCGGCCACTTTGCCGAGCGTGGCGGTCATGGAGGCCTTGCCGTCCGGACCGGTGGTGTTGGTCGCCGCCGCGATGCTGCCGCCGGCTGGCGCCGCCCAGGCGATGGTGAAGCCGGCGAACGGATTGCCGTTGGCGTCCAGCACCTGGACGACGAGTGGCGCCGCGAGCGCTGCGCCCGCGGTCCCCGTCTGCCCGTCTCCGGAGAGCTTCACGAGGCTCGCCGCGGGCGCGGTGGCGACCTGCCCGGCTTCGTTGCCGCCGCAGCCGGCGGCGAGCACGAGGGCGCAGAAGGAGAGACGCAACATCTGGCTCGACGAGCAGTGCACAGGGCCCCCATGCGGCCGGGGCCGCGATTGACGATGCCTCGCGTGACGTCAGTTGGTTCGAGAGGACCGCCGCAACGGCGCAGGTTTGACGACGTCGGAACGACCGGACGCGGCACGATGCACCACACCCTCGGGCACGCGCAACGCATACATGCGGCTCGCAATAGAGCCGCAACCTCCGGCTTGTCGGTGGTCCGAGTGACACGTACACTCCGCCCATGGCGCCCGATGGCGAAAAGCTAGCCTCCGAAGCCCTGAAGCTGCCCGCTGAAGAGCGGGTCTAGTTCCTGGATCGCTTGCTCAAGAGCCTCGATGACGAAGAGGGCGACGACCTCGAGGACGAGGACCGCCGGCGCCTGCACGCCGCCATCGGGCTGTCCGAGGAGCAGTTCCTGGCGGGCCAGGTGGTGCCCGCGAAGACCGTGCTCGATGCGCTCCGCAACAAGCGCTAAACGTGAAGCGCTATCGGATCGAGTTCGCGCCCGCGCTTAACACAGGCCCGCGAAGTCCGCGCTTCGCACCTTACGCCAATTCTGCCCTGAACTACGCGACATTGCGCTGGCGCCAGCATCGGCGTGAGCATTCTCCGTTCCTTTCGCACTCGCGCCGGGACCCCGCAGGACACCCCGGCGTGTCCTCCGGGGCAACCGCTCGACACCGATTTCGAACTCTCCCGGGGAGAGAACGCCGAGACGGGGTCGACACAACGACGTGCTCAGGCGAGCGGTAGACGCGATGCCGCTGACGCCGATTGATTGCGCTTCGCTACGGAGCGGTTGCCGCGGCGGTCGAGGTTTGGGAAGTTTCCCGCGACTTGATGTCGGTGGCGACGGGACGACACTTTCGGTGGCGCGCCCAGCACGACGGCGACGCAGACAGATCCATCGCGACTGCAGTGAGCCTTGTAAGGCGTTCTCTGACTTGATCGATGACGGCCAGGCCTGTTGCATTCGTGTCGATCCGATTGCTAGTTCGGGAACGATGTGGCCGGATGTGTTGGCTAGTCTAACTGCGACCCAATAGCGCTCCATGTCGGTACGCAGCTGCGCGACAACAGACTCCGGCGCTTCGTACGGGTGCTCGAGATATTTCTCCTCGTGCGCTCGCTTCATCTCGCGGAGGACCGGCACAGATGAACATCGCCCTCGATCGAGCGCAAAACGTGGCGCGACGCGAATGAACCTCCATCATATTATATTGGAGATGGGATGCCGCTCTCGACGCCAAAGCGAAGCTTCTATACTCGAGGATGACAGCAGGGCGGCTCGCCAGCGTCCCAGCATGCGCCTTTCGAAAGCGCCGCTGCATCGCGGTGCCGGACATATCAGGGACGGACGAACTGCCCTCGGTACAGGTAGAGGTGGGTAGTTCCAATCACCGCCAGCCCGTCGTTGCCGAAGCGCACGATGCGCGACACGGACTGCGTCGGCCCAGGTGCGAGGAGGATTCCGCCCAGCGGCGCTTGCGTCGCGAGGTCGTAGGCTGCCACCCACAGCCCGGGAGGTGTGCGGCTGCTGACGAAATCGCAGGCAAAGAACGCCTTGCCCAAGCCGGAATCGACCGCCACGTGGCAGGTGAACTGCGCCGGCGTGAAGAAGTTGGTCAAGTCGAAGGTCAGCGGGGTGCCACCCTCTTCGTCGTAGGTCTGGCCCGAGCCGGTGTAAAGGCGCCGGGTGACGCCGTCGAAGATCACCTCCGGTGTCAGGATCGACGGGTCGTTGACGATGGTCGTGGCGGCGCCAACTCCTGAGGCGGTCACGGGGTACTTGTTGATCGCGCGTCCGGCCACCGCGTAGAGCACCGACGTGTCCGCGCCCCAAGTGATCGAGTTGTCGAAGAAGCCGCCCGTCGCTTGGAGAGGGCGCCTCGTGGTTCCATCGAACACGTTGATGGCGTCGACGTTGGCGTAGGCCACCGTTTGCGGTGCGCCCGGCGCCGCAGCCACCGCGCCGACGGCTTGTGGCGGAAGGGTGGTCGGCTCGGTCAGCCCGGGCAAGGTGAACCGCACGCCTTGTGCATAGACGAACTCCGCTCCGTCGGAGACGGCGATGGGGCCTGAGGCCGCGACGCCGGCGCCCAACGCGCCCGTGGTGGGATCGATCGCGGCCAGCGAGTTGCCGGAGGTGCCGAGCAGCAATCCATGGACGCGGTCCCCGGCCACGTCCTGGAACGACGGCGCGAGCACTCCCTGCTGGAAAGGGCCGACGACGACGCCGGCACCCACGTGCGCGATCACCCCTCCTGTCGTGGACGGACCGCAGGCCGGGCAGTCGCGATCCACAACCTGCACCAACGCATCGCCCGCCGCGGCGAGCAACGACGCCGGCACCTGCACGGTCGCCGTATGGCCGTCCTGCACGGTCGGGGTCAGCACCGTGCCGCTCCAGGTGATCTGCATGCCATTGAAGAAGTCGGTCCCGGAGAGGGTCGCGGTGGAGGCTCCCGCGCCGAGCGCGAAGCGGTCAGGTGAGATCGCCGTCAGCGAGAAGTTGTTCGGCTCCACGTCGACATGCACCGGCTTGGAACTGAGCGAGTCCGGATTCTGCACCGAGACGGTCACCGCGCCCGGTGTGAGCGTCTCTTGGAGGTCGAGGGTGACCTGCAATGACGCGGCTCCACCCTGCGGTGTCGGGCCCGCCAACACGCCGGGATGCGGCCGGCCCTGCCAGAATACGATTGCCCCCTCCTGCAGGTTGAAGCCGGACACGACGATCTGCGTCTCGCCGGTGGGCACGGGCGTAAGAAAGCCCACCTGGCCGGCGCCAGAGACGGCGACCACGATGGGATAGCCGCCGGACGAGTTGAAGCAGCTCGCCAGCAGAAGAAACGCAAAGAGGGGAAGGCGCTGCCACGATGTCATCGCGTACCGCCTCGGCTGGACTTCCACGGGGCCTCGATTCCGAGGAACAGTCCGAACGAGTTGTCGAGCAGCGGCACGCGGCGGCCGAGCTCGGCGAGGTCGGTGCTGCTGCTGAAGTAGACCCGCGCCTCTGCGCCGACGACGAAGCGCGCGCCGTTACGGAAGGGCAGGAAGGTGGTGGAGATGGAGGCGAAGAGCGTGGGCGAGAGCTTGGAGTAGGATTCGCTCCCCTGCTGCCCCGGCTCCGCGGGGTCTGTGCTGGCGCTGCCAAAGAGATAGTGCACGCCCGGTCCGGCGCGCAGCTCGATGCTTTCCCACGGCCGCAGGACTCCGCCGATCTCCAGGCCGAAGTCGTTGGTGGAGAGCGTCGCTACCGGGTTGCTCAGCTGGTTGCTGTTGGCCAAGAGCGCGGCGGTGAAGTCCGGGCCGTGGTGCGCGTACATCGCTTGCAACATCAGCCAGTTCCACGAAGCGCCAACCCGCACCGCCGGGATGACGGTCATGCTCTTGTCGCCGCCCGTCCCCACGCCCAGGACGGGCGCGATCCAGAACAGCTGGCGGCTCCGGGGCGGCAAAGCCACCGCCGATGCGGATGCGACACCGCTGCTCACCAGCCAGGCGCGAATCGCGGACGAGCGGTCGTACTTCTCCTCGAAGTCTCGGGCCGCCACGCGGGCGGCTTCCAGCGCGGCCCGGTCCACTGCGGTGTCGGCCGTGACCGACCGGCGGCCGACGGCGTGGACGGCGTCGAGCAGGGCGCCCTCGGGAGTCAGCACGCGTATCCGCGCCTCGATGTCGAGGACGAACCCGCCCTGGACCTGCTCGAAGATCTCCGCCGTCTCGACTGCCAGCTCCAACTCGAGATCAGGCGTTGGCTTGGGGGTAAACATGCGCGCCACGGCCTCGGTGAAGGCAACGCGAGTCTGCTCCACGACGCTGCAGTCGGTGCGGCTACTGCCGGGGTCGCGGAGGCACTTCTGTTCCGCGGAGTCCGCGAGACGCAAGCGCGCGCCGACGGGATACGGATCGGCTGGGGCGGCGAAGCTGACGGCGAGACAAGCGAGTAGTGCGCACGTGCACCAACGGAACATCATCAATCGCCCCTCGGAGACCACTCTCTAGCACGGTCTTCACAGTCGAACGAAGTGCGACGTGGACCGCGCGGTAGAGCGGTTGTGCAACGTGGACCGCGCGCTCGGGCACAAAACCGGCCGTGCCGGTACCCGTCATGCCGTGACGTATCGATCCGGTGCCGAATCGGGCCCTTTGGTGCGTTTACGCAGGGGTTCCGCGAGATCGCGACACAGGCGATTATGGCCACATTCCTAAAAGGTGTCGGGACAGTAGCTCGCTTTTGGGCCTCGGCTCTGCGCGACTCGATCGGCCAAAAACCCCAGGGATCGAGTCGCACAAGTAACTGCGGGGAACCCGCTGTTACAGCGCGCGGCTAGACGGGCCGCGCGCTCGTGACCGGAGGCGACGGAGGAAGGTCGGACGAACCATGAAACGCATTGCTTCCGTAGCCCCCTTGTTCGCAGTTGCGGCGCCCGCCGCGGAACCGCCGCCTCCGCCGGAGGCGGGTTGGACGCGGCACGTGCGACTCCTCACCGACGACGACCGCGTGCAGCTCTTGCGGCTCGCGTCGAACGCGCGGCGCTTCGCGGTCTGCCGGGCTCCGTGCGATGTCGACGTGACGTTCGGGCCCGAGGACACGTTCCTGTTCGGCGGGCCCGGCATTTTGGTTAGCGCACCGTTCCGGCTTGCGCTGCGCCCGGACGATCTGGAGCTCGAGGTCGCCGCGCGTTCCTCGTCGGCAAGGGCGCTGGGCACGGTCGTGGCGGCCGCGGGCGGGGTGGCGGTCCTCGGCGGCGGACTTTCCTTGATGGGCAATGCCGTTCTGGAAGGCGCATTTTGCGACGACGAGCCGCGCTGCATCTCGAGCTACGATCGGCGGAAGCGCAACTCCGGATTCCTCGCGCTCGGCGGCCTGCTCACGGCGGCCGCCGGGCTGGCCTGGATCTACTTCGAAGGCCGGCCCACCACCTTCGAGGCGCGCTGAAAAGAGGCGCCGCGACTCTGGCGGCGCGAGTTGATTAAAACCAGCCGCCGATCTGCGATTGAAGGCCGAAGGTGTTGTTTCCCGAGGCGTCGCCCGAGACCACCCAGTCGATGAACGGCCCGAAGCCGAGGAACAGGTGCGGGACCGGAATGAACACGACCGGCGCGAACACGGTCAAGTCGAGGGCGTGCGCGCTGGCGTTGCCGCCCGAAACCGAGAGGAAGCCGAAGCTGGCCTGCGGAAAGAGCGCGAGGCGATCGCCCAGATGGAGGACGGTGGCCACCTCCGGAGCGAGACCGACAGCCCAGACGGAGGGCGCGTTGACGCTGCTGACAGGCACCCCGTTGACGACGGTGATGCTGCCGGCGACGCCGGACGCGTAGCTCAACCTCGCCTGCAGCCCCAGCGCGAAACCGTCAGCGGCGAACCACAAGGCGCCTGGCGCGAGCGAGACGACGGTTTGCGAGAGGCCTCCGCTCGAGGTGCGCGCGACGGCTGCGTTGCCGAACGGCACGATCTGTCCCCCGGAACCGAACCGATCCTCGGCGTGAGCGGCTGCACCGACGGACAGAATCAAAACGATCATGCGATGGGCCATGGCGGGTCCCCCCCGGGCGTGACTCTATAGCTCGATCACTGGCCACCGTCTTGTCCGGCAACCGATCGCGGTATGAGGGAACACCAGCGCGGGAGCCGTCGTCTTTCCCGCGAGGGGGCATTCGATGCGTGGATTGTTGCTCGACCTGCGGCAAAGCCTACGCGGTTTCTCGCGGCAACCCGGATTCGCGGCCGTCGCCATCCTCGCACTCGCCATCGGCGTCGGCAGCAGCACGGCGACCTTCAGCCTCGTCGACACGGTGCTGCGGCGGCCCTTGCCGTACGCGTCGCCGGAGCGACTGCTCGCGCTCCGCGCCATCGATGGCGCGGGGGAGTACGTGCCGCTCGGTCCGGCACAATTCCTTCACCTCCAGGACCGCGCGAAGACCATCCAGGCGATCGGGATGCTGGGCGGCGGCAGTGACATCGTCACGACCTCCGCGGGCACCAAGCCTCTCGGCGTCGGTCATGTCAGCGCGAGCCTCTTCACGACCCTCGGCGTTTCGCCCGCGATCGGCCGCGCCTTCGAGCCGGCGGAGGACTACGCGGGCAAGGACGCAGTCGTGGTCATCGCCGATGGGTTCTGGCGGCGCGAGCTCAACGGCGATCCCGCGGTGCTCGGCCGGACCATCCGGATCGATCGCCGCGCGGTCACCATCGTCGGAGTCCTGCCGCCGCGCGTGAGCTTCCCCCTGATCGAACGGTACGAGCTCGTCATGCCGCTCGGGATCACGGCGCAGCAGCTCGCCGACCGCGATCGCACCGGCCTGTACGGCATCGTGCGGATGAAGCCGGGCGTGACGCCGGACGCGGTCCGCGCCGAGCTCGACGCCCTCTTGCGCGCGTTCAACCACAACGGGATCGACGCGACTCGATTCGTGCCCTTTCTCACCGGGTCGTACGCGCCGGCGCTCGAAGCGTCGTTCGCGGCCGTGCTGCTGCTCCTCGTCATCGCCTGCGCCAACGTCGCTCTTCTCCTCTTGATGCGCGGGTCGGCTCGCGCGCGCGATCTGGCCATACGCGCCGCGCTCGGCGGCGGGCGGGCGCGCATCGCGAGGCAGCACGTGCTGGAAGGCGTCTTGCTCGCCGTCGCTGGCGGCGGATTGGGCCTTCTCCTCGCGGCTTTGGCGCTGCGCTTCTTGGCTGCGGTCGGTCCGCTGCCGCGGATGGACCAGCTTTCCGTCGACTTCCGGATGGCGGCGTTCGCCGTCATCTCGTCGCTGTGCGCCGGTGCGCTGTCCGGCCTCGCCTCGGCCGCGCCGGTGCTCGAGCCGGACGTGTTTGGGCTGCTCAACGACGGTGGCGCGAGCGTGACTGCTGGCTCGGGCAGGTCGCGGCTTCGCGACGGAATGGTGGTCGCGCAACTCGCCATCGCGCTGATGCTGGCGGCAGGCACGGGTCTTCTCGTTCGCAGCATGCAGCGGTTCGCGGCGGTGCCGCTCGGCGCCGATCCGGCGAATCTCTTCGGCACCTTCTTCTATCCAGAACGAACGGCGTCGGTTGCGACCGCGAATCGCGTCTTGGAGGCCGCGCGCAAGACACCCGGCGTCGAAGAGGCCGCGCTCGCCGGCGTGCTGCCCTTCGAGCGCGGAACGCGAGGCTGGGGCGAGAGCGTCGACGTCGTCGGCCGCACCCACCGCCCGGATGTCTGGGACACAGTCATCCCCAACTGGTTCAGCCCCGGCTATCTCGGGCTCGCCGGCACGCGGCTCTTGAAAGGTAGGGACCTCGCGGAGACCGACACCGCGACGAGCACTCCGGTTGCGCTCGTGAACCAGACGTTCGTCGACCGGTATCTCGCCGGGCGCGACCCGCTCGGGGTCGCCTTCGACATGACCACCTGGCCAATCCGTTTCACCATCGTCGGGGTCGTGCAGGACGTCCACCAATGGGGACCCGGCGAACCCGTGCAACCACAAGTGTACCTGCCGCAAGCGCAGTTCGCATTCTCAAGGGACAACTACCAGCAAGGGTTCATGCTGGTGACCAAGAGCCACTTGCCGGTCGCCCGCCTGGAGCCGCAATTGCGCGCGGCGACCGCCGGATTTGCGGGAGAGCTCCTCCTCGGCCCGACGAGAGCGCTCGAAGACTTCCTTGCAGGCTGGTCGCGGCAGCGGCGCTTCTATCTCGAGGTCGCGCTCGTCTTCGCGGCAGCGGCGCTCTTGCTGTCGGCTCTCGGCGTCTACGGCGCGACCGCGTTTTCGGTGGTGCAGCGGCGGCGTGAGCTTGCCGTGCGCGCTGCGTTGGGTGCGCGGGGCCGGCAACTTGCGTGGCTCGTGCTCGGCCGTGGCCTGCGGCTCGCGCTCATCGGTGTTGCGATTGGTCTTGCCGGATCGCTCTTGCTCTCGCGCTTTCTCGCGGCGCTGCTCTTCGGCGTCGGCGCGCGCGATCCGCTGACGTTCGCGGCCGTCGCGGCCGCGCTTGCGATGGTGACGCTGGCGGCGAGCGTGTTGCCTGCTGCTGCCGCCGCTCGGCAGGACCCGATGACCGCGCTGCGTGGCGACTAGGAAGCGACAACCGCGTGCGCCAGGCAGGCCGCAATGACAAGTTGCACGGCTCCGTCAGTACCGGCTTGCGCATCTTGTTTTCTGCCGTAGTCGCACGACCAGCAATTTCCGCGGCGCGCCAAATAAATCTCCGGCCACATCCACGTGCGGGGGTCGTCATACCCAAACTGGATTCCGCAACAGGGGCATATCTCATCCGGACGGCGAGGCTCCGTCTCATCGCAAAAAGGCAGTTCGTATCCGCACGCGGGACAGTTAGATCGTCGCGTCGCGCAGCTGCTAGGTCGATCACTGTGGGCGGAGCTCGCAGGAGATCGTCACAGGCGAGACTCTAGAGATCGTGGTCCCTCCTCGAATAATTCGCGTAGCAGGAGTAAGTGTGATTCGGGTCCGACATGCGATTTTGGATATCGGCAAGCAACGCACGATCCAGCAGCCCTGTGGCTGAGCCGCCGACCTGCTGGTTGGAGAAATCGTCGATGTTCCGCCCGACCATGTCGTCCAGTGCAACCAGACCCGCCGCGAAGTCGGCGTCCCGGGGCGAATTGTTGGAGGAGCTACGAATGTCGGCCCGCAGATGTCGGACGAACCCGTTCACGGCGACGTTCCACTGTTCGGGAGTGAGGTTCGGCCAGCCGGCACTTCCGGGCATCTGGAGCTTTGCGCGGTAGTCGTAATGAGTGTCGCCCACCGCCGGGGTTATCTGCTGGAGCTTGCTGCAAACGCAAGCCATGCGTCGGCGCGTTCCTGCAACGCTCACGGAAGGCAACACGCGCATGCAACGCTGGAAGATCGGCTCGGACGGTGCTGGCAAGGGACCCGCACTTGCGTTCCAAACGATCTCGATGCGGCGGTTGGCGCGGCGCTGTTCCTCGTTCAGGGGCCGGGGGAACACGGGTCGAAGTGTTCCAAGCCCCGTGGAGGTGATGCTCACCGCTGAAAGACGCCCGGACTGACCGACCAGCGCTGCCTCCTCTGCAATCATCCGACGCAACGTGGCTTCTGCTGAGCGCGCTCGCTCCGTGCTCACCGACACCTCTTTCGAGCGATCGTTGTCGAAGTCCGCGTTTCCGTAGATGGCCACATCGACGCTCCCTCCCGTCAACAGGACACCCGCGACGGCCCTTGCGGCGCTGCGCAGAGCAAGCTCCTTGTCGGGAGAGAGAGCCGTGCCATACCGCGGGTAGTCGGCCAGTATCGTCGTCAGGGCACGGGCCGCATGAAAAGGCATGAATACGAGCAACGCGACAAATATGCGAAACGCATGAGACATGACACGCTCCTGTCGATTGAGGTGGACCAAGCGGGGCACGGTATGTGCTACGTACCAATCACCTGTTCTTTCCAAGTCTCTTGTATCGTGGGGCCGCCTCGGCGATGCCGCGCGCCCTGTTCAGGGCCTCCTTCGCGGCGTGACACAGATTGGCCGCCAATCGCAGCGGCTGAAGCGCTTCGATGGTCTTGTGACAGGCCAGCCAATGCGCAGACTCGGTCGGCGAAGATTGGCCACCGTGACAGCTATCGTCTGATGCGCTACCTTTCAGGGGCACCTGTGCGTGAAGCGCACGCACGCAGCTCGTCGTGAAGTCCCTGATCCTTCCCGCTGTGAACGACGGGTCGCAAGCTTGCGTGCCCGCGGCCGCAAGGGAGTCACGCAATGACCGGGCATAAATGACGGCTGCGTCGTTCAGTCCGCCCGCGAGCTGGTCCGCGTGTTTGAGAAACATGTCCCTTTGAGGATTGCATAACCCGTCGAAGCGGTTTGAGAAGAAGCACTGGTCGTAATAGCGACGGCAAGTATTGTTGAGAGACCCGGTCAATCCACGCAGGTGAGCCGGATCCGACAGCTTCAGGTAAGCGGCTCGATGGTAGCACCCTACATAATGCGAAGCGTAGTAGGTCGGCGCGGGTTCGCAGCCCCTTTTCTTTCCACTCATTCGCTCGCGGAGGGTCTGAGTCTCGGCCCAGAGCGTGTCAGGAATATTGAGCGGCCGCGCAATCAGCCGTCTCGCCAAATCTGCGGCATCCCCGCCAACATGAGCCACGTCCTTGATGATTTTGCCGACCGTTCCGCAAAGTGACTCTCGCATGTCGTTCGGCATCGGTAGGGCACATGCGACCTCGACCTGCATCAGGAGGTACCCCTCGACCGCGACCTCGCCAACAGCCTTTACATCCTTCTTCTTCAACGCTTTGACCAAACGCGCGAAAAGGTCGACGCGGTTCTGTACGATCGTATCGACGATAGGCCCGATCAAGGGCTGGAATGCAGGAGTCAGAAGGATATTGAGAACGATCTTCGCTGCCGCCTTGTAGACCTCGGCCCCACCATACAAGGCGACCTTTCCCCAATCGTCTTCCCGAATTCCGTCCGCGACATTGATGATGTTGCGTATGGGAGTCGGCGGGCCCGACCCCAGGTCGGTGCGGCCATCGGCCTTGAGCTTTTCGATGACCACGAGCGCTTGCCTGTGAGCCGTTTTCGCGGCTGCGTGCGCGGTGCAGGTTCCGAAATCAGGGCGCTCCACCAGGCACGGTGCGAGATCGCGTGTCTGGACCGGCAACCGTCTGACGGCCTCATCGCCCGCACACGCCTCGAACGTACGACCCGCCGCGATGCACGACGCGATCGCTTGAGTCTCCGGCGGCAGGCGCCGAACCACCTCGGCGGAACCGCATTCGGACAGCGGTCGCTGCTCAGCGATGCACTGGGCAGTCCCGCGTACCTCCGGTGGCAATCGCTGGAGCATGCCTTGCGCGGCACAAGCATCGATGCGCCTGCCCTGCAGCATGCACGTCACGATTGGTTGAGCGTCGGCAGGCAGACGCCGGACGACCTCTTCGCGAGAACAGATCACGAGCTGCTTTTTGCGCCCGACACAACGGACGATCGCCTTCGCGATCGTTTTCTCGGTTTCATCGAGCGTGAACCCGACACTGCTTCCGGCCATGGCAAATGCGTCGACCGCAACGTCGACCTCGTCTGCCCACGCGGGTGTCGAGGCGGAACCCCAAATGGCAACAGCCAGGAACACCGCCGAGAAAACGCGGTTGCAGCCTTCAAGAAGATGCACCACTGCGCGCCGCCCTCTCCGCGGGGTGGACACCCCGTGGTTGGAACTGCTCCTGAATGCACTGTCCGTGCCTGCCGCATTCGCCCTCCAGACGGCGTTTCGAGCCCCTTCGCCGCCGCGTTGTCTCCTCGGGCGCGACAACCGTCTCGCGCTTAGAGTCAAAGCCTGAGCACGGAGAAACAGGCCGACCGCGGAGTGAGCCTGGAGGCCCAGCGCGGCAAGGTCGCCGCCTACGCGCAGCTCTACGACTTGGAGCTCGTCGCGCTAGTTTGGGGGCATGACCCGTCCCCGTGCGTTGTCGGTCGCGCTGGACAGTGTTCGCGAGCGTGGCTTGTGCGGTTGTGCGGTTGGCAACTTTGAGGCAAGACCAGCGGCATCGAAAGCCGAGCCTTCAACGCCATTCGCGCCTCCGCCCAGTCACCGATTCTGACGGCAGCCAGCGTTGCAACCATCCAGCGTTTCCAGCGCGCGGCGTCAGCGCGTCAAACGCGCCGATACGGGCCAGACGCCGAGCGCGACCATGGCGCCGACGTACTCCGGATGCTCGCCAAACGGCGCGGAGTCGACGGGCAACGCAACGGTTCGCGGATTGTCGCCGGCGATCTTGACCTCGACTAGCCCCGGCAGCGTGCGCGCGGTGAAAGCGATTTCCTGCACCTTCCGCTGCTCGTCGAGCGAGTCGTACTTGCTGGTGCGGGCGCGAAGGCCAATAAAGAAGGCGGTGGCGTCGTCCGGGTTCTCTGGATCCTTGCAGAGGACAAAGCTCTGCGACAGCCCGGCGCTGTCGGGGTGCGCGATCTCATAGGGGTTGTAGAAGCCTTCGTAGCAGTGGTTGGCGGCGTAGTCGGCGCGTGGCCGCATCATGAAGAGGGGCCCCTTCCTGGCGCCAATCATGCCGGGCTGCCGCTCGTTGCGCACGGCGACCTCCAGGCCGTCGGCAACGACGCTCAGCTCATCGCCCAGCGCGTACACGCTGCCGATGCGCGCAACCGCAGACGGCCAACGCGATCAGGAGAAGCCGCATCGGCGCACCGTACCCCGGGTTGCCATGTCTTCGCGCCGACGACCCCGGATTTGGGTTTCGATGTGGACGCCCACGCGGACGCGGTGCCACAATGCCGTTGCGTGGCTCCGCACCCCGGCTGGTTCGCGCGGCATCGCGACCTTCTCGCCGCTTCGGTGAGCGGGCTCGTCGGCGCGCTTGCGCTCGGCACTTCGACGTACAACGTCTATCTGCAGCGGCAGCAGGTGCGGGCCCAGGTGTGGCCGCGGCTCAACCTCGACACCGACTGGACCGACGACGTGGTCACGCTGCAAGTGCAGAACCGCGGGGTCGGGCCGGCGCAGGTGAAACGCGTCCGCGTCTGGGTCGACGGTCAGCCGCAGGTCGACTGGGTGGCGGCGATCGGCGCGCTCCTGAAGCTTCGTCGCTTCACGATGCCGGCGATCAACGAGGTCGAGAACGAGGTGATGAGCCCCGGGCAGCAGATCGCGCCGATCAAGCTCTCGGGCGCGCAGGCGATCGAGCTCCTCAGGCAGCGCCGCAGGCTCGGCTTCGAGGCTTGCTACTGCTCGTCGCTCGACGACTGCTGGGAGCTGCGCGTGCCGGATCTGGCGCAGACTTCGACGACGGTGGCGGTGAAGGACTGCGCGCCGGATGCCAGGCCGTTCCGCTCGCTGGAGGAGACCCGCTTCGATCAGGCGCTCTCGACGAAGACAGCGAACGGGGAGGACGCCGGCGCGCCCGCGAGGACTTCCCCATGAGGCTAGCGGCGGTTTAGCGTGCCTCGCCCCATGTTCCACCTCTCCTTTTTCCATGCAGGCTTCGAACGCGACGTCCGTTACGGCGCAATCAACTCGGCCTGCGGCAACTGGGCCGAGGCGGCGTTGTGGCAGGCGTTGCACGACCCGCTGGCAACGGGGGACTCTTGGCAGACCGTCCTGCCGTCGCGCGCGATGCAGGCTTGGAGCGGGAACGCGACCGTCTCTTTCGAATAGAAGTTGCCGGCGAGGTTGCTGCGCAGCGAAAAGCTGAAGCCGGCCGAATCCGTGATCTGCACCTCGGCGCCTTCGACTCCGGCGTCGCCGACATCGAAGACCGTGCCCGCGATGGTCCAGTCGGTTGCGTGCCTGCGCTCCTCGCCCTGGTAGAGCGGCTGGTTCCCGCTACCGTGGCAGCCTTGGCAGTTCTCGCCCGGGTCCATCGCCGGCCCTTCGGCGGGAACGCAGGCTGCGATGAGCACCGCGGCCGCGGCCCACCTCATTGCTTCTGCTCCCGCAGGACGAGGTCGACGTCGATGCGGCAGTCGTCGTCGATCTTGACGAACAGCAGCGACGGGCGCTCGACGTGATGCGCGTCGAGGCTGACGTCGATCTTCGCCGTCACCCGCAAGGACCCGTCGGACTGCGGCGCGACCGAGACCGGCACCTCATACGTCTTCTTCACCCCGTGCAGATCGACCTGCGCGGTCATCTGCAAGGGGCCAGCGGGCAGTTGGCCGTCGCGAAGCCGCGCCACTCCTTTCACGACCACGTACGGGTACGTTCCGATGCTCATCACCTCGTCCATGTGCTCGTCGCGGTTGCCGTCGCCGGAGTGGAAGCTCGCAACCTGCGCGCGGACCTCCGTCAGGACCGAATCGCCGCGCACGACCGCCTTTCCCTCGATCTCCTTCGAGGTCGCGTCCACCTGGTGCAACTTGTGGGTGACGGCGTAGCGCAGCGTGCTGCGCGCCGGATCGACGGTCCAGGAGGATGCCAGCGCGAGGAAGGCTGCGAGCAGCATGGAGACGTTTCTCCGTTCAGAAGACGATGACGCCGACGCCGAGCGAGATCGCCGCGAACGTGAAGTAGCCGAGCGCGAGGTGGGCTGTGGCGTAGGTGGGCTGGTTGAGGTAGCCCTCGCGGCCGGCGGTGTAGATCCCGAGCACCGCCTCCGCGGCCATGGCGCCGGCCGCGCTGTACATGGCGACCTTGTGGATGGTGGTGCGATCGAACCCGCCCGTCTTCGGCAGAGGGTTGGGCGCGAACACGGCGAGGAGGCCTGTGCCCGTGAACGCGACGACGGTGGCGACGGCGGTGATCTGGTGCGCCATCTCGTAACGCCCCGTCGAGGGACCGGAAGCGAAGCGGTCGGAGTAGTTGAGCTGCCCGACGACGGTGTTGGCAAGCGCGATCCCCAGCATGCCGAGGCCCGCGGCCTGGTGCCAGTTCAAGAGGGTGCGGCGGCGGCGCAGAGCGGCGTCGTCGACGAGCGTGACGGGCTTCGGCTGGCCGAGGAGGTCGAAGTCGAGCGCGGGCGAAGGTTCGGCCGGCTTCGCCGCTCCTGCGGGGGCGTTTTGCTGCGGTGCGGGTTGTTCTTGCTGCTGCGCGGCGGCGGGCGGCTGCTCCGCGGCAGGTTCTTGCTGTGGCCGCTGTTCCTGGGCCGCCGCCGGGAGCGCGATCGCCGCGATGAGCAGCACGAGAGTCGGCATCTGCGCAAGATAACGCGACGCGAACCCGGATTCGATGCGGTGCTCGGAAGAGAAACAACTGGCGAAGCGATGGTGCGCGCTCGCTTGACGAATCGAGATGAGTTCGCAATGCGCCGCAACATTGCAGCACGCATAAGGGGGGCATGACCTTCCCGCGCGCTGCGTTCGTGCCCGCCGTGGCTCTTGCTCTTTCCTTTGGTGTTGCAGCCAACGCGGCCCGGGCTGCGGTGGTCGTGCCCGGCAATCCGGAGACGGATCTGAAGGTGGTGGCCGATCGCGTCCATTCCCGGGTCGTGGTGGTTCGCGCCGACGCCGCGGTCGCTTCCTCCGGCGACCCGCAGGCGCTCGGGACGACAGTGAGCTTCGGCGCCGCGACGCTGCTCGGCGACGGCTTCGCGGTCACCGCGCTGCATACGGTGGGCATCTCGCTGCCGGGCAAGATGGTGCCGTGGAAGAACATCCAGGTACAGGTGCCGCAGAACGGCGTGGTCGTTGCGGAGGTGGTGGCTTGGTTCCCGGAAGTCGACCTCGCGCTCCTGCGGCTGCCGGGCACCGCGTCTATCTCGTCGCTGCCGCTCGAGAGCCAGGCTCCCAAGGCAGGCGCGCCGCTGATTGCGCTGGGCGCGGACGAAGAGGGTATCCGCGTGATCGGGGTGGCCTCCGTGGCGGCGAGCGACGACGCCCTTCTCCTTACCAGCAACCACGCGCTCGACTCGCGCTACTGGGGCGGCCCGCTCTTCGACGCGGAAGGCAACCTTGCGGGCATCATCCTCCCTTCGACGCGCCCGACCGCGCTATCTGCCGCATCGCTCGCGGCGATGCTGGACGGAGTGCGGCACGCAAAGAAGCCCGCCGCGGTCGGCATCTGATTGCAGGGGAATCGCTGTGCAGCCCGGCGGTCGACCCGACCGTACGGCGTCCTCGTAGTCGCGGATGTCGTCGCCGGACGACGGCCGGACGGGCAGGCACTCTCCTCACCGCACAGCGACGGGGCGGGCCGAAGTGCCGGCCTCGGACTTACGTTCTTCGTATGGCAAATGGCATTGGCGAGAACCCTACCAGAAGCCCCGCGTTCATCCTCTCCCAGGTCGAATTCCCCGTCTCCCGCGACGAATTGGTCGAGACGGCGGAAGACAGCGAAGCGCCCTTGGAAGTGATCAACTTCATGAAGAGCCTGCCGAAAGAGCAGTACGCCTCACAAGAAGAGTGTCTGCGCGACTTCGCCGAGGCCGAGCGGCGCATGCTGGGCGGGCGGCCCGACGATCCGAGCCGCCGCGAGAACATCGGTCGCGGAATGGAAGCCGAAGGCAAGCACCCTTGAGGCGGCCTATTCGGCAGGCATCTCGTGCTCGAGCAGTCCTTCGGGCTGCGATCGCTCGGTCCCGAATGGCGCGCCGGCGGGTGTTGATAGTGAAAAGCGCGTTGCGACGTCGCCAAGAGTAAAGGTCAGAAGCAGCCCGACGAACACCAGCGCGGTGACGAAGACGAGCCGGGTGGCGCCGCTCGACTCGCGCAGGTGCATGAAGATGATGGCGACCAGCGCCGACTTGGCCGTCGCGATGGCCAACGCGACCGGCAGCGCCCACTTGCCGATGTGTTGCGTTCCGGTGATGTAGGTGAGCGCGGTGAAGATGAGGAGCACGATCCACACCACCACGTAGGGGATGGCCGAATGGTGCTCCGCGTGCTCGTGCTCGTGTGCCATGGGCGTCTTGGCCTTTAGATGAGATAGAGCAACGGATAGAGGAAGATCCACACCAGGTCGACGAGGTGCCAATAGAGGCCGCCCAATTCGACGCCGGTGTAGTACGTGGACGAATACCTGCCCTGCAGCGTGCGCCAGAGGATGTAGCTGAGCACGCTCATGCCGGCGACGACGTGCACGCCGTGCAGGCCGGTCATGAGGAAGTAGAGCGTGTAGAACATCGCCGCGCCGGGCGCCTTCACCTCCTCGGAGGAGTAATACTTGCCGGGGAGCGCATGCTCGTGGAAGTGCTGCGTGTATTCGATGGCTTTGATTCCCAAGAAGCCGAGCGCGAACAAGAGGGTGATGACGAGGCAGATGGCCGAGGCCTTCCGCTTGTCGGTGCGGGCGAAATGGATGGCGAGCGCCACCGTGAAGCTGGAGGTGATCAAGACCACCGTGTTCAGGGTGCCGAGCGGGATGTTCAAGTGCCGGCTGCACTCCTCGAATGCCACCGGGAACTCGAATCGATAGACCGAATACGCGCAGAAGAGGCCGGCGAAGAGCAGCACCTCGGTGGCGAGGAACAGCCACATGCCGAGCCGCATCGCTTCGTTCTGCCGGGCGATGCCGTCGAAGTGATGGCCGATCAGCTCCGGCGGAACTCCCTCGAAACCCGGAGTCGCGCTCTCTTCATGCGACACGGATGACTCCCGGCGGCTCGTGGGTGCGGTAGTCGTGCGGCATCTGGGTGATGGTCGGAATCTCTTCGAAGTTGTGCGTCGAGGGCGGCGAATCGGTCATCCACTCGAAGCCCTTCGAGCCCCACGGATTGGCCGCGCAGGGCTTTCCCCAGCGCAGCGCCACCACGAGATAGATGAGGATGATGAGAAAGCCGAAGCCGAGCAGGGTGGCGCCGGTGGTGGAGGCGACGTTCAGCGCCTGGAAATGCTCCGGATATTGGTAATACCGCCTGGGCATTCCTTCGTTTCCGAGCAGGAACTGGGGAATGAAGGTGGCATTGAAGCCAAGGATGATGAGGGCCGCGGCGACGAGCCCGAAGCCCTCGTGGTACGTGCGGCCGAACATCTTCGGGAACCAATAGTGGAGCCCGGCCAGGAACGCCATCACCGCCGCGCCCACCATGATGAAGTGGAAATGCGCCACCACGAAGTAGGTGTCGTGCCAGTGGATGTCGAGGCTGGTGGTGGCGAGCGCGATGCCGGTCATGCCGCCGAAGACGATGAAGTAGAGAAAGCCGCAGACGTAGGCCATGGGCGTCCGGAAGGCGATGGCGCCCCGATACATGGTCCCCACCCAATTGAAGACTTTGACGGCCGTGAAGATTCCCACGAACATGGAGAGGATGCCGAAGGCGCCCGAGTCGAAGGTGCTCTGGCCCGCCACGAACATGTGGTGGCCCCAGGTGAAGAAGCCGACGAAGGCGATGCCGATGGAGCTCATCGCGATGGCCTTGTAGCCGAAGGCGTTCTTGCGCGAGTAGGCGGCGACGGTCTCGGAGATGACGCCCATCGCCGGCAGGATCATGATGTAGACCGCCGGGTGCGAATAGAACCAGAACATGTGCTGGAAGAGCACCGGATCGCCGCCGCGCGCGGGGTCGAAGAGCCCGAAGCCGGCCACCCGTTCGACCGCCACCACCAGGACAGTGATGCCAAGCACCGGCGTCGCCAGCACCTGGATGATCGAGGTGGCGTAGATGGACCAGACGAAGAGCGGCATGCGCATCCAACCCAGGCCAGGGGCGCGCATGGTGTGGACGGTGACGATGAAGTTCAAGCCGGTGAGGATTGAAGAGAAGCCGAGGATGAACACGCCGAGCAAGATCGGAAACACCTGGGTGGGCGTGGTGCTGGAGTAGGGCGTGTAGAAGGTCCAGCCGGTGTCGGCGCCGCCGTGGACCATGCCCCAGATGGCCAGGGCGGCGCCGGCGAGGAAGATGTAGAACGAGGCCAGGTTCAGCCGCGGAAAAGCCACGTCGCGCGCGCCCAGCATCAGCGGCATCAGGAAGTTCCCGAACGCCGACGGAATCGACGGGATCAGGAAGAGGAAGATCATCACGATGCCGTGCAGCGTGAAGAGCCGGTTGTAGCTCAAGGCGTCGATGAGGAACGGGCCCGGCTGGAGCAGCTTCATGCGCAGGGCGAGCGCGAAGATGCCGCCCAAGAGGAAGAAGAAGAGCACGGCGACGAGGAACATCACGCCGATGCGCTTGTGGTCGCGGGTGTTCAGCCACGACATCACGGTGGTGCCGTCGACGAGGTAGCTCGGAGCTCTGGGGGCGGCCGCTCCGGCGAGCCGTTGACTATCGGCCTCGGACAGGCGCATAGGCGGGTCCTTCCGACGGTCCGGTGCGGACCGCGTCGCTTTGCAGGGATTTGATGTATTCGACGAGGGCGGCCACTTCCGGGCCGGAGATCTTGCCCTGGAAGCTGGGCATCACCGGCTGGAAGCCTTCCACCACCTTGAGCGGCGGGTCCATCATCGATTCGGTCAGGTAGGCCTCGTCCGCGTCGACGAAGCTGCCGTCGTTCAGCTTCTCCCTGCGGTGGTAGAGGTCGAGCCAGGTGGGGCCGATGTGGCGGGTGCCGTCGGTCGAATGGCACTTGAGGCAGCCCTGCTCGGCGGCGATGCGCTTGCCTTGATCGACGAGGTTCCCGAGCGGCGGCGAGAAGTCGAGCTCGGTGGGCGACCCGTCCTGCCGGGCGACGAGGCCGCGCTTCTGCGAGGAGAGCCAGTCCTCGTACTCCTGCGGCTTGAGCACGATGACTTCGCCGCGCATGATCGAATGGCCCGCGCCGCAGTATTCCGCGCAGAGGATCTGGTAGCGCCCTGGCGTCGTGGCATTGAACCAGATCTGCGTATAGCGGCCCGGCAGCACGTCCCGCTTGGTGCGGAACTCCGGCACGTAGAAGGAGTGGATGACGTCGCGCGAGGTCATCAAGAGCCGCACGTTCCTTCCCGCCGGCACCCGCAAGACGTTGATGCTGTTGGGGCCGTCCGGATAGGCGAACTTCCACATCCACTTCTTCGCTTGCACGTACACGTCCATCGCGTCGGACGGCGGCGTCTGCTGCCGCACGAACTCGTGGAAGCCGAGGAAGAACCAGAGCAGGAAGAAGCTGAGCGGGATGCCGATGAACATCCCCTCCATCCACCAGGTGGGCTCGATGTGCGGAGTGGTCTGGTTCTCGGAGCGGCGGCGGTAGCGGGCGAAGAAGATGAGCGCGGTCACGCCGACGGCGGTCGACATGATGAAGGTGGTGATGATGACGAAGAAGTGGAGCTGGTCCAGGTCGCGCGCGAACGTGGACGCCTGCACGGGCAGGAACAAGAGTCTGCGCAAAGTCTCGTTCATGCCGATTTCCTCTTCGTTTCACGGCGCCAGAGGAAGCCGAGCAGCGCGAACAGCGCCAGCGCACAGACACCAGAGCCGAGCCGCAGCGCTCCGACGACGTAGAAATGGTACTTGCGGCTGGAAGGGTCGTACTTGAAGCAGCGCAGGATCACCCGGTCGAGGGTGGTGCCGACGCGGCCCTGGCCGGCCTCGAGAATGGCGAGCTTCAAATCGCGCGGGCTCTGTTCGACGCCGTAGAGGTAGCGGGAGATCTTGCCGTCCGGGCCGAGCACCAGGCTGACCGCCGGGTGCTCGAACTGCTGCGCTTCCGGATCCCAGCGGTAATGGAAGCCGACCGAATCTGCCAGCGTGCGGATGGCGGTTTCGCCGCCGACCAGGTACGGCCAGTCCGACGGATGCGCCTTTTCGGCGTGGGCGAGCGTCTGCAGATACCCGCCCTGACGCAGCCGCGCCTGCGGAACCGTGTCGTGCGGCGAGAAGCTGACCGTCAAACCTTCGTAGTCCTGGCCAAGCCGCAGGTCGGTCTGGTTCAAGGCCTTGATGACGCCGTTCTGCACCAGGCTGCAGAGCATGGCGCAGTCGAAGTAGATGAGCGTGAGCACGACCGGCTTGCCGCGCGCCGCCACGTCGAGAAGCCGCACGCGGTTGCCGTCGCTGTCGAAGAAGGGCGCATCCTTGACGTAGCTGCCGAGCTGCTCGACGACGTCTACCGAGTCGTTGGCGGGCTGGGCGGCGGGCGGCGGCTGCGCGGCCGAGGTGGCGGCGAGCACGATGGCGAGGACGAACGTCACTTCTTCTGCTCCTTGATCAGGCGATCCATCGCCTCTTCCACGGGCATGTGGACGATGCCGTTCTTGCGGTCGACCCAGCCCCAGCTCTCGAGCCTGCGGTTGCGATCGTCGCGGTAGTTCTGCAGGGAGCGGGTGACGTCGAAGGGCACCTGGTCGACGATGCCGATCTCGGCCTGGCCCACCTGGTGCGGCAGCGCGTCCGGCCCGAGCGGCTGCAGCTCCTTTTCGCGCGCGGTTTGGAAGCGGTACGAAACCAGCGTCGCGGCGGTGAAGAGCACGAGCGCGCTGACGCCGACGCCGATCACCTTTCCCCAATGGATCGCCTCCGCCGATTGCGAAGGCGGCGGGCTCATCTGTTCTGTCGAATGCGACGGCTGGTGGCTCATGGCGTTCGGCTCATGGCTGTACGTACCGGAGCGAGTCTTCCAGGAAGGGATCCTTGACCGGGACCGGCGGCGCCGACCGGACCAACGCGACCGCCGCGGCAATCGAGACGCCGCCGATGCCGATGAAGGCGGTGAAGTGCGAGAGGTGCAACCCGATGTGGTCGTAGTCCGCGGCGGGCATCACCACCCAATAGAGGTCGACGTAATGGACGAAGAGGAGCCAGACGCCGACCAGCGCGAGGGCGGAGGTGCGCTTCAGCTTGCGCGAGAGCAAGGCGAAGAACGGGATGATGAAGTGGCCGAAGATGATGAACTGGCCGATCGGCCGCCACACGCCCTTGCTGCGGACCACGATCCAGGTCAGCTCTTCAGGCAGGTTGCCGGCCCAGATCAGCATGTACTGGGAGAACTGCATGTACGCCCAGAAGGCGACGAACGCGAGCAAGAGCTTGCCCAGGTTGTGCTGCTGGTCGACGGTGAGGAGCTGACCCCACGGCGTCTGCGCCGCCCGCAGGTACGTCACCACCACGCAGACGAGCGCCAGCGAGGCGACGAACGCGCCCGCATAGAAATACAGGCCGAAGATGGTCGAATACCAGGTGGGCTGGAGCGACATCAGCCAATCGAACGAAGCGAAGGTCACCGACAGGACGAACAGCACCAGCCCCGACGGCGAGATCCAGCGCATCCGCGCCGTCAGTGCCGGATCGCCCGTGCGGTCCTGCAGAATCGACATCGAGCGCAGTCGATACGAATAGGCCGTCCAGATCGCGAAATAGATCAGCGCCCGGATGGCGAACCCCGGCAGATTCAGATAGCCGGCCTTGTGCGCGATCAGGTGCGCCTGTTCCGGGGTGGCCTGCGAAGGATCGCTCCACAGCCAGATGTGCTTTGCGCCGAGGAGCAGCGGCAGAAAGAGGATGGCGAAGAGCGGAACCACCGCGCCGAACGCCTCGCCGAGCCGCCGCACGGTCACGTTCCAGCGTGCGCTCGCTGCGTTGTTGGCCATCACCAGCGTGATGCCGCCGATGGAGAGGCCGAGCCAGTACACGAAGGCGATCAAGTACGCGTAGAGCGTCTCGCGCGGATTGCCGAAGCCGAGCAGCGCGGTGACGGCGAGGCCGACCGCCCCGGCGATGGCCGCGCCGAGCATCAACGTGCGGCCGCCGGAGAAGCGGGGCAGGTTCCAATCGGGAAGCGGATGCCGCGCGTGGCTCATGGCGTGGCCTCCTTGGCGAGCTTGGCTTGGATGTCGGGCGGCGCTTCGGCGACCTTGGCGGCCTGGCTGCGCCGCAGCGCCTGGACGTAGGAGACGACCGCCCACCGCTCCTGGATGTCGAGCTGCGGCGCGTACGACGGCATCAACCCGAAGCCTTCGTTGATCACCTGGTAGATGTGCCCCGGTGAGGGGTTGTGCAGCTTGTGCAGGCTCGGCGGCGGCCGCAGCGACATCTGCGTGGCCACCGGGCTGTAGCCGTCGCCGACGAGGCCGTGGCAGACGGCGCAGTGGATCTCGAAGTTCTTGCGGCCCTGGTCCATCGACTGGCGGGTGACGCTGACCGGAATGGCCTGCAGGTCGTCGCCGTTCTGGTCGCGGCCGGTGGCGATGTCGGGATGCATGGTCTGGCGCTCGCGCGGGACGGTGCCTGCCGGCGGCCAGCGCATCGAGCGGCCGTCGTCGTAATGGCCGTTGGCGGCGAAGGCGCGCATCTTCGGCTGCCGCTCCATCGGGTCGACGATGGTGGTGTCGCCGCAGGCGACCGCAAGCAGCGCGAGGAGAGCAAGCCGCCTCATACGCTCTCCACCACGGTGTGGATCTTGTGCGCGCCCACTTCGCGGAACCGCTCCTCGAGCTGCGCGACGTCCTCTTCGTGCTCGGTCTCCGCGCTGATCCAGAAGCGGTCCAGGCTGGCGGTGCGGAAGCGCTCCGACTCGAAGACCGGATGGTACGGACGCGGCAGCTTGAAGAAATAGAAGATGGAGCTGAAGAAGATCGACAACACCGAGAGCAGGATGCCGCACTCGAAGGTGATGGGGATGTTGGTCCAGAAGCCGTGCTGCGGGCGGTTGCCGACGTTGATGGGGTAGTTCACCGCGTTCATCCACCACTGCATCGCGTAGCCCGCGGCGACTCCGGTGAGGCCGCCGATCAGCGCGACCAGTGGCACCTTGCTGTGCGGAAGCGCCAGCGCCTCGTCGATGCCGGTGAGCGGGTAGGGCGAGTACGCGTCGAGCTTCTGCACTCCGCCTTCGCGCAGCTTGCGCGCCGCCTCGACGCACTGGCCTGGCTCGGTGAATTCGCCGAGCACGAAGCGGCGGAAGACGTGCATCTCCGCGCTCATGGCTTCGCTCCTTCGAGCTCGCTCATCGGCGTGTTTCCCGCTTCCGGCGACAGGTGCTCCTCTTCCGCGTGGATCTCGTGGCGAAGCTCCTTCACTTCGCTGAGCGCGATGGCGGGAACGAACTTGAGGAAGAGCAGGAAGAGGACGCCGAACAGGCAGCAGGTGCCGAAGAAGAGGCTCAGGTCCACCCAGGTCGGGTGGAACTGCGCCCAGTTGGAGGGAATGAAGTCCTGCTGCAGCGAAGTGACGATGATGTTGAAGCGCTCGAACCACATGCCGATGTTGACGATGACCGAGCCTATCCACAGCACCGCGATGTTCCGGCGCGCCCAGTGGAACCAGAAGATCTGCGGCGTCAGCACGTTGCAGAACATCTGCAGGTAGTAGGCCCACCCGAACTGGCCGTGAGGGCGTGCGTGGAAGAAGGTGTGGCTCTCGTATTCGTTGCCGCTGTACCAGGCGGCGAAGTGCTCCATCAAATAGCCGTAGGCGACGATGAGGCCGGTGCAGAGCAGCACCTTCGCCATCGAGTCGAGGTGCCGCGCCGTCACCACGTGCTTGAGGCCCATGAACTTGCGCGCGGGGATGATCAGCGTCAGCACCATCGCGAAACCGCTGAAGACCGCGCCGGCCACGAAGTAGGGCGGGAAGATGGTGGTGTGCCAGCCGGGGAGGATGGACACCGCGAAGTCCCACGACACGATGGTGTGGACCGAGAGCACGAGCGGCGTCGCGAGGCCCGCCAGCAAGAGATAGGCGATTTTGTAGTGGTGCCAGTGCCGCGCGCTGCCGCGCCAGCCGAGCGCGAAGACGCCGTAGATCTGCCGCTTGCGCTTGCTGGTCGAGCTGTCGCGGAGCGCGGCGAGATCGGGGATGAGGCCCAGGTACCAGAAGAGGAGCGAGGTGATGAAGTAGGTGGAGACCGCGAAGACGTCCCACATCAGGGGCGACTTGAACTGCGGCCAGATCTTGTTCGTCGACGGGTAGGGGAACAGCCAGTAGATGGCGAACCAGGGACGCCCGGTGTGCAGGACCGGGAAGAGGCCGGCCTGCATGACCGCGAACAGGGTCATCGCCTCGGCGAAACGGTTGATGCTGGTGCGCCACTTCTGCTGCAGGAGGAGAAGGATGGCGCTGATCAGCGTGCCGGCGTGGCCGATTCCGATCCACCAGACGAAGTTGGTGATGCCGAAGGCCCAACCGACCGGGATGTTGTTGCCCCACTCCCCGATGCCTTTCGCGATGGTGAGTGTGACCGCCACCGTGAGCAGGCCGGTTCCGGCGAGGCCGATGCACATCAGCGCGAACCAGCCGGCGCCAGCCTTGTTCCAGATGAACTGGAGCAGCGTCTTGTTCAGCGTGCCGTCGTCGTGGTGCCCGGCGATGAGCGGGCCCTGATCGAGCAGGTAGCGCGGCTCGGCTGCCATCAGGCAAGCTCCGGATTGGGGTTCATCACGCGCGCGAGGTAGCCGGTGCGCGGCCGGGTGCCGAGCTCGTGCAAGAGATCGTAGCGGCGCTCCTCGCGGTTGCGGCGCGAGACCTTGGAGTCTTCGTCGTTGAGGTCGCCGAAGACGATGGCGTCGGCCGGGCAGGCCTGCTGGCAGGCGGTCGCGATGTCGCCGTCGCGCATCTCCCGCCCTTGCACGCGCGTCCGGATGCGCGCGCGCTCGATGCGCTGCACGCAGTAGGTGCACTTCTCCATCACTCCGCGCGCCCGCACCGTCACGTCCGGGTTGAAGACCATCTTCTCCGTCTCGGAGAAGTTGCCGGTGTAGTTGAAGAAGTTGAAGCGGCGGACCTTGTACGGGCAGTTGTTCGAGCAGTAGCGGGTGCCGACGCAGCGGTTGTAGACCATCTCGTTCAGGCCTTCGTCGCTGTGGACGGTGGCGTTGACGGGGCAGACGTACTCGCACGGCGCGCTCTCGCACTGCACGCACATCAGCGGCTGGAAGACGACGCCCGGATCGGTCTCGCTGCCGAGGAAGTAGCGGTCCACGCGAAGCCAGTGCATCTCGCGGCTGCGGATGACTCCGTCCTTGCCCACCACCGGAATGTTGTTCTCGGACTGGCAGGCGATCATGCACGAGTTGCAGCCCGTGCAGCGCGACAGATCGATGGACATGCCCCAGCGATGGCCGGGGTACTTGACCGGCGAATGATAGGTGAGCGGCGTCCCGCGGTGCTCTTCGAGCATCGCGTTGGTCGCCTGGAGCGACTTGAGCTGGGTGCTGACCGCGATCAGCCGCCCCTCCATCGAATGGTGCTCCTGCGTCTGCGCGATCGGGGACGAGAGGCGTGTCGGCACCACCGCCAGCTCGCCGGCAATCCAGGGATCGTCGGTGTGCCGCAAGGTCGAGGTGTCGAAGCCGAGCCCGCGGGCCAGCTCTTCGCCGGGGCCGTTCCTGCCGTACCCGAGGGTGACGGTGACGCAGTCGTCGGCGTGGCCGGGCTCGATCACCACCGGCGCGCGGGCGGACGGACCGCGCAAGCTCAAGTCGACGAGATCGCCGTTGTCGAGGCCGAGCTTGGCCGCGAACGTCGGGCTGATCCGTGCGTGGTTCTCCCAGGTGGTCTTGGTGACCGGATCCGGCAGCTCCTGGAGCCAGGCGTTGTTGGCGAAGCGGCCGTCCCAGATGCGGTAGTCGGGGATGATGTTGATCTCGAAGCCTGCGTCCGCGAACTGAAGCTTGTTGGCGGCGGCCAGCACCGCGTCGTGCTTCACCTGCGGCTGCTCGGGCTTCGTGGCGGTGCCTTGGATGAAGCCGTCGGCCAGCCACTTCTCCCAGGTGAGGTCGAAGTTCTTCGGCGACTTCGACTGCCACAATTCGCGCAGCATCGCGTACGTCGAGCGGTCGCCCTCGCCGAGGAACGCGGCCAGCACCTCCACTTCGGTCATGCCGCCGTAGAGCGGATTGATGAGCGGTTGCACGAAGGTCGTGGTGCCGTCGTGCGCGCGGGCATCGCCCCAGGCTTCCAAGGGGTGCAGGGCAGGCAGCATCCAGCCTGCGCGCACCGACGTCTCGTCCTCGTAGAGCGAGCGGTAGATGGAGGTCTTGACCTGCGAGAGCGCCTTGCCGAAGTTGAGGTCGAAGGGCGCGCCGTAGACCGGGTTCCAGGCGGTGATGACGAGGGTGTCCACCGCCCCTGCGCGCATCTGTTCGGTGAGGAGGCGCAGCGCGCGGGGGCCGGCGTCGAGATCGTGGAGCACCGGCTTCGAGAGCGACGCGCAGTCGCTGTGCAACGCGCTGTTGATGGCGTGCGCGACGGCGTGCAAGGCCGGCGGCTGCCGCGGCCCCACCGCGACCAGCGCGCCGCGTCCCGCCTTCACCAGATCCTTGGCGAGCGCGTCGGCGAAGCGGGCCTGCGTGGCGTCGAGCTCGTGCTTCTGCGCGAGCGGCGCATACTGCGACAGCGCCGGCACCTGCTTCGCCAGCCGCCCGAGGAGCGCGAGGCCGAAACGGGCGATGTGGCTCGGCTTCACCCGCAAGCGGTGGTCGGCGTTCATGCCGGTGACGGTGAGGTTCGCTTCCACCGCGTAGAGCCGCGCCATTTGGTTTTCGTCCGCGCCTTCGCCCTTCGGCACCCGCTTGTCGGACCACTGGCGCATCGGGGCGATGGTGCCGGGCAGCGCCGAGAGCAGGTCCGCGTCCAGCGAGCAGACCACGGAGGCCTTCGAGAGATCGACGCGGGTCTCGTACGGCGAACCGAAGGCGAGGGCGCTGCCGTCGTGGATCTGCTGCAGCGGGATCGCGCTCCAGGAGGAGAACTTCGCCTTCGGATACCGCTCGAGGATGCGCTCACGCAGCCGCGCGACGAGCGGCGAAGATCCCGGCTCCATCAGGAAGTGAAGGCCCTGGCCCTGCTTGCTCTCCAGCGCGCGGCCGTTGGCGACCGCGGCCGCGAGGAAGTCGTGCAGCGAGCGCGGCTCGTTCTGGTAGCGGAACACCTTGGCGCGCTGCGGATCGTAGAGCGAGAGCAGCGACGCCTGCTCGAGCACGCCGATGGCGCCGCGCGCGGAAGGGTGCTCCGGGTTGCCGTCGATCTTGGTCGGGCGGCCTTCGTTGCTGGTCACCAGGATGCCGGTGGCGTAGCCGTCGAGGGTGCTGGCGCTGGCGTAGTGCGAAGGGATGCCGGGCGTCACTTCCGGCGGCTGCTTCGTGTACGGAAGGATCTTCTCGGCCGGCTGCTTCAGGCAGCCCGAGAGCGTGGCGAAGGCCGCGCTGGCCCCGAGCATCTGCAAGAGGCCGCGCCGGGAGGTCTCGAGCGGCGCCTGCTCCGAGAGCTCGCGCGAAGGTTCGGGTTTTTGCGCGCGCTCGGAGAGGCTGCGCCAGGGCCGGCCGTCCGCGGCAGCGTCGACGATGGGAAGCTTCAGCGGTGGCATGTCGTGCAGCTCGTGCGGGTTTGGACGTGGTACTGCTCTTTGAGAGTTCGGCCGAGCTGGAGCTGATCGCCTGCGGGCTTCCAGGTCATGCTGGTGATCTCCTCGCGCGGCCGTAGGAACCGCTCCGGCTGCCGGTGGCAGTCGAGGCACCAGCCCATGTAGAGCGACTGCGCCTTCTCCACCTGCGGCATCTCGTCGATGCGGCCGTGGCAGGTGACGCAACCGACGCCCTGCTTCACGTGGATGGAGTGGTTGAAGTAGACGAAGTGGGGCAGCTTGTTGACCTTGTTCCAGACGATGGGCCGGTCGGCGAAGTAGCTCTCACGCACCGGCGCGAGCTTGGGGCTCTTGTTCCAGATTTGCTCGTGGCAGTTGAGGCAGAGGCTGGTGGGCGGAACGCCGGCCCACTGCGTCTTTTCGACCAGGTAATGGCAATAGCGGCAATCGATGCCTTCGTCGCCGACGTGGTGGCGGTGGTCGAACTGCACCGGCTGATCGATGGGGTCCTGCTGCTGGGTGAAGAACGGGGTGCGGACGTAGATCATCGGACCGGCGATGAGGCCGCCGCCGAGGAGCAGCGCGATCGCGAAGATGCCGATGCGGAAGCCCGTGTTGGCCGACGGCTTGAAAAGTGCGCTCATTTCCCTTCCAAGGATCCCGGCCAGGCCGAGAGTGCGGCGGGTAGATACGAGTGAAGCGGTGCTGTTTCGAGTGAGCGGTTTGTCGCAGCGACGGAAGGTCGCAGACGGTTCGCCGTTCGAGCGCGACCCGATCGCGCCGGACTGAAAACACCGTTCGGTCGAGTTGGCAAGCGCAGCCGCCCAGCGTGTTCGCTCTTGGTCAGCTTCACCGCTCTCGGTTGTCGGTTAAGCCATTCAATGCGCGTAGGCATACCGATGAGAGGAGCACGCGCGGGCCGTCTCGCATTGCAGCGGCGGCTTCCTTGTGGCGCTCCGGCCTTCGGCCTCCGCTTGTGCGGGGGCTCTTCGCCGCCCCCGCAACGCCCCCGCGCATTGCGCCATTGGTCGTACGCCGCCGTTGCCGCGACGCTGGAGACATCGGCATCACCGCGCCGACAGAAGGACAGGCCGGCCTAGGTGACGTTCGTTACTTTGGTTCTACAATTCGTCGCTCGAGAACGCCGGGCCGCGGCGCTGCGACAGGCCGTGAACCGGCGGGACGCCTCGGCGCTTCGAATAACCGGTTCAATACGGCCGGGATAAAGACACCGCCAAGCCTCTACGCGGCCGGAATGACCACGGAGCGCGGCGGAGCGCTTAGGGCAGAATCCTAGCGACGGCGAGCAACGTGACCTTCAAAGGCTCTTTCGAGTCCGACACGACAGGCCCGGCCTAGAACACCTGCAACGGGGCAGCGGCCACCAGCGGGGTTTGCGTGCTGCTTGCTGCCGCCTGCGCCTGCGGCGCCGTTGCGGCTGAGAACGAGGCGAAGTCCACCATCGCCATCGCTGCCATCACCACCCACATCATCGCGAGCACCACCGGGAAAATCAGTTTGCGAGCTTCCATGACGTCTCTCCTTCCCTTCGTGTGCCTTACGAAGAGGGAGTGACCGCATTTCAGTTTTGGTTTCAGTATCGGCCGCGCGGCGCCGAAAGCGCGTCCAGACAGCGATCCAGGCAGCGCAGGGGCGACTCGCAGAAGCGCGGTTTGTCAGGCCGGCGCGGGCGCGCCTTCGTGCAACAGTGCGCGCATGTGGGGAAGGATGAACGTCGCCCACTCCTCGTACCCTTGCGCGCTCGGGTGGAAGCCGTCGGACGAGAAGAGCTCGCTGCGTCCGGGCACGGCGGCGCGGCTGAACGAATAGAGGTCGGCGAGGATCAACTTGTGTCGCGCAGCGGTCGCCGCGATGTGCTCGTTGAAGACTTCGATGCGCTGCTCGTAGATCGACCGCGGGACGAGCCGCGCCACTGCGGGTGCCAGCGCCAGGTCCGGCACGTTCACGATCAAGATGTTCGGGCAGCGCATCTTCAGCGGCGCCACGATTTCCTCCAGGTTCAGCGCGAACGACTCGTCGGGCACCTGCAACCCCACGTCGTTGATGCCGATGCCGATGGTGGCCACGAAGGGCTGCGCCTTGAGCGCGCGCGGCAGTTGGTCCGTCAGTATGTCGGCCGTGGTGGCGCCGCTCCGGCAGAGGTTCAAGAGCTGGAGGTCCGGGCGGTCGAGCATGCGCACGAGCCGTTGTGGATAGCCGCCGCCGCTCACCGCTCCCACGCCGACGCCGGTCGAGTCGCCGAGCGCCAGATAGATCGATCGGGTCACAACGGCAACTTAACCATTGGCTGCACCACCGTCCCGGGTCTTCTGTAGATTGCGCGCCATGGCACATCCGCTGGCGGGGAAGAAGGCGCCGAAGGAGATCCTGGTCGACGTCGACAAGCTGCGCAGGCTCTACTTCGACGAGCGGCCCGATCCGAACGAACCGTCGCAGCGGGTTGCGTTCGGGACCAGCGGCCACCGCGGCAGCTCGCTGAAACGCGCCTTCAACGAGGCGCACATCCTCTGCATCACGCAAGCCGTTTGCGAATATCGGAAAGAGCAGGGGACGAGCGGGCCGATCTACGTCGGCAAGGACACGCACGCTCTCTCCGACCCGGCGCAGGAGACGTGCCTGTCCGTCCTGGCTGCCTTGGGCGTGAACGCGCTGTGGTCGAAGCGAGCCACTCCGACGCCGGTCGTCTCGCACGCCATCCTGACCCACAACCAGAAGCGAACGAACGGGCTCGCCGACGGAATCGTGATCACTCCGTCCCATAATCCGCCGGAGGATGGCGGCATCAAGTACAACCCGCCCAACGGCGGCCCCGCCGATACCTCGGCGACCGGCTGGATTGAAAAGCGCGCAAACGAATTGCTCGCGAACCCTTTGCAAGTGAAGCGGGCGAAGATCGCCGGATCGCACTATGACTTCATCGCGCCCTACGTGCGCGACTTGCGCAACGTCGTCGATCTGGAGCGGGCGCGCGGGCTGAAGCTCGGCGTCGATCCGTTGGGCGGCGCCAATCTCGACTATTGGGATCCGATCGCCGCCGAATACGGGCTCGACATCACGGTGGTCAACCGCGTGGTCGATCCCACCTTCGGGTTCATGACCGTCGATCACGACGGCAAGATTCGGATGGATTGCAGCTCGCCCTACGCGATGGCGTCCCTGGTCGCGCTCAAGGACAAGTTTCAACTCGCCTTCGGCAACGACACCGACAGCGACCGCCACGGCATCGTCGCGCCGAGCGTGGGGCTTTTGAATCCAAACCATTACCTGGCGGTTTCGATCGACTATCTCTTCCGCAACCGGCCAGCCTGGCCGAAGAGCGCCGCGGTGGGAAAGACGCTGGTGTCGAGCGCATTGATCGATCGGGTAGCGGCGCGGCTCGGACGGAAGCTGTACGAAGTGCCGGTCGGCTTCAAGTGGTTCGTCGACGGCCTCTTGGACGGGTCGCTCGGCTTCGGCGGCGAGGAAAGCGCAGGGGCGTCGTTCTTGCGCAAGGACGGCACCGCCTGGTCGACGGACAAGGACGGGATCATCCTGGACCTGCTCGGCGCGGAGATGCTCGGACGCACCGGAAAGGATCCGGGCGTTCTCTACCGCGAGCTCTCGGCGGAGTTGGGCGCGCCCGTCTACACCCGCATCGACGCCCCCGCGACGCCCGCGCAGAAGAGCAAGCTGAAGAAGCTTTCGCCCGAAGCGGTGAAAGCCTCGACGCTGGCCGGTGAGCCCATCGTGGCGCGGCTGGTGAAGGCGGCGGGCAACGGCGCGGAGATTGGCGGGCTCAAGGTGGCGGCCGAGAATGGCTGGTTCGCGGCGCGTCCTTCCGGCACGGAGGACGTCTACAAGATCTACGCGGAGAGCTTCCGCGACGAGGCGCATCTGAAGGCCATCGTCGAGGAGGCCAAGGCGATTGTGGCGGAGGCGCTGAAATGACCGCCGCGCCGTCGGCTTCACCTTTGTCCGCCCGGCATGGCCGCCGCGCACGCGGACTGCGTATTCTCGCGATGCTGTCGGGGCTCGCTGTCGCGGCGAGCTTTCCTGCGAAGGCGCAGGAGGTATTGATCCTGGTGCGCCACGCGGAGAAGCTGGATGCGTCCCGCGATACTCCCATCTCGCCGGACGGCGTCACCCGTGCGCAGGCGCTTGCGGACAAGCTCCGCGACGCGGGCATCACCTCCATCTGGACGAGCGAATTCCGTCGTACCCAGGAAACCGCGAAGCCGCTGGCCGATGCGCTCGGGCTGAAGCCGCACGTGCACCCGGCCAATGACAGCAAGGGATTGGTCGAGGCGCTTCGCAAAGCGGGAGGCCGCGCTGTAGTGGTCGGCCATTCCAACACGCTGCCCGAGATCGCGAAGCTGTACGGAGCCAAGCTCGAGCAACCTCGCGACGACGACTACGGCGGCCTGTATCTGATCGCGAAGGGAGTCTTGGTCAAGCTGCGCCAGTAGGCATGGCGCGCAGCGTTGCGGTCGCCTAGAGTCGCGCCATGCCCTTCGACATCAATGCTTCGTTCGGCAAGTCGCTCTTCTTCGGCGAAATCCTCGAGGACCAGCTCTTTCCGTATCCGGAGATGCCGCGCGACCAGGCCGAGCTGGTGGTGCCCATCTGTGAGTCGATCGACAAGTTCATGGGCGGCCTCGACAGCCGCAAATACGACCGCGAAGGCGATTTCCCGCCGGAGGTGCTGCAGGCGCTGCGCGACATCGGCCTCTTCGGCCTGATCGTTCCCGAGGAGCACGGCGGGCTCGGGCTCTCCAACACCGGCTACGCACGGGTGATGCAACAGCTCGCCGGATGGGACGGCTCCATCGCGGTCACGCTCGGCGCGCACTCGTCGATCGGCTTCAAGGGACTGCTTCTCTTCGGCACGCCGGAGCAGAAGGCGAAGTACCTGCCGCGGCTCGCGACCGGCGAGATGATCGCCGCCTTCTGCCTCACCGAGCCCGGCTCCGGCTCCGATGCGTTCTCGATCAAGACCAACGCGCGGCTCGAAGGGGACTCGTACGTCCTGAACGGGCAGAAGCTCTGGATCACGAACGGCGGCATCGCCGACTTCTTCACCGTCTTCGCCAAGACCACGCCCGACAAACCGGGGCAGAAGGGGAAGATCACCGCCTTCATCGTCACTCGCGATCTCGGCGGCGTCACCCACGGTCCGCACGAGGACAAGATGGGCATCCGCGCCTCCAACACCACCGCGGTCTACTTCGACAACGTGCGCGTCCCCAAAGCCAACGTCCTCGGCGAAGAGGGCAAGGGCTTCAAGGTGGCGATGAGCATCTTGAACCACGGCCGCACCGGATTGGGTGCGGGCGCCGTCGGCGGGCAGCGATCGATCTTGCGCCGCGCCATCGAGCACGCGAACGAGCGCAAGCAGTTCGGCAGGCCCATCGCGTCGTTCGGCAAGGTGAAGGAGAAGCTCGGGCGGATGGCGACGAACCTCTACGTGAGCGAGTCGCTCTGCTACCTGGTGGCTGCGACCATCGACAGGGGTGGCGAGGATTATTCGATCGAGGGCGCGGCAACCAAGGTCTTCAATTCGGAAGCGCTGTGGACGGCCGCCGACGAGGCGCTGCAGATCGCCGGCGGCATGGGATACATGCGCGAGCAGCCCTACGAGCAGGCCGTTCGCGATGCGCGCATCAACCGCATCTTCGAAGGAACCAATGAAATCCTTCGCCTCTACATCGGACTGACCGGCTTGCAGAAGCCGGGCGAGTATTTGAAGGGCCTGGGCAAGGAGCTGTCGCACGCGCTCAGCGATCCGATCAAAGGGTTTGGTTTGATTCGGGAGTATGCGGTGCGCAAGGCGAAGCAGACGGTGCCCTACGGACGCACGCAGATCTCCAAGGCCCACGAATCGATGCGCGAGCAGATTGCCTACGTCGAGGACGCGGTGCAGGGGCTGGCGGCGCTGTGCGAGACGGTGCTGCGGCGGCACGGGCGCGAGGTGGTGGATGCGCAGCTCGCCACCACCCGCATCGCGGACGTGGCCATCGACCTGCTCGGGCTCTGCGCGACCATCGCGCGGACGACGGGCCTGATCGAAAAGCGCGGAGTGGAGAAGTGCGCGACCGAGCTGGCGATGACGTTCGCGTTCTATTCGGACGCGCGGCGGCGGATCCGGGCGAACTTGCGCGCCGGCAGCGGCCGGAACAACGACGAGGAGATCAAGTCGGTGGCCGACGCGCTGATTTCGGCGGGCAAGTACGACAACGACATCCTGAAGTCGTGAGGGCGACGGCAGCTCTCTGCCCGCGCGGCAGCGAGCTACCTCAGCGGCCTTTGCAGGCCTCCACCGTCGGCGCGCAGATGCTCCCGACCGGGCAGTCATAGGTGACGATGCACGGCTCCGGGGCTTTCGGCGGCTGCGGAGGACTCGGCGGTGAAGGCGGAGGGTCGGGTGGGGCGGTCGCAGCCAGGGCGTTGAGCCGTTCGTTCAGCGCCTCGCTGGCCGGCGCGCGGCATTCATAAGCGATGCCGGTATGAAACCAACCGTGGACCGGCGAACCGTCGAGACCGACATAGTACCTCGCCAGGTCGCGCGGTGAAGTCGGCAAGAGCTCCATGCCGACCACTTCATAGGTTCCGTTGCACTCACGGGCAATGGCAGCAAGCGTGGCGCGCACGTAGTACGCGAGATCTATCTGCTGATAGGCGTAGACGGCGGTCCCCTCGTTCGACGGCGGCGACGGATGCCGCTGCATGTTTCAAGGACCGAGCCAGCGAGGCGGCAATTCGGCCGGGAAATGAAGCCGCAATACCGCCCGTCAAACGCGCAAAGGCGTTCGCGAATCGAGGTTGCGCGATGTTGCGGGCGTTACTTCGCCGGCTTCTCGTCGGTGGCGCAGGGGCGCGGTTCGCAGACGACGCCGGCGGGGCAGTCCCAGGTCTCGACGCAGGTGTCGCGCGCCTCGTTCTGCAAATGCTCGCCGTGGCTGCCCATCCGGATGGACGGCCCGGCCAGGAGGTAGAGGCGGTGGTTCATCGCCGTCTTGGCGGGCTCGCCGCACTCGTAGGTGATGCGGGTGCGATAGGGGCCGTTGGCAACTGCGTCGTCCGCTGCGAGGTAGTAGCCGGCCTCGGGGCTGGCCTCGGCGTCGATTCCGACCACCTCGTAGTTGCCGTGACACTGCTTCTGCATGTCGTCGATGATGCCGCGGACCGCTGTCCCGATCTCGCGCTCGTTGTCGGTCTGGAGGTTCAAGAGATATGCACCGCCCCCTTCGGTCGAGCGGACGCGGACTGCCTGGGTACTTTCGCAGGCGGCGAGGAATACGGTCAGGACGAGCAGGCGGAGCGCCATTGGGACCTCCGTAATGGAACGTAATCCAACGGCGCCCCTGGCTCAAGTTACAGCGAGAGCACGCCGGTGCGGATGAGGTAGGCGAGCTGCGCGCGCTGCCCTGAGTCGAGCATCGCGTGGATCTTGCCCAGCGCCTTCACCACCGCCTCGCGCAGGCGCTCCGCGCTCTTCGTCCGCAGCTCGCCGCCTTCGCGGGCGCGCCCCTCGTCAAAGCGGTCGAGGCCCAAGGCGTCGGCGAACGCCGAGACCGTGCGCCGGTCGTCGACGGCCGCCTGCGCGCGCTCCGTCTTCAGCTCGTCGAGAATCTTGGCGAGCTCCGCCACCTGCTCTTCGTTGAGGTTCAATTTGTAGGCGAGAAAGCGGAGCGGGCGCCGGACGCCGAAGGAGCCGCCGTCGCCGAAGTCTTCGCCGCCGTGACGTCCCGCGAAGCGGAAGCCGCCTGCGCCGTGGCCGCCGAACTCCGCGCCGCCAGCACCGGGATGCGCGCCTTCACCGTCACAGCCGTGACGCCGCGCGTGCTTCAACCACCACATCATTCCTGGGTGCATTTTTTCTCCAACTCGCCGAGGCATTCGCTCCCGGCGGGGATCTGATCGTCGTGGGCGGAATGCCTCACGATGCAGAGGAAGCTAACGCCTGCCAGGACGTTGTCAACACGGACGCGAATTCCCCCTGTAGAGTGCGCCCCGAGGAGGCGGTCCGTGACGCTGCACGACTTGATCGAGAAGGCGCGCGCGTCGGCGCAGAAGCTTCAGCCGAGCGAGGCTGCGGTGCTGTTCGCGGCCTCGGTACGGCTCGCGGCCACGCGGGGCGCGACCTTGCGATCGCGGCTGATCGAGATCGACGAAGCGGGCGGCCTGCATCTCTTGCCGTTCGAGGAGAATGCGCCGGAGCCGACCCCGTCATACGTCGCGCCCGAGGCCCTCGCCCCCGGCGGTCCGCGCAGGACCGAACCGCGCGTGCAGGTGTACGCGGCGGGCGCGCTCGGCTACGAGCTCCTCACCGGCAGGCCGGCGCCGTCAGGTGCGCCGGGCAACGAACTGGCGGGTGCGCTCGGAGACATCGTCCGCATCGCGCTCGCCGCCGACCGGCGGGAACGCTTCGGCGATTTGAACCAGCTCCAGGATGCGCTGGCCGGCGTGCAACCGCGTCCACCGGCTGAAGGGGAACGCAACATCCTGCTCGCGCTGCGCACGCGCTTTTCGCGGCGTCCTCCGGAGAAGGAGGCGGTGGCGCGGTTGATTGAAAAGGTCGCCGCCGTCGAACAGCAGCTCGCCAAGATGCAGGCGCGGACGGAGTCGCTGCGCGAAGGGTTCGAACGATTCGAGGAGGGCGAGCGGCGCAGGGCGGAGCGCAAAGCTCCTTCGAGTGCGTTGCCGGGCTTCGTCGCAGGTGTGGCGGGAGCGGCGCTGGTGTTGGCGATTGCGTGGTTCACGGGCTTCGCGGCACGTGCCCCGAGCGCTGTGGCCGACAATGCGCGAGTGGCCGATGCCGGGACCCGCACGGCGGCAGCGTCGCCCGATGAGCCTCCCACGCCGGACGACGGCAGTGCGCGCGATGCAGCGGTTTCACGTGTTGGTCGTTCGCGCGCCGCCGGCGCAGCGGTGGCTCGGCCTGCAGCGGCGGCACCGGCGGCGGATGCTTCGACGGCGCCAGCGGACGACAACACGGCGGAGGCCTCGGATGATTCTGCGGACGCCTCACAGACCGCGTCGACCTCCGGCGCGTCGCAGTCGCCCGCAGACCTCGCCTCGCAGAGCGCTCCGGATGCATCCACGTCCGGCGACACGGCCGCGGCACGGGATGCCGTCACCGCCGATGCAAGCTCGGAAGTTGCGAATGGAAGCCCCTCTCAGAACGGCTCGTCGACGCCGCAAACCTCCTCGCCGACGGTCCCACCGGCGTCGAATGGCCGGGCCGCGCCCGGTGGGACTGCGCCGCCTTCGGCGCCACCGCCCAGCGCGAGTGCGCCATCGCACCGCACCGCCTCGGCACGGACCGCTAAGCAAAAGGGCGTCTCGCCAAGCGCCATCAACCACGCGCTCGCGCTCTCGGAGGTGCGCCGCGGCGAGTCCGCGCTCGAGCACGGCCACGCCGACGACGCAGTGTCCAGCTTCCGCTCCGCCCTCGACGACGAGCCCGGCATCGCGGTCGCCTACCGCGGCCTGGGAATGGCTTACGCGGTGCAGGGCAACGACGCCGAAGCGCTGCGCGCTTACGAAAAATACTTGCAACTCACTCCGGCGGCGAAGGACGCGCGAGACATTCGCAAGTCGATGGCGGAGATCAAGGACCGCGGGAAGCTGGGGGAAGAGAAATGAGCCGCACGCATCTCCTCGCCGCAACGCTCCTCTTCGCGAGTGCCGCGTTTCCAGACGACCAGCCGCACCCGCCGGCTCAGCTCAGCGTCGAGAAATGGTTCGTGGGCGGCTGGAACTGCAAGGGCACCGAGCTCGAATCCGGCCGCGCCATCGTGGACACGGCGACGTTCAGCATGGAGCTGGGCGGCTTCTGGCTGCAGGAGCAGATCTCACTGGTCGGCGCATCGGCGAAGAGCAGGGACCTCGCAACCGTCTTCATCGGATGGGACGGCACCCAGCACGTCCGCTACGATTTCCTCGTCGGAGGCATGGCCAGGTTCACCAGCAACGGGTTCGAGGGCGACACCATCGTCTTCGCCGGCGAAAGGCTGCTCGCGAACGGACGCAAGCAGTCGATGAAGCACACCATCACGAAGAAAGGCGACCGCGCGTTCCTGAGCACGTTCGAGGTGGAGGGCAAGATCGCCTTCCAGGAGACCTGCTCGAAGTAGCCGCGCCCGCAGTTGTGTCCGCCGCACGCGTGTCGGACGGCTCGCCTCAGCCGTCGGCCCGTACCCGACCGACCGGCCTGAGGCGTCATGGCCGAGCCTGGCAAAGCGCGTCGCAGGTGCGATTGGCCTTGGCGCGCGTTTCCATCCAATTCGCAACAGCCATCCGACGGGCGCAACCAGCACTGCCAGCGCATCGGCTGCTGCGGACGAAAGCGGGTCGGACCCCCTCTCGCCGTAATGATGGGCAGCATTGCCGTGGATGTACCGGATGACGCCGCACAGTTCGGCCGGCGTCCGCAAAAGCCGTGAATGGAAATGGTCGTCGAACACGCGACCGTGCCGACGCAGAAGACCGTTGAGACGCCGCGCGATGCGGATGCAAAGCCCCTGCACCCCGCGCGACAGCGACGCGGAATCGTCCGCCTCGATGAGCAGGTGTAGATGGTTGCCGAGAACGCTGTACTCCACGAGCCGCGCGCCGAAACGTGCGCGCGACTGCGCAAACGCTTCGCGAATGATTGCAAACCGCCGCGAGCTGCGCAGCGACGGGATCGCATGCCCTACCCGTAAGGTGACGTGGACGGGCGTCGGCGCTTCAAACCGTGGCCGCGCGCGATGGCTCACGAGCGGACGTTGGCCTTTCCGCTTCCGCCCGGCCCCAGGTCGTTTGCCACCGTGAATTGGCAACGCGAGCGAAAGTTGCTTCGTCTTCGACATGATTGAGGACATATCAGGAGGGTCTGACATGCCCCGAGGCCGACCTGCGTGAGACCATCGTGTGCGCAATTGCCACGATGACCTGACTTCGCGCCGTACCCGTGATGCCTGCAACGGTCATCGGGTCACGCGCTTACTGCGCGGCGAAGGTGTCGCACTCCTCCATCCGGCCGCTCTTCATCCCGACCCCGAACCAGTGCGCGCGCTGCTCCGACGAGCCGTGCGTGAAGCTGTCGGTGTTCACCCGGCGCCCGGCCATCTTCTGGATGTGGTCGTCGCCGACCGAGGCCGCGGCGCGCAGGCCTTGATCGGCCTCGCCCGGGTCGAGGAGCTTGCGCGCGGCAGCGTCGTGGCCCCAGACCCCCGCGAGGCAGTCCGCCTGCAATTCCAGTTTGACCGAAGTCGCCGAGTCGATTTTGGAGCCGAGGCGGCGTGTGATGCCGAGGACGTCCTGCACGTGGTGGCCGACCTCGTGCGCGATGACGTACGCCTGCGCGAACTCGCCCGGCGCGCCGAAGCGCCGCGCCAGCTCCTGATAAAAGCCCAGGTCGATGTAGACCTTTTGATCGCCGGGGCAATAGAACGGACCCATCGCGCTCTCGGCGTTGCCGCATTCCGATTCGACCGCGTCCCAATAGATGACCATGTGCGCGTCGCGCCATTGGTTGGGAATGGTGCGCGCCCAGAAATGCTGGGTGTCGTTGAACGAAGACACCGCCACCTGTTCCTGGCGGCTCTCCTGTTGCTTGCGCTCGCTCACCTGCTGTCCGGAGGCCTGCGGCTGCACCGCCTGGCCGCCGCCGCCGAGCAGCGAGAACAGGTTGGTGCGGAAGACGAGGCTCAGGATGCCGACGACGATGAACCCGCCGATGCCGAGGTGGATGCCGCCGATGCGACCGCCCCCGCTGCCGCGCACGTCCTCGATGTTTCCCCGGTCCGAGTCGTCATTGCCGAAGCGCATGGGCGGAATCTGACCGCGCTTCGGACGCCGGTCAACCTCGCCCGCTCACACGTCCTCGATGAACGTGTCCTCGTCGATCTCTTTCACGACGAATCTCGCCTTCTCGCGGACGCCGACGTCGTGTTCGAACATGAGGGCCACCAACCGCCGCCCATTGATGAGCGCGATCTTTTTTTCGATCCGCTCGAGCAACTCGACGGAATCGTGCGAGAAGCCGCTTGCGGTCGTGATGAAGACCCCGCGCTTCGACCGTGCAGCCTCTAGCGCTCCGATAAAGTCGCGCACATCGCGCGCGGGAACGTTGCGCGACGGGTCATACCGCTTCGCCTGTAAGTAGATGGCATCGAGTTGAAGCTTGTCCTCCCAGATGACGCCGTCCACTCCACCATCTCCGGACGCCCCGAGATGCTGCCCCGCTGCCGAACCATCGCCGTATCCCATGGCGCCCACGAGTCGGACGACGAGACGTTCAAAGAACGCGGGGGACCGCTCCATGATTCGGGACAGAAGCTCGTCCTCAACGTGACGGCGTAGGACGCTGGCGGCCTGTCCAAGTTGTTCGTCCGGGGAGATGGTTTCGGATCTCTGCCTTTCAAGCGGAGCGTCGGCGCCCGATTCGCTGGCGTTGCTCTTCGCACGCCATTCGGCAAATTCGGGAAAGCGCTCCAAGTACTCGGCCGTGATGTTCGGGCGCTCCCGCAAGATTTCCTGACCTCGCGCGGTGATCCGGTACACGCCCCGCCGGACGCGTTCTACGATCCCTGCCCATCGCAGGTAGAACAATGCCCAATGAACGCGATTGGTGAACTTGGGCTGCGGAGAGTTCGGCAGCGGTTGGTTCAACTCGGCGGCGGACAGCTTCAGCGATGTACCGATGGCGTCGCGCACCTGCGCGGAAGACATGTCGTTGCCGCCGGCGAGGACCTCGAGAGCAGGGAGCATCAGCTCGGTGTAGGTCGGGATGGCCATTGGCCGATGATATCCGCTATCGCAAGAGGGGGACGAACTGCGAAGCGTAGGCAGGCCCGCGCGCTTCGTCTTCGTGCTTGAAGAAGACGTACGCGTCCTCGGGCACGAGCTTTGCCCACTTGCGCAGCGCGGATTCGTCGTAGTCGAGCCGGCGCAGCCGGAAGTACGCGAACGGCGCGGTCAGGACGGGCGGGGTGGACAATTCGTCGGTGTCGGCGATGCAGAGCGCCGCGCCGAAGTCGCGCAACGCCGAGTACGTCTCCTCCGACAGCCAGCTCTGGTGACGGAACTCGAAGGCGGCGCGCAGATCGCCCGGAAGGCCGGCGAGGAATTCGCGCAGAAGCCCCACGTCGGCTTTCAGGTTGGGCGGCAATTGATAGAGGAGCGGTCCGAGGCGCGGCCCGAGCGCGCGGGCAACCTCGGTGAACTGCGAGACGAGCTCGCCGCAATCGCGAAGCCGTTTCTGGTGGGTGATGCGCTGCCAGACCTTGAGCACGAACCGGAAGCCCGCCGGGACCTGCGCCGCCCAGTTCTGCAGGATCTTCTCGGTCGGCTTTCGATAAAACGAGTAATTGATTTCGACCGCCGAGAAGCGCTCGGCGTAGTACGAGAGCATCTTCTTCCCCGGCAAATCGTCGGGATAGAAGCTGCCGCGCCAGGCGTCGTAGTTGTAGCCGGAAGTGCCGACGTACCTCACGGCAGCACCCGACTCACGAGAGCACCAGCTTGCGATACGAGCGCAGGTGCCGGAGCGCCGCCGCGGGGTCTTTCAGGCGTTCGTACAGGTGCGCGAGGTTGTAATGCGCATCGGCGCAGGAGGGGTCGGCTGCGAGCGCGGTGCGATAGGCGAGGACCGCTTCCTGCGGCATCAGCAAGTCCTCCAGCGCCACTCCGAGATTGAAGAGCGCCACCACGTCGTCCGGCCGCAGCTCGATGGCCTTGCGGTAGTGCTGGATGGCCTCGCGCGCGTCACCCGCCTCGTGCAAGAGCCTGCCCAGGTTCACCCAGGCATCCGCGAGCGACGGATCGAGATCGAGCGCTTTCCGGTAGGCGGCGCGCGCTTCCGAGGGCTCGGACTCCTCGAGATCGCAGCCGCGCTCGTACCAGTCCGCCGCCGACCGCGCGTGAAGCTGCAACGGCGCGGTCTTGCGGGACAGCTCGCGGGCGTTGAAGTCGAAGAGGACCTGACCCGACTCCGGAACCCAACTCGCCGAGCCGTCGCCGACGACGATGCGGTTGCCGTCCGCCTGGATGTGCACCGCGCGCAAGGGCCGTCCTTCGGGAAGCTGTTCGCGCAGCTTGCGCAGGGCGGTGCGGACGCGCCGCGGCGGGATGCGCGCCGAAACCAATCCCTTGGCGGTGCGGAGCAGGACCAGGTCCTGGAAGGAGAACCGGAGCTCGCCGCGCGGGCCGCGGGCTGGTTCGAGAAAGCCGGCCTTGACGTACGAGCGCACCTGCGCGACCGAGAGGCCGAGCATCTTCGCGACTTCGCGCGCCCCGTAGCCGCCCACGAGCGCGACCATCGCACAGGCTACTTCTTGCTCGAAGCCTTTTTGGCGGAGGCCTCGCGCGGAGCGCGCTTCGCCGGCTTTCGCTCGGCAGCAGGCGCTTCCGGCTCCACCGCGGCGAGGCCCGGCTTGGGCGGCGCGGCAGGTTTTGCAGAGGCTGCGGGCGCCAGACCCTTGGCCGCGAGCGACGCCTTGAGCGCCTCCATCAGATCGATGATCTGCGTCGGCTGCGCCTGCGGCGCCTCGATCTGGATCTGCTGCCCTTCGACCTTGCGCTGGATCTGCTCCTGCACGCGCTCGCGCACTTCGTCCTTGTACTTCTCGGGCTCGAACGCGTCGGTGGAGATCTGCTCGATGATCTGCTCGGCGAGCTTCAGCTCCGGCTCCTTCACCTCGGCCGGCTCGACACCCACCTCGCTGAACGGCCGCACTTCGTCGGCATAGAGAAGCTGCTGCATGACGAGGCCCTGTCCTTCGGGCAGCGGCCGGATCTGCACCAGGTATTGCTTGCCGCGCGCCGCATAACGGGCAAGCGCGGTCTTGCCGCTCTTGCGCATCGCTTCAGTGAGGAGCCGATACGCGCGGTCCGCGCCTTGCTCGGGCCCGAGGTAATAGGGCTTGTCGAAATAGACCGGGTCGATCTTCTCGCTGGGGACGAACTCCGCGATCTCGATCTGCGAAGACGCCTTCTCCTCCAGCGCCTTCAATTCCTCGGGTGTGAAGGTGACGTAGCGATCCTTGGCGAACTCGTAGCCCTTCACCATCTGGTCGCGCTCGACGATCATGTTGTCCTCGCGCGGGCAGATGTACTGCTGCTTCAGCCTGCCGCCGCATTGCGCGTGTAAGAGGTTGAAGCTGATCGCGGCCGAGGATTGCGAGGCCGAGTACATCTTGACCGGAATGGAGACGAGCCCGAACGAGATGGTACCGCCGCCGATAGGTCGCATGCCGCAATGATAACGTGCCGCGCGGGATGTCCAAGTTCCTGGACGAATACCGGCGCAAGCGCACGCCCGGCCGCACTCCGGAGCCGTTCGGAGACGCCGAGCCGCGCCCGTCGGCGGCGCCTTTGTTCGTGGTGCAGAAGCACAGCGCGACCCGGCTGCATTACGACTTGCGCTTGGAATGGGACGGCGTCCTCAAGTCGTGGGCGGTGCCCAAAGGGCCCTCGCCCGACCCTGCCGAGAAGCGCTTCGCCGTGCAGACCGAGGATCATCCGCTCGAGTACGCGGACTTCGAAGGGGTGATTCCCGAAGGCGAGTACGGCGCCGGCCCGATGATCGTGTGGGACCGCGGGCGCCTCATCTGGCACGAGGACCCGCGCGAGGGTGTTTCCAAAGGAAAGCTTTTGTTCGAGCTGCGCGGTCACAAGCTGAAGGGGCTGTGGACACTGGTGCGGCTCGCGAAGGGCAGCGACGCGCGGAGCATTGGAGGAGCCGGCTCTGCCGGCGACGGGCGGAGCGCGAACGCGCGGAGCATTGGAGGAGACTGGCTCCTGATCAAGGAAACCAAGGACGCCTTCGTCCGCCGCGGCGCGGTCGATCCGTACGACGAGCGCTCGATCCTGTCCGGCTTTCTCGTCGAGGAAGTGGCGGGACGGGAAGGGCGGCTCCAGGCGGTGCGCGACGACCTCGAGCGTCTCGGCGCCCCGCGGACGGCGGTGTCGGCGGGGGAGGTGCAGCCGATGCTGGCGGAGACGCGCAGCGAGGCCTTCGACGACCCGGCCTGGCTGTTTGAATTGAAGCTGGACGGCTTTCGAGCGGTGGTCGAACGGGACGGTTCGACGGCGCGGATCTACTACCGGCGCGGCGCGGAATCGACCGCGGCGTATCCTGATCTCTGCCGCGCGCTGACGCGCTTGCCCGCGCAGCGGTTCGTGGCCGACGGCGAAATCGCGGTGTTGGACGAGACCGGGCGCCCCGTCTTCCAGCGCCTGCAGCGGCGGGCGCTGCTCACCAATCCGCTCGAGCTCGCGCAGGCCGCGGCCGACTTGCCCGCGTCTTTGTTTCTCTTCGATCTGCTCGGCTTCGAAGATTTCGATCTGCGGACGCTGCCGCTCGTCGAACGCAAGCGGCTGTTGCGCCAGATCATCCCGCCGCTTGGGACGGTGAGCGCGGTCGATCACGTCGAGGGTCAAGGCCGGGCTTTGTTTGCCAGCATTCGCGACTTGGGATTGGAGGGCATCGTGGCGAAGCGCGCGCAGTCGCCGTACCGCGCGGGGCGGTCTCGCGATTGGCAGAAGGTCCGCATCGATCGAACGGGGGACTTCGTGGTCGTCGGCTTCACCGCAGGCGAAGGGTCGCGGTCGGGGTTCGGGGCGCTGCACGTCGCGCAATACCGAGGTGAAGAGCTCGTCTATCTGGGGCGCGTCGGCGGCGGCTTCAGCGAGAAGGAATTGAAGAACGCGTCGAAGATGCTGGGGGAGATCCGGCGCGACAAGCCGCCGTTCAAGACTGCGCTGCCGCTCGGGCGGGGCAATACCTGGGTGGAGCCGCGACTGGTGGTGGAGGTTCGCTACAAGGAGATCACCGAAGAGGGGCTCTTGCGGCAGCCGACCTTCTTGCGATTCCGGACGGACAAGGCGCCGGAAGAGTGCGTGCTCGAAGGCGGGCCGTCGGGGAAAAGCCCGTCCTCGTCCTCGTCCTCGTTTTCGGAACCGGATTCGTCGTCGTCCTCGTTTTCGGAGTCGTCGTCGTCCTCGCGCCTGTCGCCGTCGCCGCCCACGTCAACGGGAACCCGAACGTCAACGACGACGAAAACGCGGACGAGAACGTCCACGAAAGAGGTCGCGCTCAGCAACCTCGACAAGATTTTCTGGCCGGACGATGGCTATACCAAAGGCGATTTGATCGATTACTACCGCGCCATCTCACAGTGGATGCTGCCGTACCTGCGCGACCGGCCCATCGTGCTCACCCGCTATCCGAACGGCATCGCCGGAAAGAGCTTCTTCCAGAAGGACGCGCCCGAATACGTGCCGTCGTGGATCCGCCGCGAGAGCCTTCCCGGCGGCGGAGGTTTTTCACGCGAACCCAGCCAGGAAGGAAACGTCGCCGACTTCTTCATCGTCGACGATGTCGAGACGCTCCTGTATCTCGCGAACCTGGGAAACATTCCCATCCACACCTGGTCTTCGCGGGTCGCCGACATCAAGAACCCGGACTGGTGCATCCTCGATCTCGACCCCAAGACCGCGCCATTCTCTGACGTGCTCACGCTTGCGCGCGCCACTCACGAGCTCTGCGAGCAGATCGGGCTGCCCGCCTACTGCAAGACGAGCGGCCAAAAGGGGCTTCACGTGCTCTTCCCGATGGGCGCGCAGTTGACCCATGAGCAATCCACTTCACTCGCCGAATTGATCGCGCGGGCAGTGGAAGCGCGGCACCCGAAGATCAGCAGCACCGAACGCAGCATTCCCGCCCGCAAAGGCCGCGTCTATCTCGACTATCTGCAGAACGGCTATGGCAAGACCATCGTGGGGCCGTTCAGCGTGCGGCCCATCAAAGGCGCGAGCGTTTCCATGCCTTTGAAATGGAGCGAAGTGAACGCGAAGCTCGATCCGAAGAACTTCACCATCAAGACGGCGCCCGCGCGGATGAAGAAGCTGCGCGACGATCCGCTCGCAAAGGTGCTTTCCGAGAGCCCGGACATTCCTGCCGTGCTGCAGAAGCTCGGCGGATTGCTCAAATGATCGCGCACCTGCGCGACCGCCCGGAGCGCGCGTGATCCTGCAGCGCCCCGGCGGCGCGTGGGCGCTGTATGTGTTCGCGCACGGCGCCGGCGCGGGAATGAATCACCCGTTCATGAGGGCGATGGCCGACGCTTTGGCGGCGGAGGGCATCGCGACCTTGCGCTACGACTTTCCGTACATGGCCAAAGGCAGCCGTCGGATCGACCCGCCCGCGGTCCTGCACGCGGCCGTTCGTGAAGCCGTTGCGGCAGCCGCGGCAGAGAAGCTGCTTTTGTTTGCCGGCGGCAAGTCGATGGGCGGCCGGATGACGTCGCAAGCTCAGGCGCTCGAGCCGCTCGAAGGAGTGCGCGGTCTCGCCTTCGTCGGCTTCCCGCTGCACCCGGCGAAGCAGCCCGGCACGAAGCGCGCCGACCACCTGCGCGACGTGCGCATCCCGATGCTGTTTCTGCAAGGCACCCGCGACGGCCTCGCCGACCTCTCGCTCTTGACGCCAATCGTTCAAGCGCATTCGCTGGCCACGCTGCACGTCGTCGCAGGCGCCGATCATTCATTCCACGTGCTCAAGCGCAGCGGCCGAAGCGACACCGAGGTGCTGCGAGAGCTGGCGAAAACTTTCGCGGGGTGGGCCGCGCGCCTACGCTGAAATGCAT
>DASXHM010000106.1:0-7227 GCA_036488495.1 Myxococcales bacterium | reverse complement strand
CGAGCTGCAGATCCGTCAGCAGATCGTCGGAAGGCTTCGGCGCGCGCGCAACCCCCAACTCGTCGCGCACGATCCGGCCGATCTCCGCCAGCACCTCATCCATGCGGCACGAACCTCGGCACACCTTCGAAGGTCTGTTGGTAGGCGAGCCCGAGCGCGCGCTCTTCGGCCCGGATGCGCACCCGCAGCATCAGCGCATTCAACACCGAGAAGACGGCAGCGCACATCCAAGCCGCGTGCGCGAGCGGCACCGCCAGCATTTCCAAGCAGACCGCGAGGTAATTCGGGTGGCGAACGAATCGATAGGCCCCGCGGCGGAGCGGCGGCTCTCCCGGAATCGCAATCACCCGCACGTTCCAACGGAACCCCAACGACGCAATCGCCCACCAGCGCAGCGCCTGCGCAAGAACCGACAATGAAACGCAGGCCACCGCGAGCGCGACCGGCGCCGGACGATACGCGGCTTCGACCGCGCAGCAGGGCAGGAAGAAGAGGTGCAACGCGGTCATGGCGCGAAAGTGGCGCGCGCCTGTCTCCACCGCGCCGCGCTCAAAGGCGATCCGCGCATTGCGCCGCGAGACGAAGAGCTCCGCGATGCGCTCGCAGGCGATGAGGACGAGGAAGCCGTCGTACCAGGTCACCATTCGACGAGCACCAGCTCGGAGCAGAACCCGGGGCCCATCGCCACCACGAGCCCCTTGTCGCCCGGCCTGGCTTCGCCTGAAGCGAGGAGGTCGGCGAGGACGAACAAGACCGAGGCCGAGGAGAGGTTGCCCACCTCCTGCAGCGACTGCCACGAGCGGGAGAGCTTCTCGCGCGGCACTTCCAGCGCCTCTTCGAACGCCTCCAGCACCTTCGGCCCGCCGGTGTGGGCGACGAAGTGCTGGACGTCCTTGCGCGAGAGCCCTTCCGCGGCGAGGAACGAATCGACGTCCGCGCGGAGGCGCTCGCGCACGAGCTGCGGGACCTGCGGCGAGAGCACCACCTTGAAGCCGCTGTCGACCACGTCCCAGCCCATCACCCGTTCGGTGTCGGGATAGAAGACCGAGCGGGTGGCGCGGATGCGCGGGCCTCGCCGGCGAGCGCCGCCGTCGAGAATCACCGCTGCCGCTCCGTCGCCGAAGAGGCCGCTCGCGATGATGTTCGGGATGGAGAGGTCTTCGCGCTGCAAGGTGAGCGAGCAGAGCTCGACCGCGAGCAGCGCGGACACTTCGCCCGGCCGCCCCCGCAGCACATCGGAGGCGCGGGCGAGCCCTGCCGCTCCGGCCACGCACCCGAGGCCAAAGATCGGCAGCCGCTTCACGTCGGAGCGCAGACCAATCCGGCCGACGAGCCGCGCATCGATGGAGGGGGTGGCGATGCCGGTGACGGTGACGAAGTAGAGGTGGTCGATCTGCGAGGGCGCGACGTCCGCCGCGTTGAGCGCCTTCTGCAGGGCCTCTGCGCCGAGCTCGGTCGCGCAGCGGATCCAGGCGTCGTTGCGGGCCGCGAACGAGGTCAGCTTCTCGTACTCCGAGAGCGGCAGCGCCAGGTGCCGGCCGCCGACCCGAACCGCGCGGTGCAAGTGTTCCAGACGGTCGAGGTTGAAATGCTTCTGTCCCCAGAGCGCGCGAAACGCCGCCAGCAACTCGTCCTGTCCGGCGAAGTTCTTCGGCAGCGCCGTCTGCGCCGCAATCAGCCGCGGGACCATCTGATCTTGGATGCGGCTTTGCGGCGCCTGATTCATTGCGGCAGCGTCAGCGGAAGCGCGAAACCCACCTCCGCCTGGCCGTTCGCGAGCAGCCGCAGCGGCAGGCGGAAGCTGTTTTGCACCGGCCAGCAGGCCGAATGGTTGCGCGCATCACAGGCGACCGCGCGCACGGTCAGGATCAGCTCGGAATCGATGTCGGCGTCGTGCGAGGCGCTGGCGTGCAGGACCACCGTCTGCGACCCGCCGCCAGTGGCTTCGCCCTTGGCGAATTCAGGGGTGACGTGCAGCAGATCGCTCCTGCGCGACACCTCCACCGCGGCACTCCAGGGCGAGCCCGAGGAGAGCTCGAAGCCGTCCGGCGCGGACAATTCGAGCACGATGCGGCCGTCGCCCTGCGCGAGGCCCTTGCCGTTCCGGCTTTCCACCAGCGCGGTGAACCAGCCGGCGGCGCTCGCCTTGGGTGGCGGCGACGGTGCCAGCGCGACACCCCGCTGCGGCTTCGGCGCGAAGGTGATGGTGACGTCGCCGAAGCTCTTGCCGTCGGCGGCCACGCGAACCACCCGGTGGCCGTTCGTGTCCGCGACCAGCACCTCGCCCGAGGGCAGGACGCAGAGTCCGGCCGGCTGCGAGAGCCCTTGTGGACCAAACGCTTCCAGCGTCTTTCCGTCCGGCGAGAAGCGCTTGAGCTTGTCGTTGTAGGTGTCGGCGACGACGACGCCCTGCGCGGTGGCGGCGACCGCCAACGGATGCTGCAGCATTCCGCTCTCGATCGCGCCGAGCTTGTCACCGAAGTCGAACAGCCCGGGGCCTCCGGCGAGCGAGGACAAGGAGCCTTCGCGCAGGTCGAGGACGCGCACGCCGCTCGACTCGCTGTCGGCGACGTAGACCACGTCGCCCGCGACGGACAGGCCGCTCGGTTGCGCCAGCGCCGCCTGCGTCCCTTTGCCGTCGATCTGCGCCTCCCGGCCGTCTCCCGCCACAAGCTCGATGGTTTCGCCGCGCAAGAGCGCAAGCTGGTGCGACCCCGCGAGCGCGATGACGAGATCTTCGCCGTGCACCGCGATGTCCCAAGGCGAGCGCAGCGCGGTGGACAGCGCCGGTCCCTTGCCGGTCAGCGCGGCGCGGCCGAGCTCGCCCGTGCCCGCAATCCGCGTCAACCTTCGCTCGCGCAGGTCCGCGCGCAGCACCGCGTGCGCGCGCGCGTCAGCGATGAAGAGGGCGCCGTCTTTGAAGGCGAGACCCTGCGGATCGTCGAGCGCGGCTTCGCGGAACGTTCCCTCGCGCAAGCCGCGCAGCCCGCTGCCGATGGTGTCGATGCACGCGCCGGTCTCGTCGAGAACCAGGACGCGGTGGTGGCCGCTGTCGGCGACGAAGATGCGGCCCTCGCCGCAGGCGACTTTGCCCGGATAGAGCAGCGGGCCGTCGGAAGCTTCTGCAGCCTGCGGCAACGCCAGCTTCTTCTGCAGCGTTCCGTGCGCCCGCGCCTCGTCGAGCTGCGCCTGCACGAACGACTCCAGCATCGCCGGATCCGGCTCTCCCGGAGCCACCGCCGCAAGCGTTCCGTCCGGACGGATCACGACCAGGGTCGGCCAGCTCCGCACCGCGTAGGCGGACCAGATGCGCATGTCGCTGTCCACCACCACCGGATGCGAGACGCCGTACCGGCGCATCGCCGAAAGGACGTGCTCGGCATCCTTCTCGCCGTCGAACTTCGCCGAGTGAACGCCGATGACGACCAACGGATCCTGCGCGTGCCGCTCTTCCAGGTCGCGCAGGATGGGCAGGACGTGCATGCAGTTGACGCAGCAGTAGGTCCAGAAGTCGAGAATGACCACCTGGCCGCGGAGCTCCGCGATCGAGAGCGGGTGGTCGATGTTGAGCCAGGCTGCTGCGGAAGCGAAGTCCGGCGCATGGATACGCACGCCTGTGGAAGTACACATAGGAGCGAGGGTCTAGCAACACCTCTCGCGGGCGGGCTCTTCAGGACTCCGCGCGCGGCTCGTGGACCTGCACGCCCGGCAACTCGGAGACGAAGCGCGATCCGAAGGCCAACGACGGCGTCCAAGCCCCCGGCGCGACCCCACCTTTGCGCACCCGCAGCGCGCATTCCAAGGCAGCGTCGGCGGTGAGCGAATAGCCGTCGGGCACCGTCATGGTCAGGCTCACCGCGGAGGTTCCCGCCTGGACGCGCCCCCACAACTGGACGCTGCTCTTCGCGCGCGCCGCGTCGTCCGGACCGCGCACGCTGCGCTCGATGCGCGCCTTCATCCACTCCTGCACCGCCGGCATCGCCAGAAGGGGCGCAGTGAACCGCGAGAGCCTCGCCGAACGGATCATGCCCGGGCGCGCCGCCATGTAGACGGTCACGTCGGGAATGGCGGTGGACCGAAAGGCGGTGACTACGTCGCCCCAGGGAATGGACATGCAGGTCCGCGTCTTGTCCGCGAAGGCCACTTCCCGCACCGCGTGCGCGGCCTTGACCCGGATCAGCTTTCCGCCGCGCCGGATGAGACCGCCCTTGGGCAGCGCCTCGATGCTCGTCTTCAGCGTTCCCGGACTCGACCGTCCGAGCGGAGCGAAGGCGAGCTCGAGCTTCGTCGCCGCGGGCAGCTTCTCCTTCAGCATCGCCGCGAGACAGTCGCTCGGAACCACGTCGAAGCCGACTCCCGGGAGCAGCACCACGCCATGTTCCTTCGCTTCCGCATCGCGCCCCAGCACCGCCTCGAAGACCAGCGCCTCGCCGGTGATGTCGAGGTAGTGCGCCTTGTTCGCAAGGCACGCGTCGACCATCGGCCGGCTGGTCGCCGAAAACGGTCCGGCGCAATGGAGGACGAGGTCGACACCGGACAGGTCGGGGGCTGCGAGATCGAAGGCGCGGAGCGGCAGCTCCAGCTTTTCCGCCAAGGCTTTCAGCTTCTCCGCGCTGCGTCCGGCGAGGATGGGCGTCTCGCCGCGCTCCTTCGCCTTGCGCGCGATCAGCTCGCCTGTGTACCCGTTCGCGCCGTAGATGAGCCAGGCCATGCGGTCGCCCCCGAAGGGCGGCCCTATAGCATTTCCTTGCCGGCCTTGGTGTTGACCTCTGCGCGAAGGGCGTCGAGATCGCGCTGTTCGGGCCGCCACTCGCCCAGGTGCGACAGCCTGCGCTCGGCGAAGCGATGTCCCGCGACCACTACGCTCGACTCGGCTTGCGCCAGGTGGATGGCTTCGCTGCGGGCGAGCTTCGCCGTCTCGTGCCGGTGATGCGGATCGACGGTGCCGTCGTCGCGCACGCGGATCTTCGAGAACCACACCCGCGAAACCGTGGCCGGCTTCTTGTTGTGCATCTCGAGGCTCATCCCGATGCAGCGGACGAAGCCGTCACCGTCGTGCGGCATGGCCCGCTCTCCGACCAGGAATCGTTGCATCGACGGATTGGAGATCCGCTTGATCTCGCCGGGCCCCGTGCGCTGAAAAAACCAGAGCGTTCGTCGCGGCATGATCGACTCGATTACCACGCGGGCGAGCGCTTTCGCCCGTCAAACCGGAATGGCTGTTCAGCGAGCGACAGCGGCCTTCTCGACCAGCAGTTTCAACGGGGTGCGGTGGCAGCGCGCCTCGTCCTCGCAGCTCTTGGAGCAAAGGAGGGTGACCGTCTTTCCTTTGCGTACCCGCCCGGCCAGCTCTTCGATCGCTTCGGGCGCCTCGCCCTGGGCCGCCATCTCCTGGAGGTAGCCTTTGCGGTACTCGGGCCAATCGATCGTTCCGTTTTGGAATCGAGCGAGCAGTTCCTTGGACGGCGCCAGGGCTTTCATCCACACGTCCCAGGTTTCGTCTGCTTTGGGGAGCGCGCGCGGACGGTAGCGGCAGATCAAGACGCGCAGCCCATCGCCCGGCTGCTTGGGGTCGCTCCACCTCCGTGTCCTCACCGGCATGGACCCAGTTTAAGCCGCGAGGAAGCGTCGTTAAATTTCTCAACCTCGGCGGCGATGCGGTAGTTTCCGGCGCGAGGCTCCCGATTGCCCGCCCCACGCCTTCTCGTCGTTGCCGACCCCAAGATGCTGAGCTCGCTCGCGACCGGACTGCGCGAAGGCGCACGGTTCGACGTCGCCACCGCACCGCTCAGCGATCCCAACGCTGCCCAGGCCGCCGCCGGCGATGCCGAGGCGGTGGCGCTCTTCTACGGAGGTCCGGCGGCGGTGCAGGCGCTTTCGGCGCGGCTGCGCGAGCGCGGCGGCCGGGTGGTGGCGGTGCTGCAGCGCGATCAGCTTCCCCAGCGCGACGATTGCTTCCGCGCCGGCGCGAGCGATCTGCTGTTCATGCCGATGCCGAAGGAGCAGTTCGTCAATCGGCTGCTCCAGGCCGTCTCCTTGTCTTTCGAAGCCGCGGGTGGGGCCACGGCGGAGGTGACGGTTTCGACCCGCACCGCCACCGTCCAACTCGCGTCCGCACGGGTGACGGCGTCCGGCATCGAGGCGGAGACGGCGGAGGCGCAGTTCACCTCCGGCGAGACCGTGCGGCTGACCTTTGCCGGGTTTCAGGTCTGGGGGTTGATCGCGCGGGCGCAGGGGCCGCTGCAGATCCGATTTGCCGGGCTCACTCCGGACGAAGAAACGCGCGTCCGCAAATGGATCGAGGGCGCCTCGGCCCAGAACGGGGTTCCCGATCCCACTGCCGAGCTCTTCATCGCCGCGCCGATCACCACTCCGGGTGGAACCCTCCGTGCCGCGCCCGCGGCCGGCCCTCCGCCGGGCTTTGCCGATCGGAAGCCGGTCCGCGCTTCGAACCGCCCGCGAACGCCCGTGTCCGTCGCACCTGCCGCAAAGGCGCAGGTGCCTCCGCAAACCGCCGGTTCCAATCCCGCCGGCGCAACCTCGACGAGCAGCTCGGACCCTGAAGCGGTCACGAAACCCGAAAATGCACCGGCGGCCGAGTCGGCCGCACCGCAAGCCGTTGCAGACGCAGGCAGCCCAGAAGCTGCGCCGACCGAAAAGGCAGCCACGGCGGCGGGCGACCTCTTCGCCGATGGCGTCCAACTCGAATCGGCCGCGCCGGCCGGGCCGACCTGGCCTCCTTCGTACTCGCTGGCCGCGTGCAAGAGCGCATCGCTGATGCTGCTCGCCGACAGCACCTCGCTGCCCGAGGCAAACCCGGCCATCGTCGCGAGCGCGCGCAAGCTGACCGACAACCTGGGCTCGTCGGAACGGGAGGCGCTGCAGAAGGCCGGCGCGGGTTCGCACTTCGCCGACGCGCTCGCGGCTCGGGTCGCGCTCGATGCAGCCACGACCGACGGAACCAGGTTGCATGGCGCCAACGCAGCGCCGTCGGTCGACCCAACCGCCCTCGCCAGCCTGACCAGGGCAGCGGACGAAGCGGCCGCGCGCCTGCAGAAAGAAGCGTCTGCCGCGGTGACCAAGGGGGAGGTGGAGAGCCTGCAGCTCATCACCGCCGCGAGCGCCGCGCTGAGCCGCGATCTGCTCTCGTTCAAGGAAACCGCCGACCGCCTTCGCGGGCTCGCGGCCGCGCCACGGCTGGGCGCCGGAGCGCTCGACCCGCACGTC
>DASXHM010000071.1:0-6730 GCA_036488495.1 Myxococcales bacterium | reverse complement strand
AGCGTCCGCGCCAGCACCGGAACCAATTCCGGCGCATAGACACCGAGGAGCTGCCGCCGCGCGCCGGCAGGGTTTGAAAGCGGGCCAAGGAGATTGAAGAGCGTGCGCATTCCCAATTCCTTGCGCACCGGCGCCACATGCCTCGTCGCCCCGTGGTGCTTCGGCGCGAAGAGAAAACCGATGCCGCACTCGTCGATGCAACCCGAGACCGCCTGAGGCGAAAGCTCGACGTTCGCGCCCAGCGCGGCGAGCACGTCGGCGCTGCCGCACTTCGAGGACATGGCGCGGTTGCCGTGCTTCGCCACCCGCGCGCCTCCGGCTGCCGCCACGAACGCCGCCGCGGTGGAGATGTTGAAGGTCTGCGAACCATCGCCGCCGGTGCCGCAGGTGTCGATCAGGCGCTCCAGCGGAACCTCCACCCTGGCGGCGCGCGACCGCAACGCTTGGGCGGCACCCGCGATCTCGTCCGGCGTCTCACCCTTCATCCGCAGCGCCACCAGAAATGCCGCCATCTGCGTCGGCGGCGCTCCACCCTCCAGCATCGCATCCACTGCCGCTGCCGCTTCCTCGCGGGTCAGGTGCTTGCCCGCGACGAGCTTCTGGATGTGTTCGCGGAGCGGCACAGGTCAGGCCTCGAGGAAATTCTGCAGCAGGGTTTGACCGTCCGGCGTGAGGATCGATTCGGGATGGAACTGCACCCCGTACACCGGTAGCTTGCGATGCCGCAGGCCCATCACGATGCCGTCGTGGGTGCGCGCGCTGACGATCAGCGTCCGCGGCAGCGATTTCTCCTCGACGACGAGCGAATGGTAGCGACCCGCGAGGAGCCCGCGCGGCGCGCCTTTGAAGAGCCCGCGGCCGTCGTGGACGATCTCCTCCGCCTTGCCGTGCACCGGCGCCTTCGCCCGCAGAACGCGCGCTCCGAACGCCTGCCCGATGCTCTGGTGTCCAAGGCACACGCCGAGAAGCGGCACCGGCACCGGCTTCTGTCCGTCGAGCCCGCAGATGCGCTCGATCAAGGAGAGGCAGACGCCGGCTTCGGTGGGTGTGCAGGGCCCGGGAGACAGCACGATGCGCTCGGGCTTGCGCTCGAGAATCTCCTCGGCCGAGAGCGCGTCGTTGCGAACCACCTCGCAGCTCGCGCCCAACTCCCCGAGCCGCTGGACGAGGTTGTAGGTGAAGGAGTCGTAGTTGTCGACGACGAGCACCTGCGTCGAGAGTCGCGACGCGTTCACGAACCCCTCCCCGCCGCCGCGCCGTACGCAGCCCCCACCGACGCGCGAATCTTCGCCAGCACTTCGCCCCATTCGGCATCCGGATCGCTGTCCGCGACGATGCCCGCCCCCGCCTGCGCGAACAGCCTTCCGCCCGAGCGAAACAGCGTGCGGATGGCGATGGCAAGCTGTGCATCTCCCGACCCGGAAAACCAGCCGACCGCGCCGCCATAAGGCCCGCGCTGCACGCCTTCCAGCTCGTCGATGATCTCGAGCGCGCGGATCTTCGGCGCCCCCGACAACGTGCCCGCCGGGAACGCCGAGGCAAAGGCATCCACCGCGGTGAGCCCGGGCTTGAGCTCGCCGCTGACTTCGCTGGTCAGGTGCATCACGTGGCTGAAGCGCTCGGTCTCGAGAAACTTCTCCAGCCGGACGGTGCCAATCTTCGCGGCGCGTCCGACGTCGTTGCGGCCCAGGTCGACGAGCATGGTGTGCTCGGCGCGCTCCTTCTGGTCCGCGCGCAGCTCCTGCTCCAGGTGAAGATCTTCTTCGATGGTGGCGCCGCGGCGCCTTGTTCCGGCGATGGGCCGCACCGTCATCTTCCCGCTCGCTACTTCCACCAAGAGCTCCGGCGATGCGCCGAACAGCTCCCGGCCCGAGAGCCGCAGGTAGAAGTGATACGGCGCGGGGCTCGCTGCGCGGAGCGTGCGGTAGAGCGAGAAGCCGTCGCAGTCGGGCAATTCGAAGCGCTGGCTCAACACCACCTGGAAGATGTCGCCGGCGCGGATGTATTCGAGGGCGCGCTTCACTGCGGCTTTGAACTGCCGCTCACCGCCGGCCACCGGCACCGGAACGGGCGTGCCGCCCTTCTTCGCGCTGCGAAAGCGCGCCCCGTTGCTCGACTCGGCAAACAGCTTCGCTCCCAGCGACTGCGCCGCCGGAGTTCGCAGCGCGGCCGGAAAGCGCCCTTCGGCAAAGCCGTGCAGAACCCGCGCTGCGAGAGACGACGCCCGCTTGTGCGCGTTCGGTCCCGAGGCGACCGCCCAGGCACGCCCCTGCCGATGATCGAACGCAACCAGCTCGCGCACGCGCAACAGGTCCGCTTGCGGAAACAGCGCGTCAGGCCCGAGCCGCTGCGGCAGCTTCTCGCTCCACGACGCCGCCTCCCAGCCGAGGTAGCCGACGTATCCGCCGCAAAAGGGTGGCAGGCCTTCGACGTGCTGCGCCTCTTCAGCTTGCAGCGCGCGGCGGAGCTGTCTCAGAGGATCTTTCGACCCTTGCTCGATGGTCAGGCGTGAGCCGTCGCCCGCGCCCACGTAGCTGTAGCGGCCGAGCGCGCCCTCGAAGAGGAAGGCGTCGCCGTTGGAAGCTGAAGAGCTGTCGAGGATGCAGAAGACGCCGAATGGCGTCAGCAGGTCACCGGGCAGCTCGACGGAAGCGGTCGCATCTCCAAAGCCGGCTCCGTGTCGAGGTGTTCATGCGGGCTACCTTAACGGCGACGGCGCGTCGCGATCAAGCTAGAAGACGTTCTCAGATGCTTTTCGCGCTCTTGGCGGTGGGCTTGGGCTCCCTTCATTTCACGGCTTCCGGGCCGCGGGATTGCCAGCTTCACGCCCGCGAAGGCCTCTTGCTCCTGCACTCGTTCGTCTACGAGGACGCGCGCGCGGAGTTCCGCAAAGCCGAAGCGGCGGCGCCCTGCCCGATCGCCTTCTGGGGCGAGGCGATGACGTACGATCATCCGCTCTGGAACGAGGAGGATCCGCAAGCGGCGCGGGCAGCCTTGGACCGGATTCCGCCCGGCCGCGTGACGCCGCTCGAGGCGGGCCTGATCCTGGCTGCCAAGGCGCTCTTCTACGCCCACGGCGACTGGCAAGCGCGGCACGAAGCCTGGCTTTCGTCGCTGGCGCGGGTGCACGCGAAGCTTCGCAACGACGACGAAGCCGCGCTGTTCCACGCGCTAGCCCTCTACGTCTGCTCGCACCACGGCAAGGACGACGCGCGAGCGGAGTTCCGCAAAGCCGAGGCGGCGGCCCCCTGCCCCATCGCCTTCTGGGGCGAGGCGATGACCTACGATCATCCGCTCTGGAACGAGGAGGATCCGCAAGCGGCGCGGGCGGCTTTGGACCGGATTCCGCAAGCCCGCGTGACGCCAATCGAGGCTGGGCTGATCCTGGCCGCCAAGGCGCTCTTCTATGCTCGCGGCGACTGGCAAGCGCGGCACGAGGCCTGGTTGTCGTCGCTGGCGCGGCTGCACGCGAAGCTTCCCAAGGACGACGAAGCCGCGCTCTTCCACGCGCTCGCCCTCTACGTCTGCTCGCACCACGGCAAGGACGACGCGCGAGCCATGCAGGCCGCCGACATCGCCGAGCAGGTGTTCAAGCGCAATCCGGATCATCCGGGCGCCGCGCACTACCTGATCCACGCTTGCGACTCGCCTCGGCATGCCGCGCGCGCTCTCGCGGCGGCCCGCAAGTACGCGCAGATCGCGCCCGCCGCTCCGCATGCGTTGCACATGCCCTCGCACATCTTCGTGCAGCTTGGGATGTGGCGCGAAGTCGAGTCGTCCAACACCGCGGCGTTTGCCGCGAGCGAGAAGATCGGGCGTCCGGACTGGCATTCGTTCCGTTGGCTGGCGGATGCGCGGATCGAGCTGGGAAAGCCGCAGACGGTGTTGCCAATGCTTTCTCAGCTTCACCCTGCGGATTCTCTCGAGCAGCGCTGGGTCTACGCGCTGATCCTGCAGATGTACTTCTCGTCCGGAGCTGGCGGCGCGCCGTGGGACGAGGCGCTGTTCGCGAAGCTGCACGAGCCTGCGATGCCGGTCGAGGACGAGCCCGGCTACCGCGAGCCCGAGGGCCTTTCGCATGCGCCGTATGGGTTGTACGCGCTGCAGGTGGAGGTCGAAACGCGCCTCGAGCATGCGGCGGCCACGGGCAACGAGGTGGCGGCGCGGAAGCTCGCTTCCGACGACGAGGCGGTGGCGGCGCGCATCAAGCACGGCGCGGTCAAGCTCTTGGACGAGGCGCGCATCGCGCAGGCGCGATCGGTGCGCGATCCGTCGGCCATGGACGAGGCCATCGCCAAAACGTGGGCACTCGCGGACTCCCAGGACGCGCAGCCCGTGTCGGGGCCGGCGGATTCGACGCCGGCGCGTGAGCGCCTGGGCGATCTGCTGTTGCGCGCGCACCGTTCCGCCGACGCGGCGCGCGCGTTTCAGCGCGCCCTCGCGCAGCGGCCGAATCGGCTGCACGCGCTGCGCGGATTGAACGCTGCCGCGCTCGCCACCGGTGAGACCGACGTGGCGGCGAAAGCGCGCGCGCAGATTGCCGTGCAGGAGCAGTAAGTGCCGACGCAGGCACGCCGCATCGCCGCCGAAGTGCTGGGCCGGGTGTCGCAAGGAGGCGCCTTCGCGAACCTCGCGCTCGATGCCGCGCTCCGGCAGGCCGGCGTGATCGAACCCCGCGAAGCAGCGCTGGCCACCGAGCTGTCGTATGGCGTCTTGCGCTGGCAATTGCAGCTCGACCGCGCCATCGCCGCGCACAGCGACAAGCCTCCCGCGGAGCTGGACGATCCCGTCCGCATCGCGCTGCGGCTCGGCGCCTTCGAGCTGATCCATCATCCGACCGTGCCTGCACGGGCCGCGGTCAACGAGGGTGTGGAGCTTGCGAAGGAGCTGGGCGCCGCGCGCGCGTCGGGCTTCGTCAACGCCGTGCTGCGCCGGCTGTCGGAGGTGCGCGCCGCGCCGCCGCCGCCCTCGCCGGAGGTCGATCCGGCGGGGCACATCGCGGCCGTCACCTCGCATCCGCGGTGGATCGTCGAGCGCTGGCTCTCCTGGCTCGGCCCGTCCGAGACGGAGCTCCTCTGCGCCGCCAACCAGCGCATCGCGCCCGCGACCGTGCGCGCACGACGAGGGAAGCGCGATGAAGCCTTGCGCGCCCTCGCGGAATATCAACCGACGCCGGGCCGCTACGCGCCGGATGCGATCGTTCTTGGCGCAGGCACGCCGCCGGCGCTGGACATCGAAGGCCACGAGCAGGGGCTCTTCCAGGCGCAGGACGAAGCGGCGCAGCTCGTCAGCCTCTTCTGCGCGCCTGCGCCGGATGCGCGCGTGCTCGATGCTTGCGCTGCGCCGGGGGGAAAGGCGTGCCACCTCGCCGAGCTTTCCGGCTCGGTGCTGGCCGTCGATCTGCACGCGCGCAAGGTGAAGCAGCTCGCGGAAGCGGCGGAGCGCCTCGGACTCAGCAATCTGACGGTGCAGGCCGCCGATGCCGCGCTGCCCATCCCGGGCGCGACCGACTTCGACCTGGTGCTGCTCGATGCGCCCTGTTCGGGCTTGGGGACGCTGCGGCGGCATCCGGAAGTGAAGCTGCGGCGGGAGCCGGCGGATGTGGATCGATTGGCGGCGCTGCAGTTTCGCCTGCTCTCGTCGGTGCAGCGGTATGTGCGCGTCGGCGGGCTGCTCGTCTACGCGCTCTGTACGCTGACGCGCGAGGAGTGCGACGAGCAGGTGCAGCGCTTTTTAGCTGCATTTCCGCAGTTCCGTCTCGACCCGGCGCCGGCCGGATTTCCTTCGGACTGCCTCGACGGCGAGTTCATGCGCACGCTGCCGCACCGGACCGGCACGGACGGCTTCTTCGCTGCACGACTTCGGAGAATTGAATGACCGATATGAGTGCAGCTGCGTTCGGGAGACACGAATGACCATCCAGATTGCGCCGTCCCTGCTCTCCTGCGACCTCTCCCGCATCGGCGAGGAGATCCGCGCGGTCGAAGCCGCCGGCGCCGACCTCATCCACGTGGACGTGATGGACGGCCGCTTCGTCCCCAACCTCACCTGGGGCCCGCCGGTCGTGGCCGCGATGAAGAAGCATGCAAAGAAGCCGCTCGATTGCCATTTGATGATCGTCGAGCCGGAAAAGTATGTGGAGGCGTTCGTGAAAGCCGGAGCGGCCAACGTGACGGTGCACGTGGAAGTCTCGCCGCACCTGCACCGCACGCTGCAGCAGATCAAATCGCTGGGCGCGCAAGCCAGTGCTTCCATCAATCCGTCGACGCCGCCCGAACATCTCGAGTACGTGCTCGACAGCCTCGACATGGTCCTGGTCATGACCGTCAATCCGGGCTTCGGCGGGCAGAGCTTCATCGAAGCGTGCCTGCCGAAGATTGAAAAGCTGGCGAATTGGATTTCAAAGCGCGGCTTGTCGACGAAGGTGGAAGTCGACGGTGGAGTTGCGCCCGCAACCATCAAGCGGGTGGTCGATGCCGGGGCGACGGTGCTCGTGGCAGGGACGGCCGTCTTCGGCCAGAAGGACTATGCAGCAGCCATTCGAGCGCTCCGCGCAGCGGCAGGCTCGACGTCCGTTCAAGCGGCAAGCTGACGGCCTTTTTTGGCTGCAGCGACGCCGTGACGCAGGCGGTCATGGTTGCGCGTGGCGCTCGCGACGCGTAGCGTCACACGGATGGATGGAACCGTCACGAGGCTGCCCGGAACCGATCTCGCCCGCCCTGTCGTCGCG